>DBCP01000048.1:0-12637 GCA_002293105.1 Bacteroidetes bacterium UBA955 | reverse complement strand
ATGAATGAGAAAACAAAAATGGTTTGGGTTGAAACGCCTACAAATCCTTTGTTGCGCATTATCGACATCGAGCTCATGATTCAAATCGGTCATGAGTTTGGCAGCATTGTGGTGGTCGACAACACTTTTGCATCGCCCTACTTGCAGAATCCAGCGAAAATGGGTGCTGACATTGTGATGCACTCAGCCACCAAATATATCAACGGTCACAGCGATGTGGTGATGGGCGTATTGTGCACTTCCAGCGACGAATTACGCGATCGTTTGGCCTTTATTCAGAATTCTTGTGGCGCTACTCCCGGTCCGATGGACTGTTTCTTAACCCTTCGCGGTATCAAAACCTTACACATTCGCATGCAGCGTCATTGCGAAAACGGTGCAAAAGTGGCTCATTGGTTGAAATCGCACCCAAAAGTGGGTGAAGTTTATTGGCCTGGCTTTGAAAGTCATCCCAACCATGCAGTGGCGAAGAAACAAATGAAAGATTTTGGCGGGATGATTTCTTTCACATTGAAAGACGACGCCATTGAGAAGGCATTGACATTTTTGAAATCTACGCAGTTGTTCGCATTGGCTGAGAGTTTGGGCGGTGTGGAAAGCTTGGTAGGTCATCCAGCAACGATGACGCATGCCAGTATCCCGAAGGCTGAGCGCGAGGCTAACGGTTTGAAAGACAGTTTAATCCGTTTAAGTGTGGGCATTGAGCACGTGGATGATTTGATCGCTGACCTAGAAGGCGCTTTGGCAAAGGTTTGATCCGATTTACGGGGCGATGACAGACTCAGAAATCAAGGAGTTGCTCGATTTTTGGGCCAAAGAGGTGGAGGAAAATGCGTTTATCCCCCACGATCCGGTACAGATTCCGCATCGATATAGTCGTTTGCAGGACATTGAATTGGCTGGCTTTTTCGCTGCGATTATGGCATGGGGACAGCGGAAGACCATCATCAACAGTGCACAAAAATTGATGTTACTGATGGATGATGCGCCTTATGATTTTGTGATGCAGCATGAGGAAAGCGATTTGCAGCGGTTGAGGTCGTTTGTGCATCGTACTTTGAACGGTGAGGACGTGATATCGATGATTCGGTTTTTCCGACAGTGGTATTCGGGGGCGCCGAGTTTGGAGGATTTGTTCTTTAGCAAGGTTGTTCTCGAGGCGCCAATTGGGGATCAAGTTTTTTGTGCATTGACCTCATTTCAACAGCAATGGCAAGCATTTCCGCATGAGAAACGAACCGACAAACATTTGGCATCACCAGCAAAAGGCAGTGCATGTAAGCGATTGAACATGTATTTCAGGTGGATGATAAGACCCCACTCCCCTGTTGATTTTGGGATCTGGCGCAAAGTATCTCCGGCGGTGTTGATGTGTCCGCTAGATGTACATGTTGAACGCGTTGCCCAAGAGTTGGGATTGCTGCAGCGCAATAAGTCAGATTGGCAGAGTTGCTGCGAACTGACCGACAGATTGCGTGCATTTCGTCCTCAAGACCCTGTTTATTATGACTATGCTTTGTTTGGCATAGGGGTTGCGAGAAACAAAGAAATTATCCCATAAGCGAAGAGAAAAACTTAAATTTGAACTAATAATAAACAATACAATGGCAGAAAAATTTACAAGCAGCAATTTCAATGAAGTTGTTTTGCAATCAGACAAACCCGTATTGGTAGATTTCTGGGCAGAATGGTGTGGTCCTTGCCGCATGATCGGTCCGATGGTGGATGAATTATCCAACGAATATGCAGGCAAAGCGGTAATTGGAAAATTGAATGTGGACGAGAATCCCGACATTTCCATGAACTACGGTGTACGCAGTATTCCTACCTTGTTGATTTTCAAAAATGGTCAATTGGTTGACAAGATCGTAGGTGCTGTTCCTAAGCAGAACATCGCATCGAAGATTGATGCACAATTGTAATCATTCAACGCTTGAAAAAAAGGCCGGCTCGCCGGCCTTTTTTGTTCATTAACACACCGTGCTACTCGAAGAAATTCAATCTTTCACCAACTTTGAATTATTGGCCCAAAAAGCCAAGGAAGGATTCATTGCTGGGATGCACAAAAGTCCGTTTCGGGGATTTTCGGTTGAATTTGCCGAACACCGACCGTATAATCCTGGTGAGAGTGTCAAAAACATCGATTGGAAATTGTTGGCGCGGACAGACAAAAAGTACATCAAGCAATTTGATGAGGAAACCAACTTAAAAGCCCATTTGTGGGTGGATGTGTCCAAAAGCATGCATTACCCCATAGAGCAAGGTTTAAAGTTGAAAATGGGGGTATTGGGTGCCGGGGTTGTGGCACATATCCTACAGCAGCAAAAGGATGGTTTTTCTCTGGGTTTATACAACGAACAGGGATTCAGTTACCGCTCGCCCATCAAGAGTACTCGGGGCCATTTACAGCAGCAGATTGGGGTATTGGGATCTTACTGGCAGTGGAACTCCAAAGTTGAAGCAACCCTGACTCAAACGAACACGACCCAACAGGGCATGGAGAGTGCGGTGTTACAGGTTGGTCGCCGGCATTTGGTGGTTATTTTAAGTGATTTGTTGTGGGATCCGGCCGAGGCGGTAGCCGAGGCCTCATTTTGGAAACACATGGCCATGCTTCGCTTTCAAAAGTGCGAAATCCTCTTGCTCCAAATTCATCACGCCCAACATGAAATGCTATTAGAATTGGGCAATCGCCCAGTTCAATTCATCGATTTAGAAACGGATGCACGCATCAAACTGCAACCTGATGAAATTCAAGATCACTACCTCAAATTCGAACAGGAGCGACAATCGATGATTGCACAACAATGTCTTCAATTGGGCATCGATCATCACTTGGCAGATGTGTCCAAACCCATCGAACAAACCCTAACGGCATTTTTTGTAAAGCGTTCAAAAATGATGTAATCGCTCTATGCGATCTCACTCAGCGGACAAACAAGAGTCGTTGTGGATTCAATTCCCCAATCACACCCTCATTGTAACTCAGTGTACCGTTGACCCAAACTTTCGATGGCGCATATTTAAACGTATGTCCTTCCAACGGGGACCATCCGCACTTATACAACAAATCTGATTTTGTTACTGGGTTGTAATTTTCCTTTAGCAACACCAAATCAGCAGCATATCCTTCTCTCAAAAATCCACGACCTTCAATCTGATACAAAATTGCGGGGTTGTGACACATTTTTTCAACCATTTTTTCGATGCTCAATTTGCCTTCAACCACATAATCCATCATGAGTGAAAGTGCGTGTTGCACCAGCGGCAATCCTGATGGCGAAGTTGGATATAAATTTTGTTTTTCCTCCCAAGTGTGTGGCGCGTGATCAGTGGCAATCACATCAAAACGATCGTCTAAGAGGGCTTTCCAAAGGGCCTCCCTGTCTTGAGCCGTTTTCACCGCTGGATTACATTTAATCAAGTGACCCAAAGTTTCATAATCGGCCTCTGAAAAATGCAAATGATGTACGCAAACCTCTGCGGTAATGCGCTTTTCTACCAATGGGATATCGTTTCTGAATAAATCCGTTTCTTTTTCCGATGTGATGTGTAAGATATGTAATCGGGTATTGTGTTTTTTCGCCAATTCAATGGCAAACGAGGAAGACAAATAACAAGCTTCTGCGTCGCGAATCACGGGATGTTCACGCGGTGGAATGTCATCGCCAAATTTGGCCAACGCATCTGCATATCTTTGTTTCACGCGACTCTCTGATTCACAGTGTGTGGCAATCAAGATTGGCGAATGAGCGAACAAACCGTTCAATGCCTCTTCTTGGTCTACCAACATGTTACCCGTACTGCTACCCATAAAAATCTTAACTCCGCAAACGTTTCTTGGATTTACCCGTTTAATTTCTTCCAAATTGTCGTTGGTTCCACCGAGATAGAAAGAATAATTCACCGCAGAGGAGTTTGCGCCTAAGCCATACTTTTCTTCTAACAAGACATTGGTCACGGTTTGCGGATTTACATTGGGCATTTCCATGAACGATGTTGTTCCGCCAACCAATGCTGCCCTACTCTCAGTATGTATATTCGCCTTATGCGTAAGTCCCGGCTCCCTAAAATGCACCTGGTCATCAATCACTCCAGGGATAAGAAACTGTCCATCAGCATCAAAGACAACAACGTTTCCATCCACAGAAATGTCTTTGTCGATGCGTGCAATTTTGCCTCCTTCAATCAACAAATCGCCTTCAATGATGTGGTTATCAGTGACGATTTTCGCATTTTTAATCAGCTGTAGTGTCATACGGAATATTGAATTGTAAAATTACAACATTCCCCGCAGTAGAATTCTGAATCCCGTAGGGTAATTATCGAAGTAGGGTAAAATTCCCTTGGAGCGATCGCTTTTCATTATCGCAACCAATCCAATACGCCATGAATATATACACCCCTTCCGGTGCCGGCTTTCCATTGACATTGCCATCCCAATTGATATCAGGACTTTCCAATTCCATGATTTTCTCGCCCCAACGGTTGTACAATTTGATGTTGTATTTAGCGCCCTTTACTTTGTATTGATTCAGGGGATATAAATCGTTTCTACCATCGCCATTGGGCGTGAACGCATTGGGCATAAAGATGTTTGATGGGAACAAGTCTTTGCGTTTTTTCATGTTGATTGAATCCGATGAAACACATCCCTCGGAATCTTTGATCCTCACCCAATAGTTACCACTGTCGAATGCCGTGATGGTCTGGGTTGTGGCACCGGTATTCCATAAATAGGATATCATTCCCGGTCCGGCATCCAAGGTGGGATTTTCCGACAAACAAAGGGTTGTATCGCCACCCAAGTTCAACCCTGGATTTGGAAAAAGCGCTACTTGAATTGAATCAATCTCTGGACAGTTGTTGGAATTAAACAATTCAACCACAATTTTACCTGGTTCGGTGAGACGATAACTTCGACCTATAACTTCCTTATTCCATACTATGCGATTGGCTCCGGCCAAGCCGATATTCAATGTGGTATCGATTTTGTCGCAAAAACGCAAATCTCGGCCAAGATCAAACTCATATGGGAAATTCTTAAGCTGGAATGTATCCCTATCCGAACACAAGCCCACAGTAATTTTCAACCAATGCTGACCAGGATTTGTTATCGCGGCTACTTTGGTTGTGGCACCATTGCTCCACAATACGGATGTATTTCCACCGATATTCACCTTGGCATCAAAATTCACGGAAACACCCGGACAAACCACAGTATCATTCACCGCGGCCTGAACAGGGGAATACTGACTCACTGTTACAGAATCTTTCGACTTACAGAAATTGGGGGTTTCTCCGATGACATAATATTTCCCTGGCTTTGTAACCACAATGCCTTGGGTTGTTTCACCTGTACTCCAAGTATATTTCGCCATTCCCGGCAGTGCCCCAATAACACGATTAAAAGTCTCATCACTGCAATAAACCGTATCGCCAAAAGCCGACACCACATTCCGATCAATGGTAATTCGCATCGAATCCCTCCAAGAGCAAACTTTGCTAAAAACATCCAACCAAACCCATCCTTCTTTACCGGTACTCATGGTGTCTTTTGTTCCACCGGTACTCCATTTGTAAGCTTCTGCAGTAATGTTTGATTTGAGCGTTACGCGGCCGCCTGGACAAATAATAGTATCCACGGGCAACTTGGGTTTCAGCGGCTCTACCACCGTTACATAGGCAATAAAGCTATCCAAACACTTGTTTTTGTAGGCAAACAATTTCACCTTGAATTTCCCCGCGTGCGGAAATGTAAAGCTCGGACTACCCAAATTCGAGGTATCGCGGGTTGATGTATCCACGCCAAAATCCCAATGATATCGCTGAGCCGAAGAACTCTTATTTTGAAACCTATATTGGTAACCACAAATAAACGTCGGCACAAAATAGGATGCCACAACATCAATCACGCAGCTCTGTACATTGAATTGATAATCCCTCCTAGTCGAAGATATCAATTGTCCGTTTCTATATTCCTTTACGATAATCCCAATAACGAACTGTCCTGTACGTGTGGGTGTCAACGTCATAAATCCAGTACTTTTATCGATCGTCAATGGCGGATTACCATCAATTTGGTAGGTATCGCGATAACCAGTGGTCCAAGAAATTTGAGAGAATGGCGGTTGCTGCAAATCCCCATTTCCACCTTGATCAGGCCTTGGCATGTTCGATGTACCACCTGTGAATGGGCGGAACAATTCATACACCAAACTATCCCCATCGTCGTCTGTGGCACTGTGGTCAAATTTTAGCGGTGTATTTGTACACAAAAAGTTTGGGGGCAATTCTTTAAACACCGCCGAATTATTCTCTTTTCTGTTCGATAGGGTTCTTACATCGGGAATGAATGTCCAATAATTGGCTCCAGTGCCCCCGGGATCAATCAAATTATCAATGGTACCGTTTCTACAGCATCGCTGAAACGACACATAATAACCACCGGTTATGGGAGGCAAGGTAAAAGTGGCTTCGTACCAGTATTGATCTACACAAGCATTAGGGGCTTTAACGATACAGTTGTAGTTGGTCTTTACAACCCTTTTGGGTCCTTGGCGACTAATCAACTTGGGGTAACCACCAATCATGTTGCGGGTTTGACCGTTGAACACCCCAATGTACGCTGTGGCATCGGATGAAATGGCCTGTGGATTACCATTTTGACAATCGATGTATAGATCCAATCTAATTTTGTACTGATTACTTCCTAAGTATTTATAGGTTACCTCTCCTCCCACTATGTGCGTAGCATTGAGCACTACAACGTGCAACAAGGCAAAACACAGCAGAAATAGTAGGCGCTTCATCTATTCAAAAATAACACACAACCTTTGAGGTTGTTTTAGATTGACAATTAAATGAATCAATGTGTGGTATATATTGATACTTTAAATGAGATACAACTGCAAATCACTCGGATTTTCGTTGCTAAAAAATACATGCTCTTGCAGCGTTGTGGCTATTGAAACCCCCACAAAATCGGCCCGAATGGGGTAATTGCGATGCTCGCGTTCTGCAAGAAAGGCCGTGCGAATGGTATCGAATCCATGTTCATACAAATCCACCAATACTTGCATCGCAGTACCACCAGAGTGAATTACATCGTCAATCAGGATAACAGGTGTTGTCAATGCCACCATATTGGGAACAACGCCTTCCCAGCGATAATCATCAGCCACGTGAATATTACCCAAAGACACATTACAATTGGGCTGTATGCGGTCTAATTCATGATTCAACTCCAGGGCGATGGCCATTCCACGCGCATTGATCGCTACAAAATACAAATCGGTTTCATCGGAAAATGCCTCGGCAATTTCACAGGCCATACGTTGAAAAACCAAGCGAATTTCACTATGTGTTTTGAGAGCTGTGCGTGTAGACATGGTGCTTTACAGGGTAAAATTACAAGGAGTACATCAAATCTCAACGATTCCTTCAAAATTTTTGCGCAATCGACTGAGATACTGACTCTTCTGATACCATATACCAAGAGAATCTATATTGGGTTCAACTTGGGATGATAAGTGCTTAAAATCAACGGTTAATGCATCAAAATAGACTTGCAACTGCTGTTTAACATTGTTCATCGACGCATCATCAGCTCGATTCATTTCTTCAATGGCATCGCTCAAATCCATCATTTCCATGAGGAAATCTTTTGGCAATTGATTTTCATTCCATTGCATATTCCCAACCACATCCAAAAAGGATTTTACCAAAGTGAGTGGGTTCGACAAAGTACGATAATGGGCGTTGGCCTGTTCTGAAATTACAGCGGCATCGCTATCCGAAGAAACGAGATCTGGATGCGCTCCGCGTTGTATATCTAGATACAATTTTCGCAACGATTTTGCATCGATGTTAAGACTGGGCGTCAAACCAAAGAATGCAAACGGGTTACTCATATTAAATTCCTAAAGCGCGGGCGATATCGACCCAGAAAGTAAAGGCCACCAATGACAATAAGAAAACCATACCAATGATTTGTCCCACATACAAAACCTTGTCAGACACGGGTCGGCGGGCGATGATTTCGTACAATAAGAACATCACATGTCCACCATCCAACGCGGGAATAGGCAAGATATTCATCAAAGCCAAAACCAAGCTCAGCATAGCGGTTAAGGTCCAGAAATTCAACCAGTTCCAGCTGCTTCCAAACATCTGTGCGATACCAATTGGACCTGCCAATGATTTGGTTGGATCGGTTTTACCGGTCGCCACATTACCAAGGGCTTTGGCATTGGCACCAATCAATCCAAATGAGCGCGAAACCCCCAAGTTGATGGATTTGCCCAGGCCGTATTTGATAACTTTTTCTTGGTACTCAAAGCCGTAAAATACAGGTTGGAAACCCAGTGTTGCATCTTCTCCAATTTCTGCTTTGAGCGTGCTGGTTTTGTTGGTAGAATCTGAGACTTGCATTTTCACCGTCTCTCCAGCATGTTTAACCAACATCTCTTTGAATTCGAAGAACGAAAAGACAGGCTCTCCGTTGATATACTCAATTTTGTCACCCACGTCCAACCCCGCTTTTTCAGCATGACTTCCGCCCATCACTTTGCCAATTTTAAACTTCATCCTTGGGGCAAAGAATGGCATATCTGATTTTGCACCCAACAATTCGTCAAAGTTGCTCGGCATCACCAACGTGGTATCGTATACTATTTGGGTCACCTGTGCAGTCTCAGTGTCACCCGCTTTGGTATACATTATTGGACTAATCTGTTTGCGGCGTATGCCAATCTCTTTTCGGTCAGCGGTTAGGAAAGAAGGATCACCAAATTGCGCATCCAAATTGTCTACCGCCACCCCATTGATTGATAAGATTTGGTCGCCAATTTGAAAACCAACAGACCGGGCCACTGGACCCGCGTAAATCCCGCCTTGTTCATTTACCATCGACTGGGGAACATATTTTTCCCCTTGTGAGTAGGTCAAAGTAATCATGATGACGATACCCAATATCAAATTCACGGTTACACCGCCAATCATCACAATCAGTCTCTGCCAAGCTGGTTTACTGCGAAACTCCCATGGTTGGGGCTCAGACTTCATTTGTTCGGTGTCCAAACTCTCATCCACCATACCGGCAATTTTCACATATCCACCCAATGGCAACCATCCGATTCCATATTCCGTATCGCCACGTTTGAAACTAAATAGTTTGAAATTCCAAGCATCGAAAAACAAGTAGAACTTCTCGATTCTTATACCAAATGCACGGGCAGCCCAATAATGACCGAACTCGTGAAGTGTAATTAAAATGGAAAGTGCGAGAATAAACTGTAGTGCGGTAATAAGGGTATCCATAGGTGAAAGTTACAAAGATAGTTTAAAGGAACGGGTCAATCTCTAAAATTCGCGGAAAGGCGCATTTCAATCCACCAAAGTTCTCCTCATCGCATGGTGCGGAATTCCAACCTCTTCAAAGCCCTCTCCAACCACCTCGTACCCCAACGAAAGATAGAAAGGCACGGCACTATCTCTGGCGTGCAAAACCATTTCCACAAATCCTGAATTCTTGGCCAACCCCTCTACAAAAACAACCATTTTCGCACCCACGCCCTTTCTCTGCCATTCGCTAGCCACTGCCACTTGGCGCATCTTAACCCTCTTATCGTTTCGCGTGAGTATCAAACACCCCACTACCCAGTCACCAAACTTGGCGGAAACGTGAATGTCGGATCGTTCCGCATCAAACACCATCGGATCAAACATCAGTTGCAGAGGCCTCCGCAATATTTCATGCCGCAGTGCTAGGGTTTGAACATACTCGCTAGAACCCCAAACAACTTCTTGGATTTGAATGACATCCTCTCCCATTTTGCATTTACTTTTCCTGTGCTTCACCAACCGCCAAAGCGATCATGTTCACAATTTCACGTACTGAAGAGCTATGATGCAGAATGTGTACAGATTTTTTAAAGCCCAATAAAACGGGACCAATGGCGTCCATATTGCCCATACTCCTCATGATTTGATACACTGCATTACCAGAGCTCAATCCACTGAAAATAAATACGTTGGCTGATTTGTCGCCAAGTTTATTAAACGGATATCGTTTCTGTCTCAATTCACCATCGATGGCATACACCGGCTGCATTTCCCCTTCAACCTTTATTGAGGGCTCATCTCGGTGCAATCGTGTAACCACATTTTGCATCATTTTGGGATACACACCTCCCGAACTACCAAAATTTGAATACGAGATTAGAGCAATCCTTGGTTCAATGCGGAACGACTTCACCCTTTCATTCACCAGAGTGACCATTTCATATACCGTATCCTCATCGATATCAACATTCACGGTGGTATCCGCAAAAAACACGGGTCCGGACTTGGTCATCATGATGTGCATACCAGCCACGCGGTGCGTTTTATCGACCATTCCAATTACATCCAACGCCGGTTTAAGTGCGATGGGATAGTTTCTTGTCAAACCGCTGATAAAAGCATCTGCTTCTCCAGTTTCAACCATCATTGATCCATAATAATTTCGATTGCGCATTTGGTATTCGGCTTCAAAACAGGTCAGTCCTTTTCTACCGCGTTTTTCGAACAATTTGGCTCCATATTTTTTCAAGTTTTCCTCTTGTTTGCGGGGATCTATCATTTGCACACCGGGGATTTCGATGTGATTTTCATCCATCATTTTCTGAATGGCATCGGGATTTCCCAGCAAAATGGGCTCACAAATGCCGTCTCGCTGGGCGATTTCTGCAGCGCGTAGAATACGAATGTGGTCTGCCTCGGCAAATACCACTCGTTTAGGGGCTGTCTTTGCTTTGGTCATCAATCGATTCACAAAATCATTATCGATACCCAAGCGTTTGCGCAACTGCATGTTGTAGGCATCCCAATCGGTTATCGGATTTCTCGCGACACCGCTCTCCATCGCGGCTTTGGCTACAGCTGGCGCTACAGTGGTCAACAAACGGGGATCCATGGGTTTTGGAATGATATATGTAGGTCCAAAGCTTAGGTTTCGCTCGTTGTATGCCATCATCACACTTTCAGGCACGGGCTCCATCGCCAAGTCAGCAATGGCATGCACGGCTGCAATTTTCATGGCTTCATTGATGGCCGTTGATCGTACATCCAAAGCGCCACGGAAAATGAACGGGAAACCCAATACATTGTTTACCTGGTTGGGATAATCACTTCTACCCGTAGCCATAATCAAATCAGGACGGGTTGCTACCGCCAAATTGTAGTCGATTTCTGGTGTGGGATTGGCCATAGCAAACACGATGGGTTTGTTGGCCATTGATTGAATCATCTCAGGCGTAAGAATATTGCCCTTGCTAAGACCTACAAAGACTTCGGCATCAACCAAGGCTTCTTCCAAAGTGTTTAAATCCCTGCCCGTTGCAAATTGCTGTTTGTATTTATCAAGGTCGGTACGATCAGAACGCAACACCCCTTTAGAATCTAACATGACGATATTCTCTTTGTTTGCGCCCAATGAAACGAACAACTTGGTACAGGCAATGGCTGACGCACCGGCACCGTTGACCACAATCCGTACATCGCTCAATTTTTTCTCTACCAATCTCAAGGCATTGATCAATCCAGCAGCCGAAATGATGGCGGTACCGTGCTGATCATCGTGCATGATGGGAATATTCAATGCCGCTTTCAAGCGTTCTTCAATTTCAAAACTCTCCGGTGCTTTGATATCCTCCAGGTTAATCCCCCCAAAAGTGGGTTCCATGGCCTTCACGGTTTCAACGAAATGGTCAACATCTTTACAATTGAGTTCAATGTCGAACACATCAATGTCTGCGAAAATCTTGAACAATACGCCCTTCCCTTCCATAACCGGCTTGGATGCTTCTGGGCCGATATCGCCAAGTCCAAGTACCGCCGTGCCATTTGAAATAACAGCCACCAAATTGCCTTTGGCGGTGTATTTGTAAACGTCATCTACATTCTCTGCAATGGCTAAGCAAGGTTCAGCAACACCGGGGGAATAGGCCAAAGCCAAATCGAATTGTGTTTGTGTTGGTTTGGTGGATATAACCTCAATTTTTCCGGGGCGCCCATCGGCATGGTAACTCAGGGCATCGAGCAATTTTTTCTCAGACATACTCCGGCAAATATACGATTACGGGCCAAGGAGTTTTGTGAATGACGGATTCTGTTTTTAAACGGACGTTGATGGATGTCCATTTTTCAACACCCTACCTCATTTTAACCATCATTTCGGGGGATGAATTATCTTTGCGGTATAATATGACACAGTATCGCATCGAACACGACACGATGGGCGAAGTAAAAGTCCCCGCAAATGCATTATGGGGTGCCCAAACCGAACGCAGCCGCAACAACTTCAAAATTGGACCAGAAGGCAGTATGCCAGTGGAAATCATCCGTGCCTTTGGCGTTTTGAAAAAAAGTGCTGCCCGCACTAATCGTGATTTGGGTGTTTTGTCGGCCGAAAAGTGTGAACTCATCTGCACCGTTTGTGATGAAATCATCGCGGGCAAACTGGATGCTGAATTTCCTTTGGTAATCTGGCAAACTGGATCGGGGACGCAGAGCAACATGAATGTGAATGAGGTTATCGCCAACAGGGCCCACGTATTGAGCGGTGGAAAATTGGATGACGAGAAAAAAGTATTGC
>DBCP01000158.1 GCA_002293105.1 Bacteroidetes bacterium UBA955 | reverse complement strand
GATCGTAAGGTCGTGCTGGTTCGAATCCAGTACTGGGCACCAAGGCCCCGGCGACGAAGTCGCCGGGGCCTTTTTCATTTAAACCAGCGCGGCCGAAGGCCGTGCGCTACCGCAAACAATAAAATCGGCGCGGTACCCAACCAAAATGCCCACCAGCTGTGCGTCATCGGTACCTGCGGCGTGAACATGTAGCCCACCAATCCGCCAATTAACGCACCGCCCAAATGTCCTTCATGCGAAATCCGATTCCGATCCGCCGTCTGTGTCATCACTATCGAACCCAAATTAAACAAGATCACAAAAATCCATCCGGGTATCCCTATCGGAATTAAAAACAAACTCAACTGTATCCCGTCGAACCACATCACCGCACACATTAACAATCCCATCACCCCGCCCGATGCCCCTACCGCTTGATAATCTGTATCGCCCCGGCGAATAAACCATGCGTATAAACCACCACCCAAAACCGATGCAATAAATACCGATATAGCAATGATCCCACCAGCCAAATACTCAACGAGCGTCCCAAAAAAGTAAATGCCCAATACGTTCAGCAACAAATGCATCCAACCGCCATGCACAAATCCTGAACTCAATAGTCGGTACCATTCATGGCGATGCTTGATGTTGTAGGTGCTTAGCATCCATCGATACGTCATGCCCGAATCATTCAACCCCGCGATGAAAATCATCACAAAAGCCCCTATCAACCCATAAGAAATTGGGTGCTCCAAATAAAATCCGCCGATCATCATGGTTGAAATAATATTACTTTGCCACGGCCTTCTTCCACCACCTTGAATTTGTACGTTGGCTGGGTGAAATAATAAATATTGCCGCTATTGTACGCAAATCCCTCAAATTGTTTGGTTGGATTCACGTAAACGTCGCGTATGGTGAAATGGCGCATATATACATCGTCGCTCAGCAGCCCACGGGCATCCAATCCGCTGCCTTTTTCGCAACTCCAAGAGAAGATGGTGGCTGTGCCGCTGGCATTCAAATAACCCGAATTGGACAAACCGCCATACAGTTGTCCGCATTGGATGAGCAAACTTTGCGTCTCCACACTATTGATCGTTAGATTCAATGTGGGTGTTTTAAGCGTGTCGATACATGCCATCTTTGCGTTCCCATCTAGGTGAATTTTGTTGATATTGTGGACGTTCAGCGTGCAAATGGGCAAGGCATTCAAATCGCGCAACCACTTGGCTTTGTTGCGGTCATCGAGAACCAATTCCCCATCCTTTACTTCGCTCACAATGCCCTTCAGGGCGTTTTTGCCATAGGTGATGCTTATGCTTTGCGGCGCTGTAAGGTCTTGTTTAATATACAATTGGATATTATGCGATGCATTGATTTGGGTGAAATCTGACAGTACTCTGTCCTCTGTGGTGATTTCTCCGAAGGATTCCCAAGGCTGTGCGCTGTCTTTACAAGCGGAGAATAGAACAAAACACAGGATGCCCACTACCCCCAAATACCATCTCATTTTTGTGGGAATCACAAAAGATTGTCGCTGTGCCATCACCACAAATTTGGGGAATTGTTCTTACATTCGAACCATGCGTTGGGTATTCTTATTTTTGGCTATGGCGATGGGTACGTTGGTTTCTGCCCAAGACTTCGACGATGCGGTAAGTCCGGAAGCCCAGGCTGCTGCAGCGATGCGTTCCAAGCGATACCGTGAGGCAGAGAATATCTACCGCAGTTTGTTGCAGCGCAATCCAGAATCGATGACCAACAAACATTTGCTGTCGCACGCACTGTTGCTGCAACAAAAGTTTTCAGAATCGGATAGTTTGTTGCGTGTGGCGTATCTGCAAGATTCAACCCATCCTGGTACGTATTGGTATTTTGGGATTTCGGCGGAGCGACAGGATCAATACGATCGGGCTTATGGGTTTTTTAGGCGCTACATTGAGAAATCAGAACAGAAGCGTTTGCAGGAATTCAACCAGAGTGCATGGTTGCATGCGGGTTCGGCGTTGCGTCGGAAAATGCATGGTCAAGGGATTTCGGTGAATGAATGGGCCGATATGGTCTACTGTTACGAGAGTTACATGCAAGCACAGCCGGCGGATCCTTTGGTAACGCAGCTGAAAGAATTTGTGGATGCCGTAAGATTGCGGCAACCCCGTGGGGGTGAAAAGCTGTTGTGGTCAGAACAATGATTTGGCTATTACCTTTGCAGTATGCCATCGGGCAATAAATCAAAAATCATCAACGACCCTTTGCACGGGTTTCTCACCATTCCCAGCGCGCTGGTGTATGATGTTGTGCAGCATCCGTATTTTCAAAGATTGAGAAGAATCAGGCAATTAGGGATGAGCGAATGGGTGTATCCTGGGGCAACCCATACCCGTTTTCATCATGCTTTGGGGGCGATGAATCTGATGATCAAAGCGGTGGAAACATTGAAGCGGAAGGGAGTAGAGATCACGGAAACCGAAGAAGAGGGCGTGGTATTGGGCATTTTGATGCACGATATCGGACATGGTCCATACAGTCATACGCTAGAATATACACTGGCCCAAGGCGTAAATCACGAACGAATCAGTTTGATGTTGATGGAGCGCATGAACCAGGAATTTGGGGGTGCGTTAGACACGGCGATTGCTATTTTTAAGGGAGAATATGCGGCGAAGCCGTTTTTGCATCAGTTGATATCAGGGCAGCTTGATATGGACCGGTTGGATTATTTGATGCGGGATAGTTTTTACACCGGTGTGAGTGAAGGTATTGTTGGGGTTGAGCGGTTGATTCATATGTTGAATGTGAAAAATGGCGATTTGGTGGTGGAAGAAAAGGGCATTTACAGCGTAGAGAAATTTTTGGTGGCCAGGAGATTGATGTATTGGCAAGTGTATTTGCACAAAACGGTGTTGGCCGCTGATGCGCTGTTGGTGTCGATTTTACAGAGGGCGCGGGAAATGGCGAAGGAAGGACATGCCCTGGGCAGTTATCACCCACTGATGCATTTTTTGTTCAAGGATGTGAACCCTGAGGATTTTGACGATGAGGATTTGGATTTGTTTGTGCAGTTGGATGACATCGATATCATGTCGGCCATCAAAGAATGGCAGTTTCACGAAGACCGAATATTGCAGGAGATGAGCCGAAGGTTATTGCGCCGAAATTTACCAAAGATAAAGGTACAGTTGGAACCAATTAGCGACGGGTTGAGGCAGTTGATGCGGACCCAAGCAGCTTCGGTTTTTGGTGTGAGTGATGAGCGGGTCTTGGATTATTTTGTGCATGTGGGCATGTTGAAGAACGATGCTTATATCAGTGAGGGCGGGGGTATTCGCATCATGAAGAAAGACGGCACATTGGTTGATGTGGCAGAGGCAAGTGACAATTACAATTTGGCGAGTTTGAAAGATACTGTGACCAAGTATTACATAACCTATTGGGAGCAGTGAGACAGAATAAATCTATAGAAAAGGGCGGCAAAACGGGCCAGCACATTCAGAATACACCGCGGGGTGGTAAATGGGCAAGCAAGTTTGAAGATGCACCGGGGAAAGGGTCGAAGAAGGGCGATGTGCATGCCAAGAAGGCGTTGGGACAGCATTTTCTAAACGACGAAAGCATCGCGCAGCGCATTGCAGATTTGGTGGATGAAAGGATGGAGCATGTGGTGGAAATTGGTCCAGGAATGGGCGTGATGACCAAGTATTTGTATCCGCGTTTTGGTGAAAGGTTATTGTGTTTGGAGATCGACGGAGAATCGGTGGAGTATTTGGGAAAGCAGGCATGGGCCGAGGGTATGCAGGTATGGCACGGTGATTTTTTGCAGGCCAAGAACGAGGTATGGGTAAAGCCCGGGGCTAAAATGGCATTGGTGGGGAATTATCCGTACAATATTAGTACGCAGATTGTGTTTCAGATGTTGGAATGCGGGGTGATGGTGAGTCAGTTTGCTGGCATGTTTCAAAAAGAAGTTGCTGAGCGATTGGCGGCAGGTGAGGGGAACAAAGATTATGGAATCACCAGTATTTTGTTGCAGGCCTACTACGATTGCGAGTATGTGTTTACGGTGCATGAGGGGTCGTTTAATCCGCCGCCAAAGGTGAAGAGCGGTGTGATAGATTGTAGGTTGAAGGGCGAATTACCGAGCTGCGATTACGGGGCGTTGAAGTTGGTGGTGAAGACGGCATTTTCTCAGAGGCGAAAGACGTTGGGGAACGCCGTAAAATCGTTAACTACATCGAGACCTAGGTTTGTGTTGCCGGATGGTTGGGCGGGCATGCGCGCTGAGCAATTGGGGGTGAAAGATTACCTGAAATTGGCCCAAATGTGGGTTGAAAGTATCTAGTTTCTTATTTGGATTGATTCGCAATAGCGGGCGAGATGGTAAAGTTGTTTGGAGGTGGATGGCAAGTCTTGTGTAGAAAATGCAGTTTTGGTGTGAAATTAATGGTCGTGTCGTTGTAAAACCTTTTTAAAATGGTTAAATTCGCGCATTCAAAATCCCTAAAAAGGCTCAAGAAATGAAGCTTACTTTACCAAAAAACACATTCAACTCATTGACTAAGAAGTTGTTATCTTTGTTAGTGGCTAGCATAGCCATTACAACGTCGTTCGCTCAAGCAGCCACAGATGTAATTGCTCCTCCACAGGAATTTGATCCAAGCGGTTGGAATTGGTTAAATATTTTGCTTTGCCTGCTGATTTTATTGATCGTTTTGGTGATTGCTCGGGCTTTCGATATCGGAAGTTTGGCTGAGCGTATTACAGGGAAGAAGATTGTAAGTTCACACAAGGTGAATGGTATCATCGCTTTGGTGGTACTTATCTTGGGTTTAATCGGTGTTTTCTGGGAATTAAGTGCACACAGTAAATATTTGTTGCTGTGGGATGCGGCTTCTGAGCATGGTGAGTCTTTGGATTCGATGTTCATGTGGACGTTCGGCTTTACCTTTTTCGTATTCATTGTTACAGAGGTACTGTTGTTCTTCTTCATGTTTAAATACTACTACAGAGAAGATCGCAAAGCAGCCTATTTCTTCCACAACAACAAATTGGAAGTTATTTGGACAATTGTTCCTGCAATTGTATTGACTTTCTTGGTATTACGTGGTTTCAATGTGTGGACGAAAATCACCCAGACCCCCAATGAAGATGCGCAAGAAATTGAAGTGTTTGCTTACCAATTTGGTTGGAAGGCACGTTATGCCGGTGAGGATAAGAAAATGGGCGAAAGCAGTTATGTATTGATTTCTGGAACCAACCCATTGGGATTGGCTGTTGATACTGAGGCGGACAAATTAACGACCACCTTGACAGGCGAGGTTGCGGAGTTGGAGGCGAAAGTTGCTGCAGCGGATGATTCTGCCAAAGTTTGGCGTGCTGCTTTGGACAAAATGGAAGCTACAGGTTTGAATAAGACCTACGTTTCCGAGCACAAGGCTCTTCGCGAGAAGGTGTTGGATGCTGAAAGCGGTGCGTATGTTCGTCAGATGAAGAAGGAAATCAAGCGCAAGGAGACCAATTTGAAGCGAATCGCTGCATTCAAGAGCAAGCCTGAAATTTTCAATAAAGAATCGAATGATGACCGCGTAACTACGGAAATCGTATTGGTAAAAAACAAGCCTTATATGTTCCGTTTCCGTGCAAGGGATGTGATTCACTCTGCATACATGCCTGAGTTCCGTGCACAGATGAACTGTGTGCCTGGAATGAGCACGGTGTTCCCATTCACGCCAATTAAGACAACGGCTGAAGCGAAAGCATCGAAAGGAAACCCCAATTTCGAATACTATTTGTACTGCAACAAAATTTGTGGAGCAGCGCACTACAACATGAAAATCAAAATCACTGTAGTAGGATCTGAGTCTGAGTATAATACATGGTTGGCCGCACAGGCGAAGATGGTAGCTCCCGCAATGGAAGCTGTTCCCGCTACTGCTGATTCAACTGCCGTTTCACCCGCAGCTGTAGCTGCCAATTAATTTTAAAAAAAAGAATCATATTCATATGAGCACTTCAGCATTACACGCCGATCATCACACCCACGATCACCATCACAAGGAATCGTTCATCAGTAAGTACGTTTTCTCTATGGATCACAAAATGATCTCCAAACAGTTCCTGATTACAGGGATTATTATGGGTATCGTTGGAATGGGTATGTCTTTGTTATTCCGTCTTCAATTGGCTTGGCCCGATGAGCAGTTCGGATTATTAGAGATGTTGCTGGGTAAATGGGCCGTTGACGGCAAATTAGACCCTAACTTTTACATGGGTTTGGTTACCATCCACGGTACCATCATGGTATTTTATGTATTGACCGCAGGTTTGAGTGGTACTTTTAGTAACCTTTTAATTCCATTGCAGTTGGGTGCGCGTGATATGGCATCACCGTTCATGAACATGTTGAGCTACTGGTTCTTCTTCTTGTCGAGCGTAGTTTTATTGATTTCTGTGGGCGTAGAAACAGGTCCAGCATCCGGTGGATGGACGGTTTATCCTCCGTTGAGTGCTTTAGAAAAAGCCATGCCGGGTTCAGGTTTGGGTATGACCTTGTGGTTGGTTGCCATTGCATTGTTCATCATCTCTGCTTTGTTGGGTGGTATTAACTATATCTCTACCGTATTGAACCAACGTACCAAGGGAATGAGCATGAATCGCATGCCATTGACCATTTGGGCATTCTTTTTCACCGCGATTTTGGGATTGCTTTCTTTCCCAGTGTTGTTGGGTGCGGCGTTGTTCTTGATTTTTGACCGTAGTTTCGGTACTTCGTTTTACTTGAGCGATATCTTCTTGGAAGGTGTGGGTGCTTTGGAAAACGTGGGTGGTAGTCCAGTATTGTACCAGCACTTGTTCTGGTTCTTGGGTCACCCTGAAGTATATATCATTTTGATGCCTGCATTGGGTATCACCTCTGAAGTAATTTCTACCAACGCCCGCAAGCCAATCTTTGGTTACACAGCGATGGTTATCTCATTGATGGGTATATCTGTGTTGTCGTTCATCGTATGGGGACACCACATGTTCATCACGGGTATGAATCCATTCTTGGGTTCGGTGTTCATGATTTTGACATTGATCATTGCGGTTCCATCTGCGGTGAAAGCGTTCAACTACCTAACTACATTGTGGCGCGGTAACTTGCGATTCACGCCTGCCATGTTGTTCTCAATTGGTTTGGTAAGTTTCTTTATCTCTGGTGGTTTGACAGGTATTTACCTCGGTAATGCTGCCATGGATATCCAATTGCACGATTCATACTTCGTTGTGGCACACTTCCACTTGGTTATGGGTAGTGCTGCGATTTTCGGTATGTTCGCCGGTATTTACCATTGGTTCCCACGTATGTATGGTCGTATGATGAACAATACGTTGGGGTACTTCCACTTCTGGATCACTTTCATTACAGCATACTTGGTGTTCTTCCCAATGCACTTTATGGGCTTGGCGGGTGTTCCACGTCGTTACTACCAGTTCACATTGGTAGAAGATTTCAACGTTTGGATGGATGTAAACAAGCTGATTACGATCTCTGCTATTGTGGCTGGATTTGCTCAGATATTGTTCTTGTACAACTTCTTCGTAAGCATTTTCCGCGGCAAGAAAGCCGAGCAGAACCCATGGCAATCAAATACCTTGGAGTGGACTTCACCCATTGATGTTCGTTTGCACGGTAACTGGCCACATGAATTGCCCACTGTATATCGTGGTCCTTATGAATACAGCAGACCTGACCGTGAATCTGATTTCTTCCCACAGAACGAGGAAGATCCTACCGCACCTGAGGTATTGCATGTAGAGGAGAAAGAGGTTGCAAAAGAAGAGGCACCTGTTGAAAACAGCGTATTCTTCGCGGCCATCAAGCGTGTTTTCGGTTTGAGCCGTTAATGCCTCGCAGTAACGATAAGATATTAAACATTTACAGACGAATGGGTTTACTTACCTGTTCGTCTGTTTTTTTATTGTTCTTTTTTGGCGGATTGGTTCGTGCCACAGGAAGTGGGATGGGCTGTCCGGATTGGCCGAAGTGTTTTGGCTTGTGGGCACCTCCAACCTGTGAGTGCAAGTTACCAGGTAACTATCAGCAGATTTTCTTGGAAAAGCGATTGCAAAAGGTAGAGCGATTTGCCAAAGTATTGAAATCGGTTGGGATGGAGAAGTCGGCGACTTTGTTGCTTACTGACGAGAGTATACAGGCACCGGAGGTATTTGACCCTGTGAAGGCATGGATCGAGTATATCAATCGGTTGTTTGGTGTTCTGAGTGGGTTGTTTGCCATGGTTTACTTTGGCATGGCGGTGTGGTTTAGGAAGCGGATTGGCTCCGGGAAGGGATGGGGCTTGGTAGCTTTGTTTTTGCTGTTGTTGAATGGCTGGTTAGGCAGTTTGGTCGTTGCTACCAATTTGTTGCCAGGGGTAGTAACGGTGCATTTTGTGCTCAGCTTTATGTGTTTGTTTGCTTACATGGTTTCTTTGCATAAGGCGGTGTCCTTTCGTTTTAAAGGATTGGATTTACTCAAAAGAAAGCAGTGGTTTGGTCTTTGGATATCTGTTTTTTTTATCGTGATCATAGGTGCATGGAGCCGCGAGCAAGTGGATGGATTGCGCTACACGGGTCAATTGTATGTTGAGGGTGATACCGCCGGATTTTTGGGTTGGGGGATGCTCAATGTATTTGCCATGGATTGGGTATTTGTCCTACATCGCTACATGCCTTTTGTGGTATTGGGATGGATGATTTGGCTGATGCGCAGATTATCGAAAGAACAAGCGGGGTTAAAATTGCCAATTGCACACCCCTACATGATGATTGCGTTGCTCTGCGCATTGCAAATTGCTTTGGGTGTGATTCATATTTGGTTTGTTGTACCAGCATGGGCACAAGTAGCGCATGTTGTGGTGGGTAGCGCCCTCATTACCTATATCTTTGCAGTGTATTTATCGGCCCGTTCAATTCAGCCCTCATAATCACATGAATCCTACGTTAAAAGCTTTCGGACAATTGATCAAATTTCGCTTAACCAGTAGTGTTGCCGCTACATCGGTATTTGGTTATTTGTTGGGATGCAAATTGAATTCAGACAATTCGTTCACAGAGTTGTTTGATTGGTGGGTTTTTACAGGTGTTTTGATTGGCGGTATGTTGGTGGTTTTTGCATCGAACGGACTGAATCAGATCATCGAAAAGGAGAACGATGGCAAGATGGATCGCACAAGCAACCGTCCGATCGTGGAGGAAAGAATCTCCCTCTCTCAGGCCATCATTTTCTGTTGGGTAACCGGGATATCAGGGATTGTTTTGTTGTCGCTTACGGTGCCTTTCGTGGCCGTATTTTTGAGTGGATTGTCGCTGGTATTGTATGTGTTCGTTTACACTCCGATGAAGCAAACGAGCAACATTGCGGTGATGATTGGCGCGATTCCTGGGGCATTGCCTCCGTTGATTGGTTACACTGCGGTTGTTGGACGAATAGACGAGCCGGGGATGATGTTGTTTTTGGTGCAGTTTTTCTGGCAATTTCCGCATTTCTGGTCGATTGCATGGATGTTGCACGACGACTACCAGAAGGCAGGATATTGGATGTTGCCATCGAGCGGCGGACGTGATAAAAAGAGTGCTTATCAAATCTTAATTTACACTGTTTTGTTGATTATTATCAGTATGACGCCCGTGTATTATGGCATGTGCAGCGTAAGGGCTCTGATTGTGATATTGCCAATTTCCTTGTTTGTGCTGTCCAGGGCTTTCAATTTGTTCAGGACACTGGAAGTTGCCGATGCACGGAAATTGTTGTACTCAACCTTGATTTATACACCCGTGGTGTTTTTAGGATATATATTTTTTTAAAAGATGGAAAACATTTCTCAGAAGAAAGTGAAAGATCCAGCGCCTTTGATTGCGCCTTTCAAAATGAATTTGTGGTTGTTCATGTTGGCTAGTTCAATGTTGTTTGCGGCATTCGTTAGTGCATACATCGTGGCCAGACCAGATGCCGAAGCAAAACAGTTGTGGACCTCATTTGACCTTCCCATCTATTTCCTTTATTCACTCATTATCAGCATTGTGAGTTCGGTTACGATGCAATTGGCTACCCAAGCGGCAAAAAAAGATGAGTTGGCAAGAAACAAAGGTTTGATTGCTGTTACCCTGTTGTTATCGGTTTTGTTTTGCTACTCTCAGTACTTAGGATGGTCACGGATGGTGATGCAAGACTTGACTTTTGTAAACGCTCGACCAGAACACATATCAGCGAGTTACGTTTGGGTGATTACGGTTTTGCACTTTTTGCACATCATCGGTGGTATCATTCTGTTGGCGATAGCCCAGGTGAAGGCTTTCCGACTTGAAATCCATAAAAAACAAATCACGTTCATGTCAATTACCAATACTTATTGGCATTTTGTTGGACTTCTGTGGTTTATATTGTATTTATTTCTTTATTTCGCAAGGTAATTTTTCCTAATGGCTAATCATACATCTACACAAGCATCATTTGAAAATCAACCCACCTGGGCTGGAGGTCGTTCTCCGTTCAATGTGAGTTATGGAAAGTTGATGATGTGGATCTTCCTTTTGTCGGATGCATTCACGTTCTCCACACTGTTGGTTCAATATGGAACACAGCGTTTTTCTAACGTAGTAACCCCGATTACAACCAAGTGGCCTGACCCAGCGTCTATTTTCAACCACTTCCCTTTCATGCACGGTTTGCATTTGCCGTTGTTGTTTGTGAGTGTGATGACTTTCATCTTGATTTTGAGTTCTGTAACGATGGTGTTGGCTGTTGAAGCAGGACATCGTAAGAGCAAAGCGGAAGTTGCACGTTACATGGTTTATACAATCATTGGTGGTATTGCATTCTTGAGTTGTCAGGCTTGGGAGTGGTACACCTTTATTCATGAAGGTGCTCGTTTAGACGGTAACACTTTTGGTATCACCAAGCAAGGATATGATCATTTGACGAGCGTTGGTTTTGGAGACCATTTTGAGTGGGCCGATGGCGATCGTACGTTTGGTCCTGTGCCGTTTGCTGCGCTATTCTTCATTGTAACAGGTTTCCACGGTTTCCACGTATTCAGTGGTGTTGTTATCAATGTAGTTGTTTACATCATGACCGTTCGCGGTGTATTTGAACGTCGCGGCCACTACGAGATGATTGAGAAGGCTGGTTTGTACTGGCACTTCGTTGATTTGGTTTGGGTATTCGTATTTACCTTCTTCTATTTGATCTAACTAACACAATTTTATATCATGGAATTCTATAACAAACCTGGGGATTACGACGCAATCAATTATATCCCCCACACTGAAAGTCACGGAACCAAAGAACTTTGGAAGACCTTTTGGTTGTTGTTGGGTATTACTGTGTTGGACTTCGTCATTTACTTCGTGATGCCAGCCAGTGGATGGAGAAACTTCATTTTTATATTCTTCGGATTGGTGAAAGCCTACTATATCGTGGGTGCTTTCATGCACCTAAAACATGAGAAAATCAATTTGGCTTTGGTGATCCTTGTGCCAATGGTTTTTGTTTTGGGTCTGATTTCAGGATTACTTTACGAAGGTTCTGCTTTGGAAGTGATGAAGTCATTGTAATCATGGCCATCGCAAAAAAACGTATAAAGATGGCCGCAATCGCGGCCATCGTCATTTTACCCATCTTAGGTATCTTGGTATTGGCTGAGGCCAAATGGGTGCATAAGGAATTGCCCTATTTGGGTGAAACAGCCGTTGCTGCTGACGGTACAAAGGAGTATCATACAGTTAGCGATATCAATTTGATCAATCAGCATGGGAAGCCCATTACGTTGGATGATTTTGATTCCTGTATCGTGGTAGCCAACATCTTCTTTGCAACGTGCGCCGAGGTTTGTCCTGCCATGAACAAGCAAATCCAGGTGATTGCAGAAGAATTTCAAGCTTTTCCCAATGTGCGATTTCTCACGGTGACAATTGACCCTGAACACGATTCCGTAGCCGTGCTATCGACATATGCCAATGCCTACAAAGCGGATTTATATAAAAGAACATTTGCCACTGGCAGCAAGCGGGAGATTTATGATTGGGTGATGAACGATTTGCTGTTGGCTACTGAACAGCGTGGACAGGATTTTATTCATGATGATAAATTGGTGATCATCGACAAATCGCGCCATATTCGTGGGATTTTGGAGACATCAGGAAAGACGCTTACAGAGAAATTGGAGAAGGTGAAGCGCATTCAGGACGACATTAACAATTTGCTATATGAATACAGAAAAAACGACTTGGATCAGTGATAAAGGCTTTTTTCGCCTTGTAGTAATCATAACCATCGCGGTGATGGGATTGGTGACTTTGTTGCAGTATTTGCCAGCAGACATGCGTCCCACGGCAGAATTCGCCAAAGTGTTGCCATTGACCAATGCGGTGTTGAATAGTTTGGTGTCGTTGGCCTTGGTTTTGGGTTTTATGGCCATTAAAGCTGGGAAGAAGGGAACGCATCAAGCGTATATGCTTACGGCGTTTATCTTGTCTACGGTTTTCTTATTGAGTTATGTAACCTACCATACTTGCACCGAGCACACCAACTTTGGGGGTGAGGGCGGTGTGAAGTATTTGTATTATTTCATTTTATCTACGCACATTGTTTTGGCGGCGGCGGTATTGCCGATGGTTTTGTATACGATGTATTACAGTACTTCCGGACAGTTTGTGAAGCACAAAAAGTGGGCGAGGGTAACCTTTCCGATATGGTTGTATGTGAGTGTGACTGGAGTCATAGTTTATTTCATGATTGCGCCGTATTATGCGTTCAAATACTACCCCTTCTAAGATGAAACGAATTTTAGCAACTTTGGCATTGACGATATTTGCAGCCCTGAGTGTGGGCGCGCAATGTCCGATGTGTAAAGCGGCGTTAACGTCGAGTCGCGATAACGCTAAAAACAAACCCGTAGTGGGCAATGGCATCAATAAAGGTATTTTGATGTTGTTGGCAACCCCCTACGTGTTACTTGGTACTGCGGGTGTATTTTTTTACCAATACAGACGCAGACAGAAATATGGAAAGTAAACGACAAGGCATTGTGCCATTTATTGCTTGCAAATGTCCAAAATGTGGCAAAGGCAAGGTTTTTAAGAACAGTATTTTTAGCACCAAATTCGCTGAGACCAATTACAATTGTACAGTATGTGAGATGTCGTATGAACCCGAGCCAGGTTTTTTTTACGGCGCGATGTACTTCAGCTATGCTTTGATTGTGGGGTTCATCATCATGGGCAGTGTAGTTTTTTACAGTTTGAACCTATTCGACTATGCGATTGTTGGCATTCCTACATTGATTGTGGTGATGGTGCCATTGATTTTCCGGTACAGCAGAATGTTGATGTTGTACGTGGTTTATCCAATGATGTACAAGGAAAAATTTTACGGACACAAATAGTGGATTCGGACGTATGTCCGTGTTTAGCCTCTTTAATTCGATACGCTCAAGCTAATGGGCACCTCAAACCAAGCAGAAATATTCTTGCCATTGTGGGTTGCGGGAATCCATTTTGGACAAGCCTTGAGTACGCGGATGGCTTCGATACCAAATTCCGGACAGCCTTTGCTTCCCTCTTTGATGCGGCAGTTGGTAACGATACCATTTCTATTCACCATGAATCGCAAGCGAACATAACCGCTGATGGATTCATCCATGCATCGTTTTGGATAAACGAATTGATCGGCAATGTATTCTGAAAAGGCATTTTCGCCCCCCAAGAACCTTGCTGAGTTAATGGATTTGTTGGGGATGGTGGTGTCTAGTGCGTTGGATATCAATTGTTGTTCCGTTGCCGGGATTTCCATGAGCACCAAGGCGCTTTCTTTGATGCGTTTTCCTTTGGCCGAAACAAAGGGGGTAAAGGTATTGTATTGAATGGCTTCAATCACGGTGGCTTGAAGGCTCGAATCCTGGTTATTGCCATCCCAAACTTCGGCGAAATCGACACGACCTTTTTTGTTGACCCGCATGTGAATGAGGAAGATGAGGGTGCCTTTTTCATCAACGGCTTGTTGAATGTTGGGGTGAATCTTTTTGATGTTTTGAGTGAAGGTGTCCCAGCCTTGCACGGGTTGTGGTCTGCGCGATTGCACCCACCAGTTGGCGTGTTGTTTTAAGAGTACAGGGGGTTTCGGTGATAGGGTCTGTGGGTAATTGGTAGCACCAATTTTTACGGAAGCAAACTGTGGAAGTGTATGGATACCTAGGGCTGAGGCGAAGTGCCCAAATGTTATGAGGAATCCAAGAAATTGTTTGAATTGCAGGCTTTGAACAAGTTTGTTCATCAGGGAAGTTGAGCTCATTGAATAGCGGTAATTGTGAGGTAAAAATACAGATGCTATACAGTAAAAAAAAGGGGTGAAGGAAACCTTCACCCCTGACTTAATGGAAATGGACTGGTTAGTCGGCCTGAACCGCCAATATTTCTTCGCCGCCCGCCATTTTGGTGCGGATTTTGGCTTCGATTTCTGCCATCATTTCTGGGTTGTCTTGGATGAGTTCTTTTACAGCATCTCTACCTTGACCCAGTTTGGTGGTTTCGTAGCTATACCAACTACCGCTTTTTTGGATGATATTGGCATCCACTGCGATGTCTAATACTTCACCGGCTCTGCTAATGCCTTTTCCGTACATGATGTCAAATTCAACCACGCGGAAAGGTGGTGCCACTTTGTTTTTGGCCACTTTAACTTTCGTGCGGTTACCCATTACATCGTCGCCATCTTTGATTTGGGCATTTCTGCGAATATCCAAACGAATGGATGCATAAAATTTGAGGGCATTACCACCAGTTGTGGTTTCGGGGTTACCGAACATCACGCCAATTTTCTCCCGCAATTGGTTAATGAAGATACAGATACAACCAGTTTTGCTGATGGTTCCTGTTAATTTTCTTAACGCTTGACTCATCAAACGGGCATGTAAACCCATCTTACTATCGCCCATATCGCCTTCTATTTCTGCGCGGGGTACCAATGCGGCTACTGAATCCACAACCAATACATCAATGGCGCCAGAACGAATGAGATTGTCTGCAATTTCTAAAGCCTGTTCCCCGTCATCTGGTTGGGCAATCAATAAATTGGATGTGTCGATACCTAAATTTTCGGCATACAATTTATCAAACGCGTGTTCTGCATCGATAAAGGCACAAATGCCACCCTTTTTTTGTGCTTCGGCAATGGTATGTAAGGCAATGGTCGTTTTACCACTGCTCTCAGGTCCATATATCTCAACGATTCTGCCCCGAGGAAACCCACCCACGCCAAGTGCCAAATCCAAACCGAATGATCCGGTTGAAATGACATCTACAACCACGCTACGCGTGTCATCCATTTTCATCACAACGCCCTTGCCATACGTTTTCTCCAAACGCTCAATGGTCTGCTTCAGGGCCTTCATTTTTTCTTGTTGTTCGCTCATAACTATCTATTTAAATAACCGATTAATTGCTTTCAATGAATTCAAAACTAGTGAAATTGTTTATATAATTGTCAAATATATGATTAAAATTTTATCAACAATGAGAAAAAGGACGTCTAGCGGGGTGGATTTGCAAATTTTGCAAAACAAATTTTTGGATCAAGGAAAAACTGCCATGAACAACAACGAGTTGCTGGTATTGGTTTTGGGCAACGGCAGAAAATCGGTGCGGTCGGAGACATTGGCAAGCAGGCTTTGGGAGCACTGCGCGGGGGATTTGCGGAGTTTGGGACAGATGTCGGCCGAGGAATTACTTGTGGTAGAGGGATTGGGTGAGGCAGGCGTTGTGACCTTGTCGGCCGCCTTGGAGCTGGGACGTAGGCGGGCAATTGAAGATGCTCGCACACGTCAGATTAGGAATCCACAGGATGCTGTGTCTGTATTACGGCCATTGTTTATGGATTCTGTGGTGGAATCTTTTTATGTGGTTTACCTGAATCGAGCCAATCGTATTTTGCGTTTGGAATGCGTGAGTGTGGGTGGGATGACGGGTACCGTGGTGGATGTTCGATTGGTTTTCAAAAGGGCTTTGGAGCTTAGGGCCAGTGCGCTGGTCTTGAGTCACAATCATCCATCGGGGAACGACCGTCCTTCTGAGGCAGATGATCGTTTGACTGAGCAATTCATCAAAGCCGGCAAGTTGTTGGATATCTCCATCATTGATCATGTGATTATTGCGGGACACTTACATTATAGTTATGCAGAAGAGGGTATGCTTACCCGGTGATGGTGGCTTTGTACAAGGTTGTGCCAAAAAAGAGTGAAATTTCACGGAAAGGTGGGGTTTCATTCTATCAATTTCTGTGCGGAAACATTAAATTTGCATACTTATGAATCAATTCAACGCCCTTTATTCGGAGTCGTTTGCCGATCGCCACATCGGACCAAGACAAAGTGATTTGAATGCCATGCTTGCTACCATTGGTGCCAAGAGCTTGGACGATCTGATTGATCAGGTAGTTCCTGAGAACATCCGCTTGAAAAATCCATTGAATGTGGATGCGGCGATGAGCGAAGTTGAATTTTTGTCGATGTTGCGTGAAAAAGCAGCGAAAAACAAAATCTATAAGAATTTCATCGGGATGGGCTATTACAATACCCACACCCCAGGTGTGATTTTGCGTAACATCATGGAGAATCCAGGATGGTATACCCAATACACGCCCTATCAGGCAGAGATCAGCCAAGGTCGTTTGGAAGCCCTTTTGAACTACCAAACCATGGTGATCGACCTTACCGGTATGGAGTTGGCCAATGCGTCTTTGTTGGACGAAGGCACAGCGGCGGCTGAGGCGATGAATATGTTTTACGGGTTGGACAAGAAGAGTGCGGCGCACCGCTTTTTCGTAGACAACAGCGTATTCCC
>DBCP01000050.1 GCA_002293105.1 Bacteroidetes bacterium UBA955 | reverse complement strand
TGCAGCAGGCTACAACGAAGCCATCTCGTTTTTTGCCACTAAAAGTTATGATACGCTCTGTATTTACTACGCTGAATTGATTTCAATGTATGGATATTTGGATACGGCGATGTCAAATAACTTGGCAAACAACAAAATCACCAAAGCGAGTTTGACAGAAACCTATGCGCAGGTAGCAACGTTACACAGCGACAAATCACAGAAAATTGCGATTCTTCAAGGATTGGTAGACAATGGAAATACGGTTCCTGCCATTGTAGAAGGGTTGTCGAAGGCCTATTTGACCAACGGAGATACTGTAAAAGCCGAAAATTGTATCCGTACGGCGCTGGTTGCTTCGAATAACAGCGATGGGATGTTCCAGGTTTTGGTAAACTTCTTTGTTGGAATTAAACAAGAACAACGCTTGTATGCCGATGTTGATCGTCAAATTGGCATTGAACCCAACAGCCGATTGTACTACACACGTGCATATTTGAACGAAAACCAGGCGAAATATGACGCAGCGATTGCAGATTATCGCAAAGCAGTTGAGATGGACGAATTTAATTATGATGCCAATTTTAACTTGGGCTTATCCTTAATGAAATACGAGAGTCGCAAGCTTTACGACAAACGGAGTGCTGCGGTTGGTGCCAAAAAGAAATTGGTGGATGAAGAATTGAAAATGTTGTTTACTGACGCCAAGAAATATTTGGAAAGAGCCTTGGACAATGTGGATTATTCAACAACTGATCAGATTAATATTTGTAAAGCGTTGAAGTCGGCTTGTCTCGAGATAGGAGATACGGCCGGTGCTGAAAAGTACGCGTCGTTGATTAAAGGAATGGAATAATCGTTTTATTTTTACAGTAAGAGTCGGAGCGATCCGACTTTTATTGCTTCCTTCAATTTAACATAATGTAAATTATGAAACAAAAGATTCATATGATAAGAAACGCCTAATCATTAGGCTGAATTCTTAAACATTGTAATTACTCAACGACGAGAATCTGTTTGTCAATCTGTGATCCAGAAACATCGTAACACTCAACATAATACAATCCGGCAACCCATCCGTGAATATCAACATCCAGCGTTGCTTGGCCATTGGCAACAAGAATATCTTTCATTAACTGTCCCACAGCATTGAAAATCCGAATTTCTCCCAATTCCGACAGGCCTTGAATCGAAAATTGCCCCTTGGCTGGATTTGGGTATACACTAACCGCCTCTACAGCTAAATTCCTGGCACCGATTGACTTCAATATAATAATCGCACTGCTGTCGCTTTTGCAGCCATTATCATCATATACACAACGATAAAGTCCTGTTTCACTGGGTTTGAACTTTTGTCCAGTACCCACTTTGACGCCATTTTTAAACCAATTGTAGGTACCTGATCCCAATGGCACTGCTTTCAAAGTATCCATGTTGCAACTGACAGTAATCGTTTTGATGCCTTTTGTATTTGGCGAAACTATTGCACTTTGTGCTGGATTCGGCGTCACACAGCGTGTGGTGGATTGTACAAACAATTGGTACTTATCGGTAGTGTTCGGTGTTAATCCGTGCAAATGGGCATTTGTATTCGCCAGGGTTGTTCCGTTTTTCTTCCATGAATATGCTGCAACGATGGTTTTACCATTGGTATTAACCGTTGAAGTCAATGAAAATGTATCATTCACACAAACTACAGCCGGATTCGTTTGGATTGAAATTGTTAATGGTATTGAGTCTATCACAAAAATGCGATTGATTTTTGATAATTGATCTTCTCCAATTGCATTGGACGCAGTTAAGGTCACTGAATATGTTCCACCTCGTGTAAATTGAACCACTGGGTTTTGTTTTGTAGAATCTGTGCCATTGCGGTAAACGATTCCGGACCGTGGTGAAAAACTCCAGCTCCATGCAGTGGGTGAATTCAATGTAGAATCCTTGAAAGTGAGCGTTTCTTGGGAACACACAGTGTCTTTGCTTACGCCGAATTTTACGATCGGGCTGGCTTTAGACCAAGCGTCTGAGGTGAATACCCCTCTCCCATGCGTTGTGGCCATGATGGTTTGGTCGGCATCGCGATATCTTAAATTCGCAACTTTAACCGCCCCCATTCCATCGTTGTAGGGTGCCCAAACAACGGATGCAGCAAACACATCCGAAGTGCCATAAATCCCCAATTCTGTGGCAATAATGGCCTCCCCAAGCTTTCTCGGGTTTAGCAATATTCCCCAAATGGGCATATCGGCAATGTTTCCATCCCTGGATTTCCACGTTTTGCCTGCATCTGTACTCATGTAGATATTCACACTTGCACCGTAGTTACTCAATGTCACAAACAAAGTATCGGATTTTCTTAACCTGAATATATCGCTGATATTACCAGCATTAATGGTACCCGTAATATTGGACCAAACCGGTGTCGAGGCACCAATGTCAGTGGTTACAAATACCTTTCCTACATCGGTTCCCACATACAGTTGTCCTTTTCCCGTGCTACTAACACTACTCGTAATCACGCTGGGTGCTCCATTTGCTGTGGTTGAGCTAACCGTTACGGTATTCGCCAATGTAGCAGATGTACCCAATTTGTTGCGATACAGAGTGCATTTCCCTTTTCCTGTTATCAAAGCGCCATTCACATCGTCCCATGCTGCTGGATTAATGAACTTTCCAGTGGTCGCGTCGTCGATAATCTTCGCTGCATTGGCCCAGTTGTCAGACGTTGCAAAAAACTGATTATAAACGTAGCTAACCACCTGTTTGTTGTCGTTCGTTTGACTGATGAAGCAATAACCTCCATCGCCCCCAGAAACCATATTCTTATTGACTAATCCCGATGTGTTTAACTGATGCGAACCATTGTCTTGGGCACCTGCAAGCATCAAATTCTTGGACTTTGTTTGACTGATATCGCCCCAATAAAACTGCGTAACGATATATCCATTGTTGCGTTCATAGATTACGGATTGATACGAAAGGTTGTCCAAGATATCAGGACAATAATATACACCCCCATCATTCCCAATCAAACAAGCATTGGAGCCGGGGACGAAAACAATGTTGTGTTGATCGGCATGAACATAGGAGCAAGAAAGGTTGGCAAGCCCAGAATTATCACTCCATTTTCCCACTTGAATGAATGAACCACCGGAATTTTCAGAAAGAAAGACATCAATAGCCCCAAAAAGCACATCCGATGAATCCTTGGGTGATACAGCCAAAATCAAATCATACCATGCCTGACCACGCGATGGATCTGTTGCCGGAATACCCGCATCAGCGTCTTTGGGTTTTTTCATGGCCGACCACGTGGTGCCTTTATTAAAGGTTCGCAATAGGGTATCTACTTTTCCATTGGATTCAAAAATAGCATATACCGTATTTGCCGAAGTCGGCGCACAAGCAAGCTCTACCCTGCCCGCTTTATCAGCATGTGAGTACACAGTGGTGAAATTCACACCATCATCGGTATACAGTACCCGACCGCCTCCTTTATCCGTGGCAGTTTGGGCATAATTTCGACGCGAACCAACCCATAAGCGGTTGTCGGCTCCAATTTCTAAATCAGCAGGTATCATCGACAAGGTGTACCCAGGAATCTTCGGCATAACGTTGGTAAATGAAATTCCGCCGTTGGTACTTTTCATTAATCCACCTGTGGTTGTTCCATGCCAAGCACCGTTTACATATTGCATGTCTGTTGCACAATAAACCACGCTTTTGCCTGACTCAGAGCGCACTACGATATCATTGATAAAAAAATAAGACTTGGTCGCAGCCAATTGGGTGAATGTTTTTCCAGAATCAATGCTCTTGAATACACCAAATCCCCGACTGCTTGATGAAGTAGACCCCCAACCCTCTCCTGTACCAACATACATGGTGCCTGGTGTATTGGGATCAAAAGCAATACAAGTTACAGTAAGGTTACTCCAAAGGCTAGATACGAAATTCCATTGACTGCTCGAACTGGTTATATCGTTATTATACCATAAACCGCCTGTTACGGCGCCAGCCCATACTTTTTTGCCTGACGTCACCGTTGGATCAACGGCAAGTGCTCGTGTTCTCCCTGCCAAATTATTAGGTCCTCGAGATGTCCAACTTGTTTTTGTGGTTCCAGGCATCGCCCTGCGATCAAGAGAAACACTTTGCTGCTGCAACATCTCCGCGAAAAGCAATTCTGGTGTAGGGCGCCCCAATGCAGGATTCATTGTGGCCAACCATTCTTGCTGCCAATAGCGATCGGGTGTTTGTGGCATGCTCAAGAGATTTTCCACACGAATGGTTTCTGCGGATTTTCTCAACGGCGATTTTACTGTGTATTGCTGTCGGTTAGCCGATTCTATGCGCTTATCAACGCGTTCCAAACGACGTTCTGTTTTTTTCACCAATCGGTTATACGGCGGCTGCCTGAATTGTGCGTGTAATGGAGAAAGAAAAAAGAAAACAATGCTTAGGAGGAGAATTCTGGCCATAAAAGACCAAAGTTCATCATTCTACCCAAGATTTCCAATAGTCAGGATCTTCCATTTCCATCGCGTCGGTGGTAATCATCAAAGGATAGAATGGGTCGATCATAACTGCGAGCTCTTTGGTTTCCAATTTACCCAAACTTTTTTCAACAGTACCAGGGTGTGGACCGTGCGGAATCCCTTTGGGATGCAAACTAATCATACCCCGCTCAACGTGTTTGCGGCTCATAAAGTCGCCATCAACATAATACAAAATCTCATCTGAATCGATGTTTGAATGATTGTAAGGCGCAGGAACGCTCAGTGGATGGTAGTCGTACATTCGAGGAACAAAGCTACAAATCACAAAATTCCGTCCTTCAAAGGTTTGGTGAATCGGAGGCGGCATATGCAATCGTCCAGTAATCGGCTCGAAGTTGTGAATACTAAATCCATAAGGATACAAATAACCATCCCAACCAATAGCATCAAAGGGGTGTGTGGCGTAGGTATATGGATATATTAAACCTTGTTTTTTAATTAGTACTTTGAACTCCCCTATCTCATCATGGGTTTCCAAGTTTTCGGGCAACTTTATGTCACGTTCGCAATAAGGGGAATGCTCCATTAACTGTCCTACCGAATTTTGATAACGCTTGGGCGGATGAATGGGTGTAGGACTTTCTACAAAGAAGATCCGATTGTCTTTATCGTTAAAATGCAATTGATATATTGTGCCTCTTGGGATAACCAGATAATCACCGTATTCAAAGGGGATATTGCCGTAAATGGTTTTCAACACCCCTGATCCTTCATGGATGAACAAGACTTCATCGGCGTCTGAATTCTTGTAGAAATAATCTGAAAATCCTTGCGTCGGCGCAGCAGAGCCCATCATCACATCACTGTTCATTAACAGGGTCTTGCGGCTCTTGATGTAATCCGATTCTGGCTTGGTTTTGAAAGTTAAAAAACTGCGATGCTGCATGTTCTTCTCCTTGGCAATTTTGGGCTCTACACTGTATGGTTCCTCGATATTCTTTACCAATGTGGGTGGGTGGCAATGGTATATTAAAGAGTATAAGCTGCTAAACCCTTCGGTGCTCACTAACTCCTCTGAGTATAAGGTTCCATCAGGTTTGCGAAATTGTGTATGTCGTTTTGCGGGAACGGATCCAGACCTATGATAAAATGCCATATTGTTGAAAATCTTTGAATGCGAAACTACATGATTTTATCGTCAACTGAAAATGACGGATGTCATAAACTTGCAATCCCAATTGTGAACAAGTACATTTGAGATATGGACATTTTCAAACTCACGAAGCGGCTTCTGTATTTGGGCGTGTTCCACCTGTTTTTGGCTGGGTGCACGGAAACAGAAAATATCGCGGTAAAAAACAACCAACCCCCGAACTACAAGGGAGTTTCTACCCTTAGGGTTGAGAATTATGTGCAGCGAATGTTTATCGACCTTTTGGGTAGAGAAGCCACCGAAACCGAGCGTATTTCTTTTACAAATCAATTAAAATTGGCTGAATTGCATGATTCTTGTCGACAGCGATTGGTGAATATGTTGATGTTTGATACCACATATCGTTCAGGAGATTCTTCTTACCGACATGCCTTTGCACAGAGAATATATGATATTTCCAAAGCCCG
>DBCP01000131.1:7631-8210 GCA_002293105.1 Bacteroidetes bacterium UBA955 | reverse complement strand
CCCCTTGTTGAAGCGGTAATCACCGACTTAACCGCCGTTGGGGAATCACTAAAACATCCATTCAATCCATGAACAAGCACCAAAGAAATAAGTTGATTGTAGCCATTGGCTTTTTTGTAACGATAACGGCTATCAGTATCTGGGCATACACAACCATTCTCAAACCCATCCGCGATACTCGCAGTGAGCGCAAAGGCAAATTCACATTGAAGGGCAAGTACAAAACGCAATACAACCCCGATATCATCGATAGCATGGAAATCAAAGCGAAGGCGCAGTATAAAGAGCGACATACAAAATAACGATCCTAACCAAAGAGCGTTACACATATCCGGTCGATGAAAAGTTTTCGGCCGAGCGTTAAAAAGGCTAAAACGATTACTTACTGTCGGCGAATAACGTCTCTACAAAAGCGCGATCGTCCAAACGCGCTTCCCAACCATTGTGAATGATCGATTCCAACACGCGATCATTCATCTCACCGTAAGCCAAAGCCTCAGCGTAATCGCGGGTTGAGAAAGTCACACGCTCATATTGAGAAACGAACAAATCGGGGTGTTTTTCAGACAACATGTGTTC
>DBCP01000131.1:0-7552 GCA_002293105.1 Bacteroidetes bacterium UBA955 | reverse complement strand
GCCAAATTCGCAATGGCATCGGCATTGGGTTTGCGCAACTTCTGGTAGGCATCCAACACACTCGTCCAATCGCCACCCAACTCCTCTATGCACTCATCCAGCACCACACAATCCTCAAATGAGCAGTTCATACCCTGTCCATAGAAAGGCACAATGGCATGCGCACTATCGCCCATCAAGGCATTGTTGCCCTTCACCCAAGGATAGCAGCGCATGGTGGTCAACATGCCCGTAGGATTTTGCTGATAATCATCCACCAAACCCGGCATCATGGGCACGGCGTCTGGGAAATAGGTATTGAAAAAGTCTTGAATTTGCTCAGGCGTCTTCAAATCATCGATACCCGGCTTGCCATCGAACGGCATGAACAAGGTACAGGTGAAATTGCCACCGGGATTTGGCAAGGCAATCATCATGAAGCTCTGACGTGGCCAAATGTGTAAGGAATTTTTATCCAGTTGAAAATCGCCATCGGCATTGGGCACAATCTCCAATTCTTTGTATCCGTAATTTTCGTAGTTCTGAGAGAAATTGAATCGCGGCGTACGCTGCATCGCATCGCGCAAAGCACTAAAAGCACCATCGGTACCCAAAACCACATCGGCCTTGTCCACCACCGTCTCACCTTTTTCGTTAACAAACGTGGTCTCGCAAGTCTCTAGGTTCGATGCGATACATTTGTGGTTGAAAAACATGTGAATGTTGGGATATTGATCGGCCAATTGCAACAACTTGATGTTCAACTGTCCGCGCGAAACACTGTAAATCGCCTGTCCTTCTTTTCCGTAGGGTTGATATTTCAAATCGCCGGCGACGGGGTGCATCATTCTGCCCGACATAGGAATTGCGATGTCTAGTACCTCTTGATCCAGGCCCACTTTGGCCAAACCGCGAAGACCACGGGTTGAAAGTGCCAAGTTGATACTTCTTCCTCCCACATAAGTTCCTGAGCGCATATCGTCGCGACGTTCGTAAATGTACACTTCATAACCGCGCTTGGCGAGGTAAATGGACATCAAACTACCGGCCAATCCGCCGCCCACTAGCGTTACTTTTTCTCCCATAGACTGCAAATTTAATCGTTGTTGGGTTGGGAAAACATGTTAAAAGTCACAACTTTGCTCAGCGATGCACTTTTTCTCTGTTCCTTCCACAATTCAACGGCTCATTCCGTCGTGTATTTGGCGAAAAAACGTATCAGAAAAAATCATTTATCTCACGTTCGATGACGGCCCACATCCCCGCATCACCCCATGGGTTTTGACAGAACTTACGAAGCATGATGCCAAAGCCACATTTTTTTGCGTGGGCGATAACATTCGAAAATTTCCCGAAATATGCGAAGCGACTTTGGCTGCGGGACACTTATTAGCCAATCACACCATGCACCACATCAAAGGATGGAGAACATCGAACCGAGACTACTTGAAAGACATCCAAGATTGTGAATTGCAGCTCAGTTACATACACAATGCCACAGTGAGCAACGATGTGTCCATGTCATCCAAGGGGAGCGAAAGCGATCGACCTGCGAAAAAACTATTCCGTCCACCCTACGGACAAATCAAACCAAGTCAGATACAAGCCGTAAAAGCCTTAGGATATGAGGTGATTCAATGGAGCAATTTGAGTTGCGATTATGACCCCAAATTGAATGTATCCAAGAGTTTGAAAGCATTGTTGTCGGAATCGACGTCCGGAAGCATTGTGGTGTTTCACGATAGCGAAAAAGCAGAGCATCAATTAATGTGGTTATTGCCCAACTATTTGGAGGCAATGACAGAGCAGGGTTATACCTTTGAAGTCCTCCCATGACAAGTATTTGGTCAATTGCGCAAGCCCACCCTTGGTTCGGTATCATTTACCTGGTTGGGTTGATGTATATTTTGGTACAGTTGATTCAGTTGTATTACCTGATTGGCTACAAGGCAAAATTTGAAAATCCACCCAGTGAGTGGCCAATGATCAGCATTTGGGTAGCCGCACGAAACGAAGCCGAGAATATTGGCGATTGTTTATCGGCCTTGGTGAACATGGATTATCCCAAAGAAAAGTTGCAGATTTTGGTGGGCAATGACCAAAGCACCGATGAAACGGGAAGTATCGCAAGGAAATGGGCTCAGGAATACGATTTTATCCAAGTCATTGACATTACCGACAACGACAGTGGCTTGAAAGCCAAAGCCCGTGTGATGGCTCAATTGGATAGGCACGCACAGGGCGATTTCTATTTGATAACCGATGCGGATGTGCGTGTGAATGCGCAGTGGGCCAAAACCATGATCCAAAGTTTACCAGAAAATGTGGGCGTTGCCAGCGGCACTACGATGGTAAAGAGTCAACCCGATTATAAGGGATGGGACCAAATATGGGCGCATTTACAGGGAATTGATTGGACGTATTTCATGGGGTTATTGAATGTCATTTCTTATGCAGGGGTTCCGGCCACGGCGGTTGGGAACAACATGATTGTGAGAAAAAAGGCCTATTGGGAAACGGGTGGCTATGCAAGCATCCGCTTTTCTATCACGGAGGATTACAAATTGTACAGCGAAATTTGCAGCAAAGGCTATGGATGGAACAATGTGATGTCGGCCGGTGTCTTGGCACATTCTGTTGAAACCAAGGGGTTCAATGCGTTGTTGCATCAAAGAAAGCGTTGGTTGAGTGGCGGCAAGGAGCTGCCATGGTATTGGTGGTTGCTGTTTGGTGTCTTTGGCGCTTTTTACCTGGTGGTACCTTTTACTTTGTTGGGCATAGCGTTATTCGAAATCTTTGGTTACAGCGATATTCCCTCTACCGGGGACCTTATTTTTTGGTTGATGTTGTTGTGGCTAATCAAATGGCTACTCCAAGGGTTGCAAATCGCGCTGATTTGTAACAGGGTTGGCGAAAAAGCACCGCAATGGCATTGGCATGTTCTTTACGAGTTGTATCTAACGCTGATTACCCTTGGCACAGCGATTTTCTTCGCATCGCCAAAAAAGACGGTTTGGAAAGGCCGTAAGTATTGACAATTGTCATATTATTTAAAATTATTCTAAATAATATTTGCAAGTCTTTGGATTCACCTTAGATTTGCACTGTTTAGAATCATTACAAATAATAATGTTGCTATTTGCCCGTCACACTACACGAATCGCCACAGGCCTTTTTGCAATCCTATTTACGCAGTTTTCGTTTTCACAGCAACAGACTTTTACGCCAACTCATGACACGTCTATGCACATGGAGTATCTTTCAGAAATCTCTTTGGTTGGAAGCGGTCAGCAGCGAGATGTAATGATGCTCCCGGAAGTGGTGGGCACAAAAATCAATGCTGGTAAGAAAAACAGCTTGGTGGTGATGGATCAATTGAACACAGTTGTTGCGAATAACTCAATGCGTCAAATTTTGGCAAAAGTCCCCGGCATTCATATTTGGGAGAGCGATGGTTCTGGAATCCAAATCGGGATTGCCAACCGTGGTTTGAGTCCTAATAGAAGTTGGGAATTTAACATCCGTCAGAACGGCGCCGATATTTCTGCAGACCCTTATGGATACCCCGAGGCCTATTACAATCCGCCCATGCAAGCCATTCAGCGCATTCAGATCACCCGAGGTGCTGGCGCATTGCAATACGGTCCGCAGTTTGGGGGATTGATCAATTACATCCTACGCGATGGTAGCAATATGCAAAAGTCGTTTCAAGCCGAAAGCCAACAAACCATCGGAAGTTTTGGATTGCTCAACGCCTATATTGGTGTGGGCGGCAAAGGAAAGAAAGGACATTATTACACCTTCTACGACAAGCGATCTGCCGATGGATTTCGTAAAAATAGTGCCTATGAAACAGAAACGTTTTACGGCTCAGCCACCTATTATTTGAGTAAAAAGGCCCACTTAAGTGTAGACTACATGCGATATAATATGTTGAGTCAGCAACCGGGCGGACTTACCGATGCGCAATTTTCCAACGATGTAGTACAAAGTCACCGTGCACGAAACTGGTTTTCTACCCCCTGGCAAACAGCCAACATAAAATTCGAATACAACCTATCGGTAAGAAGCCGGATCCAAGCACAAATCTTTGGGATGGACGCAGAGCGGCACAGTGTGGGAAATACAGCCGGTATATTGGTGGCTGACACCATTAACAGAACTACCAATCAATACAGCGTGCGTGATTTGGCGACCGACGAATACAAAAATTTGGGTGCTGAAATCAGCTTCATCACAAATTATGTATTGTTGGGCAAAAAACAAACGTTAAGTACCGGCATTCGTGCATTCCAAGGTCGAACCAATCGTTTTCAAAAGGGATTGGGCAGTACCGGAACCGATGCCAATTTTTCTACCGCCTTATTCCCTACTGCGTTAACCTTCAATACAAAAAACGTGGCTTGGTTTGCAGAGCAAGTGGTTCGTTTTTCTCCGCGATTCATTGTGATTCCGGGATTGCGTGCCGAGCAAATTCAATCAGCGGTATCAGGTAGAACGGGAATCAATTTGGTTGGTGAAGATGTCCCTGTTGTTGCTACACCCCAAGAACGTCGATTCCTTTTGGGCGGGATCTCAGCAGAATACCACCTAAAAAATGGCTTTGAAGTATATGCAAATGCCACCCAGAATTATCGTCCAATCCTTTTCAGCGATATGCAAGCCGCGCCGGGCAGTGAACAGATCGATCCCGATCTGAAAGATGCCAACGGCTACAACAATGATTTGGGATTCCGAGGTCGCAGTGGTAACTGGCTGTATTTTGATGCCAGTGTTTACGTTTTGCAGTACAACAACCGTATTGGCCGTGTTACACGCTTGGATGACCAAGGCAATGCCATCGCAGTAAAAACCAACGTTGGCAACAGCAACAGCAGAGGAATTGAAGCAGTTGTAGACTTGGATATTGTAAAGAAACTCAGAAAAAACAGTCGTTGGGGATTACCCCTATTCGTGAGCTACGCCCACAACCGGTCAGTATATGGAGATTATTTCATCTCTACCAAAAACAGCAGCGGACAATACATCGCTATTAACCTGAAAGGAAACTCCGTAGAAAATGCCCCTGAGAACATTTTGCGTGCCGGTTTCGGATTCCAGTGTTCATCACAAAAGAACCCCCACCGCAAATTCGTTAGCCAAATTCAATTGAGCTCGGTTTCCGCTAGTTTCTCGGATGCCAACAACACAGTTGCGGCAGTAGCCAATGGAACCAACGGTTTGATTCCCTCCTATCGCATTTGGGATTGGAATACCACCTTCCACATCAACAAACATGTGAACGTAAAACTCAGCGTAAACAACCTCAGCAACGAGCGCTATTTTACCCGTAGAGCAGGTGGATACCCTGGTCCGGGTGTAATGCCTTCAGACGGTCGCAGCGTATTGTGCAGCGTAGGAATCAACCTTTGATCTTATCTTTCCAATAATCCACCAATTTTCCTGACCAAGTGTTCGACTTCGTTTCAATGGATGCATTGAGGTCGGCCATCATACTGTAAATCCCAAAGTAAGTGCGATTCACATACAAGGCGTGCTTACTTCCCCTTGGCTGCGTAGGTCGCTTTACCTCTGGAATCTGATAAATCTCTTCCCCTTTGGCATAAATCGCATCGATAAATTCGTGTGTGAACTGAAACTGCTCTGACTCAAAAGGACGACTTAACAGCGCGGTCATTTCCAGGAACGCCGTTTGAAGTTCAACCTTTACCGTTTGACTGTCTTGTGGGAAGATGATTTCTATGTGACTCAAAAGCTGATCTACCACCGGTTGGTTATTTCGAATTTCCGGCACCAGCAAGGGAAAATAATGCCAATAGAAATCCTCGGGCACCACCTTCACACATCCGAAATCGATTACCCCAACCCTACCGTCTTCTTGCAACAAGAAATTTCCGGGGTGCGGATCGGCGTGGATGGCCAATTCGGTATGCAACTGAAAATTGTAAAAATCCCAAAGTGCTTGTGCCACGCGATTCTTCACCGCTTGTGAGGGCTTTTTATCCAAAAACTCTTTGAGGTGATCGCCTTCTAACCAATCCATTACCAATACCTTCGGACTGCTAAATTCAGGATAGTATTGTGGAAAAAACACATCGGAAATGTCTTTACATGCCCCCGCTATTTGCTGAGATCGCTGTAATTCAAGGGTGTAATTGGTTTCTTCCAACAGTTTTTCCTCTACCTCTTGGAAGTATTTCTGCATCTCCTTTTCGGGCAAACCAAACATGGCATTGGCCACGGGCTTTACCATTTTCAAATCACTCTGTATACTGTCTGAAATCCCAGGATACTGCACCTTCACGGCCAAGGTTTTGCCGTCTTTTTGCGCTTTGTGAACCTGTCCGATACTCGCCGCCGCGGTACATTGGGTCTCAAATTGATCGAACACGTCGAAAGGAGATTTCCCCACCGATTTTTGAAAGGTTCTAACAACCAGCGGTCCCGACATTGGCGGTGCGGAATATTGCGACAACGCAAATTTATCGGTGTAGGCCCTTGGCAAAAGGTTTTTATCCATACTCAACATTTGAGCCACCTTCAATGCACTGCCTTTTAGTTGACTGAGCGATTGGTAGATGTCGTTCGCATTATTGGTATGCAACTCTTCTTTGGTGGTATCTGCGTTGAGGGTCTTTTTGGCATAGTACTTCAAATAATTGCCTCCAATTTTCGCACCAGCACCCACTAATTTCATGGCCCTCTCCATTTTGGAGGTAGGGATATTGTCTTGGGTTTCGATCATTTTTGAAAGCCCTGTATCAAAAATTTGCCCAGGTCAAACAGTTTATCTACGGCATTTCTGCCCACAAAATCCATCGTCAGCTGCACTGACTTTTCGATACACGCATCGGTACGTTCGAAATCAGCGGAATCGTCTTTTAGCCAAAAGTGCATGACAAAAGCCAAGTTCATTCCCAACGCTTCTACGTTTAGTTTAGAAACCACCTTCCTATCGGGGATTTCACCTTGATTGCTTGCCGAGTCTAACAAGGGTGTTACAGTTTGTTGGAATGCGTTTCTTAAGGCCATCAAACCTTTTACTTGGTCCATTGGATTCTTCCAATCTTGGTATTTCCACAACAAATAGCTCCTGATTTCACGCAAACTTTCAATGAAAGCAAAATGCAACGTGAGCATTTTCTCTGTAAGTCCGAAACCCGCAAACTGTTCATCATCCGAAAATTTTTCGGCCACAGCATGCCAACGCGTCACTAACACCGCTTCCTCCACTTTCTCTAGACTACCAAAATGGCTGTAAAATTCCGTTTCCGTGAGGGATAATTCTTCGCACAATTGAAATACATTGGCTGGAGCATGCCCCTTTTTGAGGCAATATTTTACGTACTCAGATACGATTTGATTTTTCATGTGTCTTGCTTGTATAACAAACACGACAACTGCGGGAAAGTTTTGGAATTTATTTGATTGGTTCTGTGTTATTTTGCATAAACATGATTACGCTTCAAGACGATTACAATACCCAAAGAACTGCCTTAGGCATAGCCGAGTACGGCCGTCATGTGCAAGAGTACATCGACCACATCAAATCCTTGCCTAGCAAGGAAGAACG
>DBCP01000075.1 GCA_002293105.1 Bacteroidetes bacterium UBA955 | reverse complement strand
AGGCTTGGTGTTACCAAGCCTTTTAAGAAATAGGAATAAGACTTACGGTTTATTGTTGAGATTGGAGTTTTTCCGAGAGTAGGCAAAATAAACTACAAATCCCACAAGCATCCACACCGCTGCTGCTTTCAACGTAAATGCATCTAAAGCAATAATCATTGCAGTACAAACCAAAATACCCAACACGGGCACCAACGGCACCAAAGGTGTTTTAAAAGGTCTTGCCAACTCTGGATTGGTTTTACGCATTAGTAAAATTCCAATACAAACCAGAACAAATGCGAACAGCGTTCCAAATGAAGTTAAATCTCCTGCAATGCTGCCAGGAACAAATGCCGCAAATGCCCCAACAAAGAGGAACAAAATCCAATTTGCTTTAAACGGCGTTTTATATTTGGGGTGCAATTCACCAAACGCTTTGGGAATTAATCCATCTTGACTCATTGAGTAAAAAACTCGGCTTTGTCCCATTAACATTACCAATATTACAGAAGAAAATCCAGCCAATATTGCCAATGTTACACTTGTACCAAGCCATTCATATCCACTCATATATGTTTTAATGACATAGGAAACAGAAGCTTCTTTACCTGCAGTAGCAAATTCGCTCCAATGAGCAACCCCGGTTAGCACGTGACCAAAAAGAATATATAAAACTGTACAAACGGCCAAGGAACCCAAAATGCCGATTGGCATGTCTCTTTTCGGGTTTTTTGCCTCTTGCGCTGTTGTACTTACAGCATCAAATCCAATGAATGCAAAAAATACAATTGCTGCGCCTCCAAGTACACCACCCCAGCCCCATTTAAAGAACCCTTCATGACCAATTGTTCCTTCTGGAATTAGGTAAGGCGTATGATTTTCGGGTTTGATGAATTGCCATCCTACCACAATAAAAACCAAAACGATAGCTACTTTAACGAACACAATAATTGCGTTTACAGTAGCCGATTCTTGGGTTCCTTTAATCAATAACAATGTTAAAGCCAAAAGAATTACCAGAGCAGGGATATTCATAATTCCAGAGGTGATTGTAACTTGAGAGACAATCTCTGCTGGCAGCTTAGCAAATTGATCCGCATTTAAAAAACCTTTTTCAATTCCTACCCAATTACCTGGCAACGCTTGGATTTGCGTAATAACATCCGCAGACGCTTGATAGAGTTTTTCAAACGGCGAGTGACACCATTGATAGGGTATCGAATTCCCTAGCAGATTGTTCAGATACTCACTCCACGCAATTGAAACAGTAGCGGCGCCCAATGCGTATTCCATAATTAATGCCCAGCCAATTACCCAAGCAACCAACTCGCCCATTGTAACAAAACTATAGGCATATGCACTTCCCGAAATGGGTATCATCGCAGCAAACTCTGCATAGCATAATCCCGCAAAGGCGCAGCCAATTGCCGCAACAATAAAAGACAATGTCACACCCGAGCCAGCAGCATCAGTCGCTGCCGCTGCAGTTCTAACAAACAATCCGGCACCAATGATTGCACCAATTCCCAAAGCGATTAAACTACCCGCGCCCAAAGTGCGTTTCAAATTACTTCCCTGAGCTTGCTGTAATAATGCTTCTAACGATTTCTTTCTCCAAATAGACATAATAAATTTTGCTAAAAAACAAATATAGGGGTTTAGGCAATTACGCCCAATGATTTACCCACTTTGGTGAACGCTGCAATGGCTTTGTCGATGTGCTCAAATTCATGAGCAGCACTCAATTGAACCCGAATTCTCGCCTGTTCTCTCGGCACAACTGGGAAGAAAAAGCCAATGACATAGATGCCCTCAGCCAACAATGCATTCGCCATATCCTGACTCAATTTTGCATCGTACAACATCACTGGCACGATGGCGCTGTCGCCGTCTTTGATATCGAACCCAGCCGCCTTGATACCCGCTTTGAAACGTTTTACGTTGGTCTCTAATTTGTCGCGAAGTTCAGTGGTCTCATTCAACATATTCAACACCTCTATGCTCGCACCCACAATGCTGGGCGCCAACGAGTTACTAAACAAATAGGGTCTACTTCTTTGGCGAAGCAATTCGATGATTTCTTTTCGACCTGTGGTATATCCACCCATCGCACCGCCCAATGCTTTGCCCAATGTGCCCGTAATAATGTCTACGCGACCCATCACATTGCAATATTCTGGGGTTCCGCGACCGGTTGCACCGATGAATCCAGCGGCATGACACTCATCGGTCATTACCATTGCATCAAATTTCTCTGCCAAATCGCAAATTTTATCGAGTTGGGCCACATAACCGTCCATCGAGAAAACACCATCGGTAACCACCAAAATAAAGCGAGCGCCTTTTTCACGGGCAGCGATGAGCTGGGCTTCCAAATCGGCCATGTTGTTGTTCTCGTAGCGGAAACGCATCGCCTTACACAAACGAACCCCATCGATAATTGAAGCATGGTTCAAGCTATCAGAAATAATGGCATCCTGCTCACCCAACAATGGTTCAAAAACACCCCCATTGGCATCGAAAGCCGCAGCGTACAATATGGTGTCTTCCGTACCATAAAACTCAGCAATTTTGGCTTCAAGTTCTTTGTGGATGTCCTGTGTACCGCAAATGAAACGCACACTGCTCATACCAAATCCATGGGTATCAATGGCCCTTTTTGCCGCATCCAAAACGCGAGGGTGGCTACTCAATCCCAAATAATTATTGGCGCAAAAATTAACCACTTCGCTGCCATCCGCCAATTTGATCACGGCGTCTTGGGGGGTAGTGATAATGCGTTCTTTTTTGAATAGGCCGGCTTCTTCGATGCTTTTCAGCTCTGCCGCCAAGTGTTGTTTAATGGCTCCGTACATAGGTGTATAAAAGACAAAAATACGATTTTGCCCTCTATTATAAACCTATCATGCCTTTGATTTCTTCGATGATTTTGCGGTCGTTGCTCAACCGGGGCACTTTGTTCTGTCCGCCCAATTTTCCTTTCGATTTGAGCCAATCGTGAAAAGTCATGTTGGGCACTGCTATCACTTGCGGCATTTTCATGAGCATGTCGCCTGCGCGCTTTCCCTTATAATCGTCGTTGGTACGCTGCAGTTCAAGATCCAACAGTTCGGTAAAGGCCTGCAAATCAGAAGGAGGCGTTGCAAATTCAATCAACCATTCATGTCCAGGATTCTCGTTTTGGTCCAAATACACAGGTGCCGCTGTGTAGTCCGTCACAATCGCATCCATTTCTTTGCATGCCATCGCGATGGCAGTTTCGGCATTTTCAATCACCAACTCTTCGCCGAACGCATTGATGAACAATTTGGTGCGACCGGTAATTTTGAAGGTAAAGGGATCGAGCCCGTGAAATTGTATGGTATCCCCAATGATGTAGCGCCACAGGCCACCCACTGATGAGATTATCACTGCGTAGTTGATTCCTGTTTTCACGTCTGAAAGGGGCACAATATTTTCGATACTTGGCACTTCCGCCGCAGGATAAAACTCAAAGAAAATTCCCAAATGGGTCAACAAAACCAACTCAGAACGATCGGCTTGGTACTGAATACCGAAGAACCCTTCGCTGGCGTTATAGGTTTCTAAATACTTGACTTGGTCGCTCGGCAAAAACGCCTTAAACTGTTCCCGATAGGGTTCAAAATTCACACCGCCATGAATAAACAGTTCAAAATTGGGCCATACTTCTAGGATGTTTTGCTTTCCCGTAACTTCAAGCACGCGCTGCATCACAACAGCCGTCCATGTGGGCACGCCACTCACACTGGTCACATCCTCGTCCTTGATGATTTGAACCATCTTCTCCAATTTCTCCTCCCAACTTTCCAATGTAGCCACCTCAACATCCGGGGTGCTTTTCCAATTGGCCCATGAGGGTAAATGCACCATTAAGATGCCACTCAAGTCACCAAAATAATAATCCTGTCCCTCATTTTGCTTGGTAGTTCCTCCGATCAACAAGCCTTTACCACCAAATATTTTTCCCTCTGGATAAAAACCAAAAAACTGGGTCACGGCCTCCTTGGAACCTTCAAAATGGTTGTGCTCCATGATTTCGTAACTCATAGGAATAAACTTCGACACATTACTCGTGGTGCCACTGCTTTTTGCAAACCAACGGATGTCGCCGGGCCATAGCAGCGATTGCTCACCGCGCTGATTGCGCTCGATGTAGGGTAAAAAATCTTCGAAACTTGCTACTGGCACTCGCTCCGCAAATTCTTGATATGTGGTTAATTTGTCGATGCCAAACTTTTGACCATATTCAGTGAGCGCTAATTTCTCCGTTAACTCACCAAACAGGATGTTTTGGTTCTCTAAGGATCGCTCAATGTTGGCGCGAAGTTCTTTCACGCGCTGCTTAAAATACCAACCAATGATGGGACTAATCATGACGCTATCAAACCATCACGCAACCTAACAATTTTTTTGGCATGTTTGGCGATGTCTTCTTCGTGAGTAACCAAAACTATGGTATTCCCGCCGGCATGAATCTCTTCAAACAAACCCATAATTTCATGCGATGTTTGGGTGTCGAGGTTTCCAGTAGGTTCATCGGCAAGCAGTAAACTTGGGTTGTTTATCAACGCCCTTGCCACTGCCACGCGCTGTCTTTGTCCGCCAGAAAGCTCATTTGGTTTATGGTCTAATCGGTTGCCTAGACCCACTTTGTTCAGGGTTTCTCGGGCTCTTTCCAATCGCTCCTTTTGAGAAATACCCGCATACACCAAGGGTAAAGCAACATTTTCCAACGAACTCAAACGGTTCAACAAATTGAACGTTTGAAAAACAAAACCAATCTCGTCGTTTCGCACTTTACTCAATTCAATATCAGTCATCATACTAACCTCTTTTTGGTTTAGCCAATATTTGCCGGCAGATGGGGTGTCGAGACAACCAATGATGTTCATCAGGGTACTTTTTCCGGAACCCGATGGCCCCATCAATGCCACATACTCCCCTTGATGAATGTCAAGATCGATTTTTTTTAGGGCGTGCACTGTTTGATCGCCCAACACATAGGTTTTTCGGATGTCTTGAAGCGATATTAAGGCATTAGCCATTGCCGTCAATCACCTTAGGAACGCGAAAGAAATCACTGTCCGATTTGGGTGCATTGCGCAAAGCCTCTTCGTGACTGATGGTCTGAACCACCACATCTTCACGCAAAACAGTTTCGCTATTGGTCAGATAAATCAAAGGCTCTACACCTTCTGTATCTACTTCTTTGAGTTTTTCGCACATCACCAAGATGTCTTCCAAATCGCTTTGCATTTTTGTTAAGCGATCACCCTCAAATTGCAAGCGCGATAAATGGGCGAGTTCTTTCACTCTTTGTTCGGTGATTTTCATATGATACCTAGTGATTTGAGTTGTGAAGATATAACATTGTAGACTTTTTCTTGCACGATGGGCATGTCATCAATCGACAAACCCTTTGTTTCAATCGGTGCGTGAACAAACATGCGCATGAGGCCTGGAGATCCTTCAAAAGTGTCGCTGTTGAAGCGCTTAAAGTTATCGACCAAAGTAACGGGCACGATGGGTATTTGCTTTTCTATGGCCAATCTAAACGCACCGGGTTTAAAGGGATACTTAACTTGGGGTGCATTGTCGGGAATTCTGCCTTCGGGATAAATAATCAAATTGGCGCCCAATTCATCCATTTGCTTGGATGCATCCAAAAATGCCTTATGCGATCCGCGCAAGCTCTCTCTGTGTACGGCGATATCCAGCGTACGAAACCAAATGCCGAACAATGGGATTCGCGACAATTCAATTTTACCCATGAAAAAATTAAACCCCGGCAAGAAACTGCCGCAAGTTAAAATGTCCAAGTAAGAAATGTGGTTTGGACAGAACACCATCTGCTGATTTTTCGGCAGCGGTTGCTCATAACGCACCACAGGCCAAACAAAGGCAACGATAGAGGTGGTTTTTCCCCATATTTTACGCAACCCATGCGCCAAGCGGTAGGTTTTTGGCGATAACAACAACAAATAGAGCAATGGGTAAACCAGAAGAAACAAGGAAACGAACCAAAAGCCCGCCCAAACCAACCATATTCTGCCCAATAGCTTTTTCATGGTATTCGCCGTTACGTGCGCTTCATGTTCCAAACAAACACCATCAAAGCCACTACCATACTGGTTGAAACACACATCATGAGTTCAAAACTTCCAAACGAGGAAGGGCTAATTTTTACGTCAAAATTCTCCTTCAACAATGTCTTTTGTTTGGGCTTATCCGCCACAGCAATGCTCGTATCCTTATTTACACTGCGATCGATCGCTGCATATTGCAATTTTCTCCAGTCTTGGATAATTTCCGTTTTGTTGTGATAAATGTGCTGGTAAGCGGCAATATTCGTGGCGGCCATCACCAACGCCATCATCAAAGAATAAAACAACGCCTTGCCCATGTTAATGGGTTTGTCGGTTTGCATGTGTATCAAACTCTTCACAAAGAGGTAAATCCCAATTCCAGGAATCACCAAATTAAAAAACATCGGAAAGAAAGCCACAAAGGAAGTGGTTTTGTACAATCCGTTAAGGTATTGCACCAACAGCATGGATGCGCTCAAAGAGCCAAATGCCAAGCCATAAATAAAAACACGTTTGAACACAGTACAAAAATAGGAAAAGCCGCGGCTAATTCCGGTGATACAGAAAAAGAAGGTGAGCAAAGATAAAATCCTTGCTTCCGACCTTATTGATAATCGTCGTCTTGACGGTCGTATTCGTCAAAATTGTACTCGGGCAACAAGGTAGTTTTCACGTGACCAATGGTCTCAGCCAAGCCATCACTAAACTTGTTAAAGTCCTCTTTGTACAAATGAATCTTCATCTTCACAAAATTACCGTCGTCGAACTTGCTGCGCTTGCTCTCTGTGATTGTAATGTAATAGTCATTGTTTCTAGTGGCTTTTACATCAAAAAAATAGGTGCGCTTGCCTGCACGTACACGCTTGGAAAAGATCTCCTCTTGAGAATCTCTGTTGTAGTTTTCTTCCTGCATCATATTCTAGTTAATACGAGAACTCATATCTCTTGGCAAATATGCAAAAATTATTGAGGTTCTGCACACAAATGTAAGATAAAATAATATACAAGTGTCATGTTAACGCTTGGTGAGGCTTTTTCATTGGAATTCAGCACTTTGGCTTTCATTTAGGTTGCGATAATAATCGCATCGAAGCAACAATTCTTCATGGGTACCTATGTCGGTAATGACACCCTCCTCCAGCACAATGATGCGATCGGCCATGCGCAACGGGGCAATTCGATGAGCCACAACGATCGCAGTGGCATCCTTCAACCAACGTGAAACATGGTCAATAATTTGTCGCTCAGTATCCGCATCAACTGCACTCAAACAATCGTCCAATACATACAAACTCGCTCGCTTCACCAAGGCACGAGCCAAGGCAACACGCTGTTTTTGTCCGCCCGATAAACTAACGCCCCTTTCCCCGAGCAGCGTATTCAGTCCATTGGGCCACTGCGGAATGTCCTTATCCAGACAAGCAGCCGTCACTGCTTTTTGCAATTCTTCCGGCGATAATTCTCCCGTTTCAATGCCGAATGCAATATTGTCGCTGATCGTTTCAGAAAATAGAAAAACGTCTTGAGGGACATACGCGAGGTGGCGACGGAAATCGTCAAGATTGATTTCATGCATTGGCACACCATCGATAAGTACATGCGATGAATCCTCTGCAGCATAATACATCGCTGATAACAACTGCGCCAGGGTTGATTTTCCCGAACCCGTTCTACCTGTAATACCCAATATTTCGCCACGCTTAATGGTCAAGGAGATGTCTTTGAGCGCGGGTTGGGTTTTACCTTCATAAGTAAAATTGAGTTTATCAATGGTGATTTCTCTTTCGAAAACGAATGGTTTCCCAGCGATTTCTTGGTGCTCCTCTGCTGTTAAAAACTCGTTGATTCGCTTCTGACTCGCAGCCGCTTTTTGAACCAAAGCGGTTGTCCACCCGAGACTCGCCACTGGCCAAATTAACATATTCAAATAAATCACAAACTCGGCCAAATTGCCCGGGGTAAAAGCGCCTTTTTCAACTTCTTTCCCACCCAGATAAATCACAATCAGCGTACTCAAACCCATCAACAACAACATCATCGGAAAGAACAGTGCATTGATTTTGGCCAGTTTCATGTTTCGATTTTTATACTCCTCACCTTCGGCTTGAAATTTGGCGCTGAATGTGGCTTCCATCCCAAAGGATTTAATGATGCGAATTCCGGCAAAAGTTTCTTGAGCACTTGCAGTAATGACAGACAATTGCTCTTGGATTTGCTTGTTGCCCAAATTCATGCGTCGGCTCACCTGATAAATGGAATAGGACAACACCGGTAAGGGGAGCAACACCCAAATTGTGAGCGATGCGTTGGCTTGCGCCATTTGGTAAATTACCACCACGAAAGTAAAAATCATGTTGGCGAAATACATGATCGCCGGACCGATATACATCCGCACATTGGAAACGTCTTCACTCATTCGCGATAGCAAATCGCCCGTCATGTGTTTGCGATAAAACGATTCTCCTAGCTTTTGATATTTGTTATAAAGGCGATTTTTGAGGTCGTATTCCACTTTTCGCGATACCACGATGAGCGTCTGGCGCATAAAGTACATAAACACACCACGAACGATGGCCAATAACAAAATGCCAACACCAAAAGCCAAAGCCGTTTGAAAGATCAGGCTCGACGCCAAGGCATCGCCCCTTCCTGTGATCCAAAGCGATTGCTTCAAAGCTTCATCCAATCCCAAGCGGACCAAAATTGGCACAGAGGCCGAAAATACATTGGTTAACAGGATGAATAAGATGCCCCATACCATCATTTTTCCGTACTTGATGAGGTATTGGTTTAAAAATAAGAGTTCGCGCATGGGAACTACAAAGGTAGTTTAAAGGTTAGTTTTCGACATATTCATTTGTACGACATTGGACGAGAAGTCTTTTTCAAACTTTTTCACAAGAATATCCACATTTACTCATTTTTGTTTTGTATCTTTGCCTCCCATTTGAGATAGCCATGCAATTAACTGCTGAAAGAAAGAAAGAAATTTTTACCACCTTTGGAGGCGCTGTAAACAACACAGGTAGCACCGAGGCCCAGATTGCAATGTTCACTGAGAGAATCAATTTCATCAGTGCGCACTTGAAGGAATTCCGCAAAGACAAGAGCGCGGAATTGTCTTTGATTAAGTTGGTTGGTAAGCGTAGAAGCTTATTGAATTACTTGATGAAGAAAGACATCTTCAAATACAGAGCGTTGATTAAAGAATTGGGCTTGCGTAAGTAAGTTCAAACTTTAAACCCTTTTACGAGTAAAGAAAAGCCCCGTTCGCAATGCGAAGCGGGGCTTTTTATTTCTAAAATTAATATACAATGTTTAAAATACACAAAAAACAATTCGACACTGGTGATGGTAAAATCATCGAGATCGAAACCGGAAAATTGGCCCGTCAGGCCCACGGTAGCTGCGTAGTGAAAGTTGGCAAAACCATGATTTTGGCCTCTGTAGTGTCAAACTATGATGCAAAAGAAGGTGTTGACTTTCTTCCTTTGAGCGTAGACTACCAAGAGAAATTTGCTGCCGTTGGTCGTATCCCAGGTAGTTTCTTACGTCGTGAAGCACGTTTATCTGACTATGAAATCTTGATTTCTCGTTTGGTAGACCGTTGCTTGCGTCCTTTGTTCCCGGAAGATTACCACGCCGACACCCAAGTGATGTTGACTTTGATTTCTTCAGACGAGAACATCCTTCCAGACAGTTATGTTGGATTGGCTGCTTCAGCTGCGTTGATGTTGACAGATATTCCTTTCTTGGGACCGATCTCTGAAGTTCGCGTAGGTAGAATCGATGGCAAGTTCATCGTGAACCCAACTAGAGAAGAATTGGCATTGTCTGATATCGACATGTTGGTTGGTGGTACTGCCAACGACTTAAACATGGTTGAGGGTGAATTGAAAGAATTGTCTGAAGAAGAATTCTTGGAAGCCTTGAAATTTGGTCATGAAGCTGTGAAATTGCAGTGTGCTGCCCAGATGGAATTGTTGGCTGAAATGGGTGGTCGCAAACCCGTTCGTGAATACAACCACGAAGACAATGACGCTGAATTACGCGAGCGCGTGATCGCTGAAACCTCTGCCGACATTCGCAAAGTAGCTGAAAGCGGTGCACCCAAAAACGAGCGTACAGCTGCGTTTAAGGCTATCATTTCGGAATATTGCAAACAGTTCGAAGGACATGAGCAAGAATCTCGCATGGTTCGTTTGGCCAAGAAATATTTCCATGAAGCGGAATACAACCAAATGCGTGAAATGATCTTGGACAGTGGTCGTCGTTTGGACGGTCGTTCTACAACCCAAGTTCGTCCTATCTACACTGAAGTAGATTATTTGCCTGCTGCACACGGTTCTGCTGTATTTACTCGCGGAGAAACTCAGTCTTTGACTACAGTTACTTTGGGTGGTAAAATGGATGAGCAGTTATTGGATGCACCGATGTTGCACGGACATAGCCGTTTGATGTTGCACTACAACTTCCCTGGTTTTTCTACGGGCGAAGTAAGACCCAACCGCGGTCCTGGTCGTCGTGAAATCGGACACGGTAATTTGGCGTTGCGTGGTTTGAAGGCCATGTTACCCATTGATGTTCCTTATGTAATTCGTATTGTTAGTGATATTTTAGAGTCTAACGGATCTTCGTCTATGGCAACGGTTTGTGCCGGTTCTATGGCGTTGATGGATTCAGGTATTCCAATGCAAAAGCCTGTTGGTGGTATTGCCATGGGTTTGATTACTGATGAATCTGGACGTTACACTGTGTTAACCGATATCTTGGGTGATGAAGATCACTTGGGCGATATGGATTTCAAAGTTGTTGGAACCACTGAAGGTATCACTGCTTGTCAGATGGACATCAAAATCAACGGATTGAAATGGGAAATGGTTGCTCAGGCTTTGAAACAAGCCAAAGACGGTCGTTTGCACATTTTGGGTGAAATGGCGAAAACCATCACTGCTGGTAAGCCAGAATTGAAGCCACATACCCCACGTGTAGAAATGATCGTGATTGACAAAGAATTCATCGGTGCGGTAATCGGACCAGGAGGAAAAATCATTCAGGACATCCAAGCGCGTACTGGAACCACCATCTCTATCGAAGAGCGTGATGGCAAAGGTTATGTAGAAATTTTGAGTAACGATGGTGATAGCATGGCAGCAGCCGTTGCGATTGTAAATGGCATCGTTGCAATTCCTGAAGTGGGTGGAACATACACCGGAAAAGTTAAAACCATCACTGAATTTGGCGCTTTTGTTGAATTCATGCCTGGTAAAGACGGTTTGTTGCACATCAGCGAAATCTCTTACGAGCGTGTTTCTACAATGGAAGGCGTGTTTAACGAAGGAGATGAAGTAACTGTTCAATTGGTAGAAGTGGATCAGCGTTCAGGCAAGTTCCGTTTGAGCATGAAATCATTGACCCCAAAGCCAGAAGGATATGTAGAGCGCGAGCGTGCTCCCCGTCCTGAAGGTGGAAGAGGTGGTCGTGATGGTGGCCGTGGTGGCCGCGACGGAGGTCGTGACAACCGCAACCGCCGTTAATTCTGCTGGTTCACAGTTTTAACCATTATACATTAAAAAAGGGAGGCAATGCCTCCCTTTTTTAATGGTAGTGATGAAAGTAAACCCTACTTCAGTATACTTGCAATTCACTCAACCAAAACAATCTATGAAAAGCCGCTTCCTTGCCCTGTTCTCAACAAAAAATACTTACTGGCACACTAACTATGAACAGAGAGCTTTACTCATACTGCGCATCTTTGTTTCACTGTTAATGATACGACATGGATTTCCGAAGTTGGAAAAACTCATGGGCACAGAAGATATTAAATTTTACAATTTTCTCGGACTTGGTCCTACGATTTCTTTGGCACTTTGTGTTCTCGGTGAATTTATAGCCCCAATTTTGATAATTTTGGGTTTCAGAACAAGGCTTGCGGCTGCACTTGTGATGTTCACTATGGCTGTTGCAGCCTATGGAGCGCATAGCGGGGATCCCATCGATGAGAAAGAATTGTCGATGGTATACATGGTCCTTTTTGCATACACGATGTATGCCGGTCCTGGAAAAATTAGCTTTGATTATTGGTTGTTTAAGCGCTCTGAAGCCTGACTTCTTTCCAATCGAAAAGTTTTCAAAAATTCCACCAAAGACAATACCCAAATAAATATACATGGAAAAGCCTTGAGTTGGGCTTGTTCTACGATCCAGAAGCGCAGCGGTTTGGGATAAATATCGGTGGGTCCTAACACGGTGAAGAGAAGGAGTAAAACGAAACCTAGGATCCAAATTTTTGAGTTTTCGGATTTCATAATTTGCCAAAATCCCGATTTGTTGTCTTTGGTATCGGAAGGTGATTCCTTAAAATATAAGGATGTCAAAATAAGCAACGCCCCGCCTACTGCAATTACATAGGTGGCAGACTCCGCCATATGATTGAAGATAACCATCCAAATTAACCAAGAACCGGCATAGAGAAACCGGAATTTGCTCAAAATCAATGGATTTAGTTTTGCAAGGGAATTTGATTGCCACAGGTTATATCGAACAAAAAAGACCAGCAAGGGCAAGAGTTGCATGATTAGGCCAAACACGAGCATCATATTTTTATCGGGCTGAAATGCGAACCACTGTTTCAACCAACCCATCACGGAATATTTCACAAAGAAACCGTGATCGTGGGCAAGTAAATCAAACATCGACTGATATTGTGTCACAAGTCCTTCCCAACCCAGAATTGGCCAAGGAAGTATGAACAGCAACCCAAAGACAACAGGAATGCGCCACAGTGATTTTTTCATGGCAGTGGGGAAAAATAGGATGAGTGCAAAAAATAACAGGCCAAACAGTTTTATAAAGGCTGTGAGCCAGATAAATAGAATGGCTTTGGTATAGGATTGTTGTTGCAGTGCCACAAATGCCAACAAGAGCAACCCCAACATCAAACCGTTGCTTTGGCTATTTAAAGCGCTTGTAATGCCCTCAAGCAACAAAATGACAGAGAATGCTGACTTGCCCCGTTGGGATAGGCCTTTTAGTTTCTGAATAGCCACTACAGGCAGAAGAAGGTTGATTGCCGTCCACAATGGATACCCCACAACATCGGGAAGAACAGAAAATGGGGCAAACAAAAGAGCAAAGGTGGGTGGGTATTTGAAGAGGTCGTACTGTTCTTGGGGATAATGGATATAGAGATCTTTCTGCGCAATCAGGTGGTAAAACGATTGTTTAAAGATGATGTAATTGTTGTAGTGGCTATAAAATCCGCCGTCTGCAAATAGATCGCCCCAGGGCATCGAAAGATTCCTGATGGCGATTCCCAAGATGGCACA
>DBCP01000152.1 GCA_002293105.1 Bacteroidetes bacterium UBA955 | reverse complement strand
AGCCAAGTTTGTTCGTTCCAACGTTTGTGATTCGTGGGATCCATGATTTCCTCGCCCAGTTGAACGGGTGACCAATCAAATTGATTGGACAATTGTTTTTGAAATTGATTGTAATCCCAATGGCTTAGGATTGTAACAAGTTTTTGCTCACGCTGATAACGAACTAAGAGTTTTATCAAACTCCAAACACTTGTTTTGGGTTGGATGACCACTGTTGAGGTGCCTGCTACGCCCAATTTTAGTCCCTTAAACCTTGCAATTTTCGCCAAGGACAATGGTGTTGACAATCCAATTTTTTCTTTCACCATCGCATCGAACGCAGCATCAGAAATGGGTGCATCATAGGTCAGTGCAACATTTTTGTTGTTCGTAGAATACCAATTTGGGAGGAGCCACAGCTTCAAACCCAAGGTAAGCACACAAATAGCCAACAAAACCCAGATCCATTTCTTTCTCATACTGATACAAAATTGCATTTTTTTCGTTGTAATACGCACATTTATCGCAGTAAATACTCCCGTTGAGCGAGAAAATCCATTAGGTTTGTACTGTGAAAATACTGTTGATCGGCTATGGGAAAATGGGTCAAATCATTGAAAGATTGGCCATTGAACGCGGCCACGAAATTGCTGCGAAATACAACTCACAACATCCATTTACAGCCGAAAGCTGTGTACAAGCAGATGTTGCCATTGAATTTAGTAGTCCTGAGTTGGCGGTTGATCATTTGAAACTGTGTATTGAAAATCAAATCCCCGTAATCACTGGCACAACGGGCTGGTATTCACATTATGATGATATCAAAGCGCATTGCAATCATCACAACAGTGCCATTTTTACAGCGACCAATTTCAGCTTGGGCGTGAATTTGTTTTTTGAAATGAGTAAACGACTCACCCAATTGATGACCAACCAACCCTATACGTTGAGCATCGAAGAAATTCATCACACAGAGAAAAAGGATGCCCCGAGCGGAACGGCCATCACATTGGCAGAAACTGTAATATCGGCATCAAACATCCTGAAAAACTGGGATCTCATCAACGACAAACCGAGTGATGAATTCGAGAACCAATCGATGCTACCGATTAAAGCCCTTCGCATCGAAGGCGTTCCCGGAACACATAGCCTTCAATTTGAAAGTGAGGTCGATATCATTACACTGGAACACGAAGCCAAAAGCAGATTGGGCTTTGCTACCGGAGCCGTTGTTGCGGCAGAGTGGATTGTAGGTAAAACGGGCGTGTTTGGTATGCGCGACTTGCTTAACTTTGAAAACTGAAATAAGCCATGCAGAGTTTTAATTCCGATTTATTCCTCATCCTTTGGGTGATTTGCTTTGTTCTAACCCGTGTGGGCTTGTCCAAAATGTTCAAGGCCGCCGGACAATCTCCTGTAATGGCTTGGATTCCCATTTTGAGTTGGTGGTATTGGATAAAGATCGTTGATCGCCCCAAATGGTATATGTTGGGCATGGTCATTCCTGGCGTAAATATTTTATTCAGCTTCAACATCACATTGGATATTTTACGCTCATTTGGTAGGAATGGATATTGGGAACAACTGTTCGGAACGGTTTTCAGCTTTATCTACTTCCCCATTTTGGCCTTCAAGCCAATGAAATTTTACGGTCCCGCAGGAAACAGAACATGGAAAGAAGCCAATGTGCCAAAACACGACGGGATGCGTGAATGGGGCGATGCGATTCTTTTTGCGGCCTATGTAGCTGGAGGAATGCGTGCTTTGTATTTCGATTTATATCAAATTCCAACCCCTTCAATGGAGTCGAACTTGATGGTGGGTGATTATTTGGTGGTAAGCAGAGCCAAGATTGGCATGCGTATTCCCATGACGCCCATTACAGTGCCTGTTTTGGCGCCGAAACAAATCATGGGCTTTAAGGCTTACACCGACCTAGTGGAATTACCGTACATGCGCTTGCCCGGATGGTACACCATCAAAAACAATGATATTATCGTCTTTAACTGGCCAACAGATGATGACGCCGATGCAGACGGACTTTCGGATTACGAACAAACGGCTGATGGGGTTCAATTGCGTTTACCAGCCGATAAAAAAGACAACTATGTAAAGCGTTGTGTGGGAATTCCAGGCGATAGAATCAAGTTGCAGGGCGGACAGATCTACATCAACGGAAAGCCTTTGCCAAGGGTTGGAAAACAGCAAAAAAGATATTTGGCCTTGTTAAAAACGCCTATCACAGAGGATTTCTTGGAACAAAATGACTTGGGCGATTTCAACTTTCCTCCCAATGCCAAACAAATTCAGGACGCAGCCCAGAAAACGGGAAAATACATCATCCCTTATCACTTGTTCACTTGGCCAGAGAATTTCGAAAAAATCAAGAACCATCCAGAGGTAATGAGCATCTTTTTGGACTCGATTGACGAGGGTTATCAGAGAGTCATGTTCCCAGGGAATGTGAGATTTAGCGGTCAGTTACTAGACAATCATGCCGATACTTCGCTATATGATTTCCCACATGCCAAATGGAATATCAACAATTACGGGGAAGTTACGCTACCGAAACGTGGTGAGACCATTGTATTAACTGCACAGAATTGGGACTTTCTAAAGTTAGCGATCAACAAATATGAGAAAGGCAATATCGTGCAGCGTAGCGGTAAATTTTATGCCAATGGCGGTTCGAGTGAAGTAAAAACCTATACATTCAAAATGGGCTATTATTGGATGATCGGCGATAACCGATATAATAGCTTGGATTCTAGATTCTGGGGATATGTACCTGAAGACCACATCGTTGGAAAGCCTCTATTCACTTTCTTTAGTTTAAAAAAGGTGATGGCCATCGACCCTGAAACCAACCAACCATTGACCACCAGTGGAAACATGGAATACAAGGTTAAGGGAATCCGCTGGAGCAAGATTTTCAGCTGGATTGAGTAA
>DBCP01000094.1:10133-20601 GCA_002293105.1 Bacteroidetes bacterium UBA955 | reverse complement strand
TGGTGGCAATAGAGGTGGGTTTTCCGGTATTGGTAAAGGCCAGTGCGGGTGGCGGGGGAAAGGGGATGCGCGTGGTTGAGCGCAAGGAAGATTTTTTGAGTGCGTTGCAGATGGCACAGAATGAGGCGCGCAGTGCGTTTGGCGACGACAGTGTATTCATCGAAAAGTATGTAGGCAGTCCGCGGCACATCGAAATTCAGTTGATGGCCGATAATTATGGGAATACCTGTTATCTGTTTGAGCGTGAGTGTAGTATTCAGCGCAGGCATCAGAAGTTGGTGGAGGAGGCGCCCAGTGCGGTATTAACAGAGGAGATTCGCAGGGTGATGGGCGAGGCGGCAGTGAATGTGGCCAAAGCTTGTAATTATTCGGGTGCAGGCACTGTAGAATTTTTGCTGAGCGATAACATGGAGTTCTATTTTTTGGAAATGAATACGCGATTGCAGGTAGAGCATCCGGTGACGGAGCTGATTACCGGGATTGATTTGGTGAAGGAGCAGATTCGCGTGGCCGCTGGTGAGACGTTGAGTTTTTCTCAAGGCGATTTGAAAATTCATGGCCATGCCATTGAGTTGAGGATATGTGCAGAGGATCCGATGAACCAATTTTTACCGAATGTGGGCAGGGTTGAGACGTATAAAGTGCCACAGGGTTCTGGTATTCGGGTCGACGATTGCATGGAGAGCGGTATGGATATTCCCATATACTATGATAACATGTTGGCGAAGCTGATTGTGTGGGCACCGAGCAGGTTGGAGGCGATTGAAAGGATGCGCAGGGCGATCAGTGAGTACGTGATTACTGGGATAGAGACGACCTTGATGTTTGGTGATTTTGTGATGAAGCATCCTGCTTTCATTGAAGGGAAGTTTGATACACATTTTATACAGCAGTATTTCACCGAGGAGCAGATGGCGCCGGAGCCGCTGGAAGCGGCGGAGGCGGCATTGTTGTCGGCTGCGGCGTTGCACTTCTTTCAGCAATCTACCGCCGGGAACACCAATGAAACTGCAATAGAACAGTCGGGTTCCCCCGAATCAGCTTGGTATCGCAACCGTAAGAATTTCGCCTAATGCAACCGCGGGTTCTGCTGATTGATGACTTTCATCCGGCCCTTGAAAATGGGCTGAACGCAGCAGGCTTTGTTGTTGTTGACGCCCGTGATTGTGGATCCAGCGTATCGGAAATTATCGCCCTCATCCAAGAACAAAAGCCCCAGGGTTTGATGGTGAGAAGTAAGTGTTTTGTTGGACAAGAAATCCTCAGTGCTTACGATGGTTTGCAGTGGGTTGGACGTGGGGGTGCTGGGATGGATAACATCGACGAAAGTGCCGCCAAAAGTGTTGATATTCATTGTTTTAATGCAGGGGAAGCCAACTCGGATGCGGTGGGAGAACATACATTGGCCATGTTGCTGGGGCTGTTTACCCAATTGGTGAAATCGCACGCGGAAATATTGGAGGGTCGGTGGGACCGTGAAGGCAACCGCGGCTTGGAATTGCGTGGAAGAACTGTGGGGATTTTGGGCTATGGGAATACCGGTTCAGCGGTAGCGAAAAAGTTGGCTGGATTCGGGGTGCGGGTGATTGCACACGACAGATATAAACACGGTTTTGGAAACGAATTTGTGGAGGAGGTGAGTGAAGAATTGCTTTTGACAGCATCGGACGTGTTGACATTGCATGTACCATTGACCGATGAAACAAAAAACTGGCTCAACGAAGATCGATTGGCGCTGATGAAATCCCAATTCTGGCTACTGAATCTGTCGCGCGGAGGCGTCTTGGATTTGTCGTTGGTTTTACGTGAATTGACGGCCAATAGAATACAAGGTTTTGCAGCAGATGTGTTGTCGATGGAGCCCCCTTTTCAGGGAGATTTGGCATTTATGGAGATTTTCAATGGACTTCGGAAAAATAATCGGGTGATTTTGAGTCCGCATGTAGGTGGCTGGACGGTAGAAAGTTATCAAAAGATTTCTGAGGTACTTCTCGATAAAGTGTTGAAATTGTACGACATACCAAACGCGTAATGTTTGGTATTTTTCAAAATATTTTTTGAGTCTACACAATGTAGCGAAAAGTTTCGGCGTTTGAAACTTGATAAATCCTTGTTTTTTCGGTAAACTTGCCAAATTATCGTTATTTGTATAATCAGCGATTTAGATAAGAAAAAGACCTATGAAGTATATGCTACGTAAGATTATTGCACTCGCAGTGGTGGTTTTGTCCATCGGTGTGGTTACAGCGCAAACCAACTTTGCCGACTTTCGCATTAAGGCCAAAGACCAAGATGGCCGAAACCTGAGCGGTGTAAAGATCGTGATGTTGTTGAACAACATTGAGGTGACCTCGGATACCACAGACTCAGACGGTAACGCAGGATTTACGACTTTGACTCCTGGTAAGTACGACGTACAAGCAACCAAAGAGGGCTACCGTGATCAAGAAGTTAGGGGCATCAGTCTCCAGCCGGGTCAAAACCCAAGTGAGGATTTGGATTTTGTGAAATTAGGCTCGGGTTCAATGGAAGCCGCAGTTATTAAAGTGAAAGGCAAAAGATCCCCTGTGAACTTCTTGCAATCAGAATCGGTGATTGACGGTGCCAAGATTGTGGGATCAGGTCAGCGTGGTACAGGTCTTTTGGAAAGTACCAACTCAGCAATTTTGAGCACGCCCCAAGGTATTTCAGTTCGTGGAACACGCGCTGATGGAAACGGTACTTTTATTGACGGACAGCGTGTGATCGGTGGTGGTGGTTTACCAACATTGGGAACAGAGCAGATTTCAGCCAACGTGGGAGGTATCCCTGCCATGTATGGTGACTTGACAGGTGGTGTATTCTCGTCAACTTCTAAGTCTGCCACGGATAAAATTGTGACTGCGATTGAAGGCATTACTTCATCGGGTTTGGATCCTTTTGGATACAACACAGTGGAAGGTTTCATCTCTGGTCCGATATGGGTAAAAGAAGAAAAAGATGCATCGGGAAAAACCAAGCGCAATGTAAAGTTGGGTTATATGATGAACGCCAACTTGGGATACTACAAAGACCCAGCGCCAACCCGCACCGGTGTGTACCGTGTGAATGAGCAGAAATTGCAGGAAATTGAAAACAACCCATTGGTATATACGCCCAATGGATTTGTGCACAGTGCCAATTTTTTGCGTGAAAATGATTTCGAATTGATGAAAGCACGCCCGAACAGCGATGGTGGAAACGGGAACTTCGTGGGTAAATTGGAATGGCGCCCTTCACAATATGTGAGTGTAACAGGCTATGCGAGTTACTTCTATTCAACCGGTTTGGCAGCAAGCAATTCTGTCATGAACTACAAGAACAACTCCAGAAGTGATAACCAAACCTTCCGTGGATACTTGTTGTTTACCCAAAACTTCAAAACGAACAAGGAGAGCTCTATCAAAAACGCCTACTATTCAGTGCGCGCGGAATACCAAAGTACTTATGCAGTGACCCGTGATGCCAGGCACATGGACAATTTGTTCGATTATGGTTACATCGGCAAGTTTCAGTCGTATCCAACAGCGGTATATCAGTATGCCAACTACGATCCATCGCAGAACCCGAACAAAGATCCAAAGATTGTGCGCGACCAGTTCGGTAACTATGTACAGTTGAGAAACTATTGGGAGCATGTGGGTTATGCAGATTCATTGATGACATTCAAAGCCAGTGATTTGAACCCCTTGCGTGCCAAATACACTGAGAACATCTACGACTACTATGACAGCAGAGGATTCAAGGTTCAAAACATGAATACGTTGTTAATTAACCAAGGTTTGGTGAATGGAATGAACCCCAACGGTGTTTATTCATTGCACGGAACTCCCGGTGGTGTAACTGCAGGTTACAGCAAGTCGAACACTGAGCGTTATGGTGTGTTCGCGGTAGGACAGATGTCGGTTAAACCAAAATCTGTAGGTAGTCGCGAAAGAACCCAGCACGATTTGCAGGCGGGCTTTTACTACGAGCAGCAAATAAGCCGTGGATATGGTTTGGGTGCCAACGGATTGTGGATTTTGATGCGTCAACAAATGAACAAGCACATTTCAGAATTGGATGTATCTAATCCTATATTGAGCTATGACGCAAACGGACAATTTACAGATACAGTTCGCTACAACCGTTTGATTAACTATGGTGAGCAATCACACTTCGATCGTGCCTTCCGCGACAAATTGATCGCTGGTGGTCAGAAGGATGTTTATGGCAACACAGTTGATGAGCGTACTTTCGTGGATATCAACTCGTACGATCCGAGCATGTTCAGTTTGGATATGTTCAATGCAGATGAATTGTTGAACAATGGTAACGGTGTTGTGAGCTATTTTGGTTACGACCACCTCGGCAACAAAGTGATTGGTAAGCCTAGCATCGAACAGTTTTTGAACAACAAAGACAGACGGACCATTGGCGCCTTCCAGCCTGTTTATATCGCGGCTTGGTTGCAAGATCAGTTCCGTTTCAAAGACTTGGTATTCCGTTTGGGTGTGCGTATGGAGCGATATGATGCCAACCAGTTGGTGTTGAAAGATGCTTACACTTTGTACCCGATCAAAACGGCAGCTGAGGTATCAGAAATTAATGGTTTGAGTATTTCACATCCCACAAACATTGGTGAAGAGTATAAAGTATATGTGAATGACATTGAAGCACCAACCAAAATCATAGGTTACCGCAACGGTGATCGTTGGTACAATGCTGACGGTTCTGAATTGAAGAGTGCCGAATTCTTGGCCAACCAAACCAGCAACGGTCGTATCGCCCCTTACTTGGTCAACCCCAATAAGCAGGAATTGACCAAAGATGCATTGGAAGATTTTACTCCCGCCCTGAATTTGTTGCCTCGTATTTGGTTCTCTTTCCCATTGGAGCCAGAAAGAAAATCATTCTACGTGAGTTATGATGTATTAGCGCAACGTCCGAACAGCGGTGCTTCATTCTTGACCATTGACGAGTTGTATTACTTGAAAAACCGTCAGGGTTCAACCATCTCGAATGGTAGTTTGCAGCCCCGTATTAAGACGGATTATGAAGTGGGTTATAAGCAGATTTTCGGTGTGAAGAAAGACCGTGGTTTGGAAATTGCTGCCTCATACAGTGAAAACAGAAAAGACTTCGGTTTGTATCAAATCAGCCAAGGTTACCCTGTAACTTATACTACTTATCGTAACATCGACTTCTCAACCATCACTGGTTTCCGTGGAACCTACTCGATGAACGACATTGGTGGTGTGGGTGGAATTCCTGGTCCATTCTCGTTCGTGGCAAGTTACATGTTGCAATTTGCCGATGGTACGGGTTCAAACATCAGTTCACAGGCAACGTTGATTGCTTCAAACCAACCCAATTTGCGGAACGTAATTCCTTTGGGTGAGTTGGATATTCGCCATAACATCAAATTGATGGGTACTTGGGCGTATGGTGGTGGTATTGATCCAAGAACCAAGAAGAATATGTACTTGGGTCCAAAAATCAATGGCAAAGAGATCTTCAAATACGCCAGCTTTAACATCATTTCAAACTCTTACAGTGGTACGCCTTACACACCAACGGTTCGTCCAGTACAGGTGGGTGCTGTGGATCGTGCACAGATCAAAGGGGTTCCTTTTGGTGCGCGTTTGCCATGGCAGCAGACTTTTGATATCAACATCACCAAGGGTGTTCGTTTCAACCGTGCCGACAATGGAAAGCCTTTGATCATGAGTGTGTTCTTCTGGATACAAAACGTTTTGAATGCCCGCAATGTGAATTCGGTTTATCCATTTACGGGTGAGGCCATGAATGACGGGTTTATCAACTCACCGCAGGGTCAATTGTTGGCTCAAAACCAGATTGATGCCCAGAGTTATATCGATTTGTACAAAATCATGTTGGCCTCTCAAACCGGTATGTTGGGCGCCCCAAGAACGGTACGTGTAGGTGTTCGTATCAACTTCAACTAAACAAGAAAAGAAAGATTTTATGAAACGATTAGGAATATTTTTACTCTCTGCGATGGCAGTTCATATGGCGGTTGCCCGTCCTATTTTGAACTTGAACGGCAGAGGAAATGCTCCCCGTGTGGACCGTAGGGCCAGTCAATATGCCAATACGTGTGAATGGGCTTCTCAAAGTGCGGATTTGGATGTGAACAACGTTCGAACCAAGCTATTGAATGGGGGTGACATGTGGTGGGATATCAGTAATCCAAAATACGAGATTCCCAAAATCAACGACCCCAATGCGGTTCGTAAGCATGCCTTGTTTGCGGGTGCGATTTGGATTGGTGGCCGTGACAATGGTGGAAGTTTGAAATTGGCGGCGATGACCTACCGTCAGAAAGGTGTGGATTTTTGGCCAGGTCCGCTAGATACGACTACAGCAGCTACTGACCCCGTTCGTTGTAAAGCGTACGACAAAATGTGGAAGGTAACCCGCGACGAGTTGGAGGATTTCGAGAGCAGCAAATACCTGAACCAAAGTGCGGGCATCCGCGATTGGCCAGCTGGTCGTCAGCGTGCTGTAATGTTCGGAAATGAAGCCAAGTATTTGGCCCCTTACAAAGAAGTTACACCTGACGGTGTATACGATCCTTTCTCAGGAGAACACCCCGTGTTGGACGATCGCCGTCCGTCAATTGACAATGGTGTTGACAAGCAGCCTGATATGTTTATCTGGTGGGTTTACAACGACAAGGGTAACATCCACAATGAAACACAAGGTCAGCCTATTGGTATTGAAATTCAAACCACAGGTTTTGCGTTCGCAACCAACGACGAGGTGAACAACATGACTTTCTACAGCTCAAAAATCATCAACCGTGGTTTTACTACGTTGAACGATTGTTACATGGGTCAGTGGGTAGATGCCGATTTGGGTAACTACGCGGATGACTATGTGGGTTGTGATGTAGGACGTTCTTTGGGATTCTGTTACAATGGTGACGACGATGACGAAGGGGTTTTGGGTTATGGTTTGAATCCGCCTACGGTGGGTGTAGACTATTTTGAGGGACCTACAGATTCGGCCGGTAATCAGCTGGGTTTGAGTCACTACATGTACTACAACAACGACAACGATCCTGTTCGTGGTAACCCAGGTGAAGCCATTGAATATTACAATTTGTTGCAAGGTAAATGGTTGGGTGGTCAGAATGTGACCTATGGAGGAACCGGTTTCGGCGGTTCTAAGCCTGCCAAATATATGTTCCCTGGCGATACCGATCCTGCCTATGCATTGGAGCCTTGGACTGAGAAAATAGCGGGTAATAGACCGGGTGACCGTCGTTTCTTACAATCTACCGGTCCATTTACGTTGCGTCCCGGACAAGTACAGCGAATCACGGTGGGAGTTGTTTGGGCTCGTACTACCAGTGGTGGAGCAGCCGGTTCTTTGAACTTGTTGAAGATTGCCTCAGATAAAGCGCAGACTTTGTTTAACAACAACTTCAAAATTTTGGATGGTCCTAATGCCCCAGATATCGAGATTCAAGAATTGGAGCAAGAATTGGTGTTAAAGTTCTTGAACACCAACAGCAGCAAAGTTGAGAACTACAGAGAAAAATATAAAGATGCAAACAATGTAGAGCGTACCTACAAGTTTGAGGGTTACTTGGTTTATCAACTGAAAGATGCAACGGTTAACACTGGTGATTTGGATAATGTAGACAAAGCCCGTATGCTGTTCCAATGCGATATGAAAAACAACCGTGGCATGATCGTGAACAAGGTATACGATCCCAAGTTGGCTGCGTTGTTGCCTGTTGTGAAAGTAGAAGGTGCCGACCAAGGAGTTCAACATACTTGGAGCATCAAAAACGACTTGTTTGCGACTGGTTCAAATACCCAATTGGTGGATTTCAAGCCTGTATACTACATGGTATTGTCTTACGCTATTTTGGCTGATGATTCATTGCAGATCGATCCCAATCAATTCTTGGCGGGACGTAGAAATATCAAGACCTACAAAGCCATTCCCCACAAAACTGAACCTGAACAGTTTGGTACTGAGTTGCAATCGAGCTATGGTAGCGGTCCTGTGTTGACACGTTTGGCAGGTCGTGGTAACGGTGGAAATGTATTGGAGTTTACCAAAGAAACCGTTGATGAAATTTTGAAAAATGGTGTGGCCAAAGAAGCAACATATGTTGCAGGCGCAGGTCCAGTGAAAATCAAAGTGGTTGATCCGATCAAGGTTCCCAATGCAAAGTTTGAATTTGTGTTGCGTGAGAACAAAGCCTCATTGGCTTCAGGCTTGAAGGATTCTATGACCAAGAACACAGGTTGGTTCATGGTGAAAAAAGGCGCTACGGATTTGGATAACGATACCATTTTTAATGATACCATCATTGGTGTAGGTTTCGAGTCGGTGCAAGGCCGTCGCGGTAAATACAACAAGACCACAGAAACTTTGGCTGATTGGGGCTTTAGCGTAGAAGTAGAGCAAGTATTTAACCCCGGTGAAAATGCCGGTGCTGATCCTAGTAATGGTGTGTTGAGCTGGTCTGTGAACTGGGAAAATAATGGAAAACAATGGTTGACAGCAGTCGCTGATAACGACGCCCAAAACACAGCGAATTCAGGGGCTATTTGGCAGAACTGGATTCGTGCCGGTAGTAACGGCCGTGGTGGACCATTCGATCCTTTGATTCATGACTTCTTTAATCAGGATGGAACACCTGTAGACCCAGGACAAGCTTTCGAGCGTATCTGGAACGGTAGAATTGCTCCTTATGGTTTGACTGCCCGTGAGAAGTTGACCGCAACAGGTAGAAATACATATGGTTTTGCATGGTGGGGTAACTCATCAGGTTTGCAAAGTCCATTGAGCGAATTGTCTAGCGTCCAGATTGTCATCACGAAGGATAAAAATCTTTGGACCCGTTGTCCCGTTTTGGAGATGTCTGACGACGAATTGAAGAACTCAAACGACGGTCAGATGGAGAAATTCAACATGCGTTTCGCTCCATCAGTGGATAAAGAGGGTAATCCAATGGCGGGCTCCATGGGCTTGGGTTGGTTCCCTGGTTATGCCATCAACATGGAAACCGGTGAGCGTTTGGCGATGGCCTTCTCTGAGGACAGTTATTTGGGTGGTGAAAATGGTAAAGACATGATTTGGAACCCAACCGACAAAGTTTACAACGACAACGGTAACTATCCTGCCATGGGTGGAAAGCATTTTGTATACATCTTCGGAACAGGCGTAAGCGGTATTTCACGTAACGTGAAAGGTGAGCGCTATTTGGGCGAGGATGAAGCCAACTTCCAACGTTTCAAAACGGCGTTGTTGCCAGCAGCAGCTGGCGGAAAAGTAGCCACTTTGGATAAAACCAGATTGCTCTCTCAAGTGATGTGGGTAATGCCAACATATATGGCCGCCGGCTATAAAATGGTTGACAAGAACGTTCCTCCAACGGATGTAACATTCAAAATCAATATTCGCAAAGCATACACCACATACGATGCAGGCAATAATTTGAACAACAACCGTCCGATGTATTCTTTCGATGCAGCAAGCATCGCACCGAAGGTATCTGATGAAATTGGAAGAAAGAACTTGGATTTGGTGAATGTTGTGCCAAACCCATACAGGGGATACAGCGAATACGAGAACAGTCCTATCGACTCTCGTGTGAAAATCACCAACTTACCCCCAGAGTGTACCATCACCATTTTTGATATGGCTGGTAACTTGATTCGCCGCGTGAACAAGGCCGATAATAACACTTTCTTCGAGTGGGATTTGAAGAACGGAAGTAATGTGCCTATCGCATCGGGCTTGTACTTGATTCACATCAAGACCAAGGATTTGGGCGAAAAGGTTGTTCGTTGGTATGGTATCATGCATGCCATTGATTTGGATACTTATTAATAAAACAGAAGATGAATCGCAGACAAAAGAATATATTTTTGGCCGGATTGCTGACCTTGGGTGCTGTTGGTGCCGCGGTAGCAGGTAACCCTGAGCGACAAGGACAGGCGGGTGCCGCCCAGTTGACCATCAATGGATGGGCACGTTCGAGTGGAATGGGTTGGGCCAATGGTGGTAAAGTGAGTGGTACTGAAGCTATGTATATGAACGTGGCTGGTTTGGACCGCATCAAGAATACCACGGAAATGAGTTTTTCGAGAACAGAATGGCTCATGGGTTCAGGCATCGCCATCAACAATGCAGGGTTCGCCCAAAAAGTGGGTGAGAGCGGTACTTTCGGTATCAGCGTGATGCAATACAGTATCAAGCCAATCGAGATTACCACAGAGCAAAATCCCTATGGAGGTATCGGTACTTTCCGTGTCAATATGACCAATATCGGCTTGGCTTACTCGAAGAGTTTCAGTAGCAATATTTCTGCCGGTATTATGGCGAGAATGGTGTCTGAAGGTATTCCTGATGCACAAGCGTCGGGTGTTTCTTTGGATGCGGGTGTTCAATATGTAACCACTTTGCGTCCAGTTCGTGGTAG
>DBCP01000094.1:0-10076 GCA_002293105.1 Bacteroidetes bacterium UBA955 | reverse complement strand
GATATGCAGCATTCTGGCGATGGCTTGAGTTACAAAGCGATTTTGGATAACGGAACTTTTAGCAAGACGGTGCAAGTAAAAGTGGATAATATCAAATTGCCTGCTTTGTTGAATATCGCCGCTTCTTATGATGTGAAGTTGGATGCTGATCCCAATCAGTACGACAACAAACTGACGTTGGGCTTTGGGTTTACAAACTTTGCTTTCAGTGCCAACCAATTGACCTTGGCTGCGGAGTATAGCTACAAGGAATTCTTGTCGCTGCGCGCCGGATTTGCCTACCAAGAAGGTATCATGAATGAGGAAACCCGTCCTTCAGCATTTACCGGTCCGATGGCAGGATTAAGCTACGACTGGAAAATGGGTGAAGATGGCAATACCGTGAGCCTGGACTACTCTTACAGGGCCACCAATCCTTTCAATGGCGTGCATTCTTTTGGCGTGCGTATTGGATTGGGAACAGCCGAATAATAGAAACTTTTAATATATTTGTACTATGTGCATCAGTGTAAAACGCTGGTGCACATTTTTTCTTAAAACACATCAACCATGAGCGATATTCAATATTTATCGAAAGAAGGCCTGGAAAGAATGAAGCAAGAGCTTTATTCCATGAAGCACGAGGAGCGTCCTCGTATCACCCAAGCGATAGCAGAGGCCCGTGATAAAGGCGATTTGAGTGAGAATGCAGAATATGATGCGGCCAAAGAGGCTCAGGGTATTTTGGAAACCAAAATCAATCAATTGGAGCATATGATTGCCAATGCCCGCGTATTGGATAGTTCCATGTTGGATACCAGCAAGGTGAGCATTATGTGTAACGTAAAAGTCATCAACCACAATGTTGGCAAAGAGGCGGTATATCGCTTGGTGGCTGAGAGTGAGGCAAACTTGAAGGAGAATAAGATCTCAATAAAGAGTGCCATCGCGCAGGGGCTGATGGGCAAGGCGGTTGGCGATGTGGTGAGTATCACGGTGCCTGCCGGTATCGTGAAATTGGAAATTCTGGAAATCACTGTTTGATCTAGCGATGGCCTCGATCTTTTCTAAAATCGTTGCGGGAGAGATCCCCTGTTATAAGGTTTGTGAAGACGAGCACCATTTGGCGTTTTTGGATATCATGCCTTTGGTTCATGGCCATGTGTTGGTGATACCCAAGCGCGAAGTAGATTATATCTTCGATATGGAGCCGATCGAGTTGGGGGCGCTTTGGCAGTTCGCTCAACGGGTTTCTCATGCTGTGCGAAAGGCAGTGCCATGCAAGCGCGTAGGAACGGCTGTGATTGGCCTAGAAGTGCCGCACGCACACATTCATTTGGTACCCATGCAGACGGTGGGAGATATTAACTTCACCAAAGAGAAATTACACCCGAGTTCGGAAGAATTGATGTCGATGTTGGCATTGATTCAATCGCATTTGTGATTAGGTTTGTAATCCATGAGGCCCGAGTTGTTTCATATCGGCGGGATTACCCTTTATAGTTACGGATTTTTTATTCTGTTGGGGATGGTTGCGGCGTTTTTGCATCTGTATTTCAACCGTGTGCGATTGGGAATGGATGTTGATTCGATCAGTGAGTTGATTTTGTGGTGTGGATTGGGCGTTTTCGTGGGTGGGAAGTTGTTTTTCTTTTTCGAAGATCCGGTGGGTTACTGGAATAATATGGGGCATTTTTTGACCCATTTGGGCGATGGATTTGTGTTTTACGGTTCGTTTTTAGTGACTTTGCCCATTTTGTATTGGTGGTTTAAGCAGCGGGGATGGGATTTCTGGGACCGCATGGATGATGTGGGTGTAGCTGGGGCTTGGGTTCATGCTATAGGAAAAATAGGTTGTTTGATGGCAGGATGCTGTCATGGTTTGGTTTGCAAGCAAGGCGATTGGGGGATTGTTTTTAGTGATCCGAAGTCGCACGCCGAGCCGTTAGGCGAGGTGTTATACCCCGTTCAATTGTGGGATTCAGCCATTATCCTTTTGAGTATTGCCGTCATGTATTGGGTTCAGTTGCGCGGCAAACAATTTTCCGGACAGGTATTCTTGGTTTATGCCCTTGTTTATGGGGTGGGTCGGTATATCACTGAATCCTATCGCGGTGATGGAGAGCGAGGGTTTCTGTTCGATGGATTGCTATCGCACAGTCAATTTATCGCCGTCTTGGTGGTTACGGGCTCGGTCTTGTTGTACATGTACCTAAAAAGAAGGGGGTTGAAAAGCGCGTTATGAGGTTTGCAGAGGTAATCGGACAATCGATCATCAAGGAGCGGATGATACACGGCGTTCAGATTGGTAGAATTCCGCACGCACAGCTGATTTTGGGCGCCGAGGGCAGTGGGAATTTGGCGTTGGCCATGGCCTACGTTCAGTATATTCTTTGCGATCATCGCTCAGAAACCGATAGTTGCGGCGAATGCAGCAGTTGTAAAAAAGTTACTAGCCTGGTTCATCCCGATGTGCATTTTAGTTTTCCGTTTCCCAAAAAGGCGGGCGAAATGGAAGTGTGTTCGGATGTGTACCCGCAATGGCGTGTGGCCTTACAAGACGATGCCTATCTGAATTATGAAGATTGGATGCAGCAGCTAAACGCAGAGAACAAGCAGGGGAACATTCCCACCAAAGAGCTGCGGAATATCATCAAGAACATCTCCCTGAAATCGTTCGAGGGCAAAATGAAGGTTTGCATCATTTGGCTGCCCGAATATTTGGGACAAGAGGGCAATATTATTTTAAAAAGTTTGGAAGAGCCTCCAGCGAATACCTTGTTTTTGTTGGTGGGGAGTGATTTGGATGCGATTTTGGGTACGATCCTGTCGCGCACCCAACTGGTGAGGGTAGCACCCATTGATGATGCCTCATTAACGCAAGCTTTGGTAGCGCACGATGGCATTTCACAAGAGGATGCCCAGCGGTTGGCCAAGGTAGCACAAGGCAATTATCGCCTCGCAAGGGATTTGGGCAAAGAGGCGGGAAATCCACATTTGGACGCTTGGCGCAATTGGATGACCCTTTGTTTTCGACGCAAAATGGGAGAGGCATTTCAGTGGAGCGATGATACTGCATCGCTTGGCAGGGAAGGCGTGAAATCGTTTTTGTTGTACGGTATTCAGGTTTTGCGAACCTGTGCTGTGTTGCCGTATACGGGGTCGGAGGGTTTGTGGGAAGGGCCAGAGTTGGACTTTGTGAACAAATTCAATACACTGCAGTTGGGCGAAGGGGTAATTGGTAACATGGTTGCGGTGTTGGAAAAGACGATGTACGGGATTGAGCGAAACGGAAATGCAAAAGTGCTGCTGATGGATGCCACTTACGGATTGATTCAAGCAATTTCGAAAAAAAATTAAGGCCTCAGACAACCATTGTGGCAAGAATGTCATCTTGGGTTCAAATCTGGGTCATGTTGATACAGAATGACAAATTTATCGGAGCCAAAACTACAGCAACTGTTGCGCGAGTGTTCTGCGGGAAATCGCAAGTCGCAACAAACGCTGTATCAGCATTTTTCCCCGGTAATATATGCCATTTGCGTGCGATACATGGGTGCCACAGATGAAGCCAAAGACATGTTACAAGAAACCATGGTGAAATTTTTTCAAAAATCCGCTGAGTTCCGCTTTCAAGGTTCCTTGGAAGGGTGGGTGAAGCGCATCGCCGTGAATACATGTTTGGATCAAATCAAGAAAAATAAGGCCAAATACGCAGGCAGCCTCGACGATGCCAATCACTTGACGGCCGATGTGAATGCTGCACAGCCATTGGAAACCAAAGACTTGTTGAAGCTTGTTTCTGCGCTGCCCGATGGATATCGCACAGTGTTTAACATGTATGCGATTGAAGGGTTTACCCATGCTGAAATTGGTGAGGTTTTGGGCATATCAGAGAATACCAGTAAGTCACAGTTGTTCAAAGCCCGCAAGTGGTTGCAGGCCAAATTAGAGAGAAACTGATGAGCGAAGATTTGCAACATATTGATGCGCTGTTTAAGCAAGGGTTGGGAGATGCCAAACTATCACCGCCTGATGGATTGTTTGAACAATGCGTTCAGCAGTTAGATCAAGCGGCTCAGTTGGGTGGTGGGACGTTGAACCAAGTTTCTTGGTGGAGTAGTGCCATTAAATCGCCATTGGCTTGGCTGGGAACGGCGGCTGTGGTGGGCGTGTCGATGTACGTTGGTTTAAAGCAGGATGCAGATTCAGCGGCAGTGAAATCCGAGCAGCGTGTAGCGTCTGCGGAGGCCAAATCGGATGAGAAAGCATCAAGCAATGGCGTTGAAGCACCCAATGCTAGCAATAGAATAGCGGAAGAGGATGGTTCAGTAAAATCGCAGGCAGCACCTGAAGTTATTTCAGAAAGCCAAGCCAAATTGGAGAGGGTGGAAACCAAAGATCCCGTGGTTGTGGGCGGTGCTTCTGCATTCAATTCTTCATCAAATCCGGTGGGGCAGACGGATATGAAGCCTGAGTCACCCAAAGTTAGCCGCAGTTTGCCACAATCGTCGGCCACCAAACCCTGTGGGGATCGTGCAGCCGGTTGGCGTCCTGTGATTTCAGAAAATGTGGGCGGATCTGTAACCTTGGAACTCAATGGTAACTACCAAGATTTGCGCATCCACTGGGGCGATGGTGAAGTAACATTATTGAACGGCAATAATGAGTCAAACGCAAGCAAAGCATCCCATAACTATTTGGTGTCGCAACGAAAAAGTTTCCCCGTTAAATTGGTGAATGTTCGTCGCGACGTCCTCTCAAAAACCCAGTGCGGTGATAGCCAGCGATTGAACATTGTGGTGACACCTTCGAATGAAGTTTCCGAGGTATTTGCGCCAGATGTGTTCACACCCAACGGGGATGGTACAAATGATGTTTTTTTTGTTAGAATGCCCAAGCCGTTGAATTTTGATTTGACAATTTTGGATCAAAATCAAAGAACTGTTTTTAGAAGTAATGATTATCAGTGTGAGTGGATGGGAATGTATGGTAATGTTGAGTGTAGTGGAGAAAATTATAGGGTTATATTGGCCTACAAATACAGTGGTGATAAAGAGTGGAAATATTTAAGACAGAGATTAAAAATAATTCGTTAAAAATACTAAAATATAACAAATTTGCATGAAAATTCAAAATAGAAATGCCATGAAAACGTCAATATATTGGGGTGAGCGCTTGGGAAAACGGCTCAAAACTTCTATTTTTGACCGATTACACTTAGAAAAGATGCCTAAAATGAAAGGTTTATTGAACATAATGAAAGGTGCGATGGTTGCCATCGTAGCCTTGTTAACGTCCATCGGCGATGCTACAGCTCAATGTACGATTCAGTACAACGGGTCTCCCTGCGTTGGTGTACCAGTGAACTTCAATGGTTCTAGCACGGGTACAACCCACGATTGGGATTTCAACGGAGAAAACTCGCAATCGGGCCTGAAGAACTTGAACTATGCCTTCAAAACGGCGGGTAACAAAGTGGTAACGTACATTACCACCATCAACGGTACCAAGTGTACATCCACGTTGAACTTGGTGGTGCGCGAATCGCCCAAAATCAAGTTGAAGTTGCAGAACTTGTACGAGCAGTGTTTTGAGAAAAACTTGTTCTGTTTTACCGACAGTACCAAGAGTGGGAATGGCGGGAAAATCACCAAAATCAAATACTTGGTGAGTGATGGACAGTTGTTTGAATACACCAACCCTACCTTGCCACAGACTTTCTGCTTCTCAGTAAAGGATGAACGCGGCGGATCGTTTGATTTGTATGTTGAAGTAGAGGATGAATTTGGCTGTATCGATACCATGAAGTTGGTGGGTGCGGTGAAAGTTCGTGAAAAAATAGGCGCTCGTTTCACCAGTAATAAGCCCGTGGCTTGTGACAGTGTAACTGCAACCATCAACAATATCTCGCGCATCGACAAGAGTCAGGTAAAGAAGATTACCTGGTATTGGGGCGATGGAACAACCAGTTCGGATTGGGGACCGACCATTAAAAAGACTTTCTACGGACAGGGAACCTATAATTCCAAAGTGGTTATTGAGACCATTGATGGATGTAAAGATTCGTTCACGGTGCAAGCGGCTGCTTCGGTGTTTAAATCCAAAGCGACCATCTGGGCGAGCAAAGATTCTACTTGTATCAGCGATCCAAAAATCGATTTTGGTGTAGATGAAATTCCCTCGGGAGCTACCGGATTGTTGTGGAACTTTGGTGATCCCAACACTGGACCACAGAACTTTGACAACAGAACTTGGACACCAAGCCACAGTTTCTCTGGCCTGGGTCCATTCCTGATTCAGTTGACGTACAGTCACCCAATTTGTGGTAACAAAACAGCGTTTGATACCATTATTATTTTGGGACCTGCATCAACCATTGAGGTCGCTTTTAATCGTATTGCAGAATTCGAGGTGTTCCAATGTCCGAAAGATGTGATGGATACTGTTCACTTCAAGAACTTCTCAACTTTCTACCACAACGACTACGATTTCACCGATGACGACAGTACTTTCTACAAATGGAATGGTACTTTGGGACATACATTCCAAAAGAATGCCAATGGTACCCCACGTCAAGTATGGCAAAAACCTTTACGCAATGAAAAGAATTCAAACGGCACCAAATCGGTGTATGCTGGAAATGCAGCGCCAGGCGGTGGAAACGATTACTTGAAGCGCGAGCGTGTTTGTGCGGTTCGTTTGTGGGATTTCAGCGATACCTATGCGCCGAAGTGTACCACCGATGTTACCCGTAATAAAAACGTTTTTGTAAACTGTCAATACTCGCATGATACCTTGCCAACCCACTATTATAAGTCATGGGATTTGGTTTTGTTGGATCGATTCAAGAACGCGCCGATGGAAGATGCGATTTTCATCACTGCAACCGGTGTGTGTAAGAAAATTCAAGTGTGGGCATCCGATACATTGTGGATTGTAGAAGATTCCATCTTGTTTGTTCCCCGCGATCCAGGCGATTCTGCCACGGCGGATGATTCTAAATATGTGAATGCGATAAAGCATTATGTTCCTTACAAATGGTTGAAAGGACCGGGTGAGCGTTTGGTAGAAGATTCTATTTCAATCACCTTGGGTGCCAATGATTCAGTATACATCAATGGTGCATTGTTCAAAGGACCCAAAACCGTAAAGGCCAAAGACAAGGATATCGTGAAGTTGATGAGCAAAACCGATTCGGTGATGTACAACTTCTCAGCCTATACCAAACGAGATACTTTGCCTTTGCCATTGTTGAAAATTCGATTGGCAAAAGGTGAAAAGCCTCGCAAAATCAAAATGTTGTTGATGTCTCAAATGGGCCGATTCAACGGGTTGAACTATGGCACGGATTACATCATTGATTACAAGCGGTACAGGGAATTGTACTATGCTCGTATACCCCAATGTAACAACGTAAGATTGGTTCATAAAGATACTTGTCACCCCATGAAGTGTGAGAGCGAAGCCACCAAGCAATTGGCTATGCTCCATGCAAACGCAGGTGGTGTAGGATCCGGATTGTTGAAAGAGTCTATTGAGTGTTTGGGTGCTAAGAACCCACAATATGGTATTACCTTTATCTTGAGCGATTTGAAGCCAGGATGTACTTTCTCTACCGTTTCTATCAATTTCGATTCTACATGTAACCCCAATGGTTGGGTTCCGTTGAGTTCTTTGAGCGGTGGTAACCGTCCTCCTGGACCTCCATTCCCAGGCTACCAGCCTTCAGGTAATCCACCAAGTCGTTACTCGAAACAATACTCTGCTTCACAAGTGTGTGATCCAAGCGGATGTATTACAGTGGGTATTGTGGTAGGTAACGGTGTTCGTAAGCCAGGAACTTTCTCACCCCCAACGCCAGATCGCCCAATTTGCAGCGATACACAGTGGTACAGAAAGTTTGCTTGTTTCCCATTGATTGACCCTGCATTTGAGATTATGACACCATTGCCAAACGCAGTGGGAATCCGCAAGATTTGTAAAGGTGATAACGTAATTGTTCGTCCTGTTCCAGGCAATAAAACCCGCACCGATGATTTGAAATCTCTGCGTTGGTCATTTGAAACAGGTAACGCTTGTCCGACCTACTCTCGCGGATGGCGTCGTTATATCCAAGAAGACTACTTCCGTTACCAAAAAGTGCCCGGAAAGAATCCAAATCGTTTGTATAGCTATGTAATCCAAACCCGCGGTGGTGAAGATCCTGTGCAAGTGCCATGTACCGATATTTGGAATGATGGTCCAACCAAAACATTGAAAGGTCCTGATACCATTTACACTGCAGAAATTCGCGCATGGGAAATTGGAGCCGACGTGTCTGCGGCTTGGGATAGAATCAAAGAGCGTGTTGAAGCGCGTGGATTCGACCCATTCTCGTTGACAGGTCCTCAGATTGCCAAGATGATCTGGAACAACAAAGGGGTTATTGGTCAACCTGCCACTGGTGCTTATGGTTGTATTGACACCACCGGTTTTGGTAAGTTGATTCGCTATTATGTTGTGCCCAACAAAGACAGTATGACGATCTTGAACTATCGTGATACCACGATCCGTCCTACCGATTTGGAAAAAGTTGGCAACACCATCTACGCAGCGTACAAGTTTGTGCCAAAATGGAATGGTTACCATATTATGAGTTTGGCCATGACTTCAAGCAACGGTAAGTGCGATGATATTGCCGCATTCCCGGTTTTGGTTGGTTTCGCAATGGAATTGGAATTGCCAGACAGTATTGTTTGTCAAGACCAAGCCACTTCGTTGAAGGCATTGCCTAAATACAAAATGTTCCACCCAGATCCAATCAACTTTGGAACATGGGATTACACAGACTATTGGAGAGATCCTGTACGTCAGGCTGAAACCGCTCAAGGCAAGAAAAACCGTGAGCCTTTCACCAAGTGGGATTGGAACAAAGCCGATGATGATCCGAGCAAACCAATTACTAGCTTCGGTGGACAGCCATGGGGTGGTACCGGTGTTGGAACGCCTGCATTGCCATGGGTTGACCTTGGTGGTGGTGGAGCATTGGCAACCTACTATAAGAATGACTCAGGTGTGTACATCTTCCGAAACATTGCGGGTGACAGTACAGGCTGTATGGATACCGTTGAACGTCGCTTGTTCATCTCTCGCTTGGATGTGAAATTTGGCTTGAACGTAGCAGTACCCTCGTGTAACTCAATCATCGAATTCTTCGACAGTAGTTTCTTGCACGATCCATGCTCATGGGCGATGAAGAACTGTAATGGTCCTACACCTATGCAGTGTGATTACATCAGAGAGTGGTTTATCGATTGGGGTGATGGTTCTGACAACTTGTATAAGCGCGATGCTTCGAATAAAGCTGGATTGCCCGATCGTTTAGCGCACAAATACACACGCAATGGTTGGTTCAAAATTCAGTACAAGTTGAAGACGGACCAAGGTTGTGAAGATACCTTCAGTCGTTGGATCAAGATTCCTGGACCTCGTCCAAGATTCGAATTCACCACCAAAGGCGGCAACGAAGTAACCATTTGTGCCGGTGATAGCATTCAGTTCACAAACTTGACAGACAGTGCTTCTACTTCAGCAGACTGGACTTGGTTCTGGGGCGATGGTAAGATTGACAACCAGAAAAACCAATTCTTGTCGCACCAATATGTGAAAGCTGGTAAATACTACGTGTTCTTGGAGCAATACGATTCATTGATTGTTCCTCCAGATATTCGTAGATTCTGTCCTGCTACCTTCCCTGATACCCCATCTCAAAAGGCCTTCATCGTTACTGTGTTGCCAAGAGATACGGTGAGAGGGTTTGTTCTGAAACCTGCCATTTGTTTGGGTGATAGCAATACTTTCGTTGATAATTCAGATACAGTATTCAAATCGTACAAATGGGTTTTTCACAATTTGAGCACTGGCCAAATAGATTCAATTACCATTGATAATAAGAGGTTGTCGTGGAGATTTACCCAGCCTGGTTTGATACGTGTCTCGCATTTTGCAGATTATGATCCAAATAGGCCGAGACCATGGTGTCCGACCCCCGTAGCCGATCAAATATTCTTGGTAGACTCAGTGGTAGCTGATTTTGATATCGATGCTACCAAGAC
>DBCP01000099.1:9090-12387 GCA_002293105.1 Bacteroidetes bacterium UBA955 | reverse complement strand
TTCGGCCACATACGTTCTCTTATCGTTCAGTACTACCTCGATCTTCGAAGCCCCTTCAACCACGTGATTGTTTGTAACCACATAGCCATCATCGCTCAAAATCACCCCAGAACCACTGCTCTGTCGCGGACCCTGCTGTTGAAACTCCATGCCTGGACCACCGCGGAAAAACTCAAACGGATCCATGGGCATTTGTTGCTGACGAGCGCCATCGCCCATACCACCGCCCGATGAAATGGTGGATTTGATATGCACCACCGCCGGATTGGCAATTTCACTCACCCCGGTAAAATCAAATGCCGGACTGCTGTTCAAACTGGCGTATCGGGCCAACTGTCCGGAAGCATTCTGCTTGGCTTCAATGGATGCGGCTTCATTAGAGGCCACAACCATGTACCCACCCAAACTGGCAACGCCACCGGCCACACCGGCCAATACGAGGGTTAAGATTTTGTGTTTGTCTAATAACTGTTTCATGTGCGATCGAGAATCAAATTTTGTACCGAATTTTAACGCAGATCCACCATAGTTCGTTTACTTTGTACTACGAAGCGTTTACCTTTTTCGATGAACGCGTATTAAGCGCCCGTGCAATGTACAAAGCATCCCTGTTAGACCGCAGAATCATTGACCGCATCCGCGAAGGAGACAGGGAAGTATTGATCGAATTGTACAAAGCACACGAAGGAATGATTGCCAATCACGTTTATCAGCACTCGGGCAACGAAGACGATGTCAAAGACCTCATGCAAGACACGCTTGTGGCAATTTGGCAGAATGTGCGCAAACCCCAATTTGAACTGTCAGCCAAACTCAGCACCTACCTGTTTGCCATCGCCAAGAATTTGTGGCTGAAACAGCTCGATAAACGCAAGCGCACCAAAAACGAAGACTACATCACCGGCAAAGAAGTGGCCGATTCGGTGGATCCCGCCCAGCGCATGGATTATAGCATCGTACAGAAAGCCCTCGATTTGCTGCAAGACAAATGCAGAAACATTTTGATGATGTTTTATTTCGATGGGTTCGATATGGACACCATCGCCAAAGCCAATGGATTGGCCAGTGCATCGGTAGCCAAAGCCAAAAAATACCAGTGTTTGAAGGGCTTGGAAACCATCATCAAACAGAAATACAGCGCCGCTGATTTTTACTTCAACAAACCCTAAACCATGGAAATCAACGACCCACGAATCGACGCCTACCTGAACGGGGACCTGTTGCAAGAGGAAATTGCTGCCTTTGAAACCGAGGCAAAACAATCGCCCGAAACATGGGAACACATCCAGTTTCAACAGTTCATGATTGAAGGGATTCGTCGCGAAGGCGCCGCTGAACTCAGAGATTTTATTGCCAACCGCATCACCGAAGACGAACAAAACGAACGCAACCGCGCCGGATTGTGGTGGTCGATCGCCGCTACATTCGTTGTGTTGGCGGTGGGACTTGTCATCAACTACAAGAGCGCCAACCGAACCTTGGAATCGAAGATGACGGCCAATAACAAACAGCAAAATGAAACGGTGGCCGCAGATTCTGCCGTGGTAATTAGTGAAGAAGAACCCCGATCAGACAGCAACACCTTGGCACTTCGCGATGAAAACGCTGTGGAGTTGGCGCCCCCCTACGACGATCAATTTGGGAGTACGGGTCAGCAAGACGCCGAAATACCGTTGACTCAGGAAGCCGACGACAATTTGATGGCAGAAAACAACAAACCCACCAGTGCATTGGGCAAGAAGACCGCCGATAACGCAGAGCGTGCAGACAAACTTGGCGAAACTACCTATTTGGGACGGGTTGACCTTACCCCCATCCACATCGCGTACAACAACGCGGTACCCAAGAAATTTGCAGTCGCAGACTCCATTGAATTTAAGACCGATAAGGAAAATTCGCGCCCCAAAGCCAAGTTAAAAGCAGAAACGCCTGCTACCAAGCAGTTCACATTTACGTTGTTACAAGATGGCGCAGAATCGCCCCAGCTAACCATTGGTGGCAGCAACAACAACCAAACGTCTGTAACCTTGTGGAACGCGGGCAGTATGGACATCTTGCTATTCGAAATCAACCAACAGTTGTATTTACAGTTGGGCAATCAATACTATTTCTTCCCCATGAATGCGCCTGAAGGTGTGAGGCAAAAACTCACGCCAGTGACCAATGCAAACATGCTTAAAACTCTTCGCAACCGATGACAATACCATTTGTAAAATACCAGGGCACAGGGAATGATTTTGTGCTGATCGACAACCGAACTGGCGCATGGCAGGATTACTTGGCGATGCAGGTTCCTCAGCACTTTGCGGGCGAGCGAGAATTGGTCGCGCATATCTGTCACCGCAGGTTGGGCATCGGCGCTGATGGTCTCATGTTGTTGCAAAACAAAGAAGGTTTCGACTTTGAAATGGTGTATTTCAACAGCGATGGTGGCTTGAGTAGCATGTGTGGCAACGGCGGCAGGTGCATTGCAGCATGGGCATTCTCACTGGGTCTGGGCGATGAGATTGTGGCGGATGCAACGGCTGGATTTTCTGCCAAGAAATCGCTGCGATTTTGGGCACCCGACGGGGCGCATCAAGCGTGGAAACTCTCAAACCATCAGGTTGCTTTGTCGATGAATACAGTGAGTCAAATCATTGACCTAGGCCGCAATCAATGGGAATTAAATACGGGATCACCGCATTTTATTCAGTTTGAAGAGGGCAATTTGGAGGAGATCGATCTAGTGGGTTGGGCGCGTGGGATTCGATATAGCGATGTGTATATGCCCGCGGGAATCAATGTGAATGCAGTGAAAATTATGGGCAATGGTGCCATTGCCATGCGCACCTATGAGCGAGGGGTTGAAAACGAAACTTTGAGCTGCGGCACGGGGGTAACGGCTGCCGCCATTGCCTATATCAACGACTTGGGCATAGAACCGAAGACATACACAAAACACCTAGTATCGGTAGAAACGGCTGGCGGCAAGCTACAGGTCCGTTTTGCTGCGCAAAACGGCCGGTTTGAAGAGATCTTTTTGATTGGCCCGGCCACCTTCGTATTCGAGGGTTCCTTTTGATTTTGTGGTTTCAACAACTTCCCGATCCCACCGCACACCACCATCTTTCCATAACCCCAAAGTTCAACAGTATTGCTGTCCGGCGTGGTTGGATATGACGATTTTCTCGGCGTGGGTTTATCCGCGCACCTGTATAAAAAAATGGGGCCGGCGAAGCCGGCCCCATCACACAGTTAGGAATGAAAATTTAATCGTTCTTTATTGAACACACACTTTCACAGTGCCTTGATTGG
>DBCP01000099.1:0-8948 GCA_002293105.1 Bacteroidetes bacterium UBA955 | reverse complement strand
ACAGCCGTCTCCTTCACTTTCGATTGAACCGAAACAGTGGCTCTGTCTGAAGTAGGGTTAGGATATACCACCACTTTCAATGATGTATTGTCTTTTAGGTTTTTGGTTGAAGTCAACAATGTGCGACTGCGGAAGAATCCACGGCCGTGCGTACCCACATACATTGTCATACCCTCCCATGGTCTCCATTCGTAACCACGAATTTCGAAAACAGGCACTCGAGCCATACCGTCGTTTCCTTCTACCCAATTTGCGCCGCCATCCTCGGTGTACCATACACCCAAGTCCGTTCCCAAAACAATGCGCTTGCTATCATCCACGTCAACGACCGCATCGTATACAGGCATTGAAGGCAAGTTGCCAGTGATGTTTTTCCAAGTTGGAACCGCATCCAAAGCATTGTTGGTCTCATATACATAAGAAGAGTTGCCATAACCACCCAAAGTGATGATTACGTGCTCAGCATTCATCTGGTCTACATTCACCGATGTAACCGTTCTACCACTCAAACCAGAAGGCGTGATATTGGTTTGAACGATTGGGGTTGGTACCTGCAATACAGTAGGATTCGCCGCCAAAGTAAAGGTAGCGGAATTGATGCTATCGATACGGGTAACACGACCTGATTTACACAAGAACAAATGGTCGCCATCTGCAGTGTAATCCATTTCAATGATACGGTCGTTGCCCAAGCCTTTTGCCACCAAATACCAGCTCACAGTTTCTGCAAAGTCCGTAGGGTTGTTGGCCATCCATACTTCAGAATTCTTCGCCAAGAACAAACGTGATGTTTTTGGTCCAGACTCCCACAAGCAGAAAGTGGTATTAAAATCAGATTGCGCAGTACCTGGCTGACGGTCATCCCAGAAAGTAGAAGTTGATTGTCCGCTGTTGGCAGTACGTGCTACATTACCATAGTAAGTAGAAACAAACACGGTTTTGGGACTGAAGCGTGAGAATTCAACATCGAATCCATCACCGCCATAAATTGAGATACCGGTCTTCGATGGCTGTCCGTTAAACGAGTTACCACTGAAGTTCAACAAATAGGTACCGTTGTCTTGAGAACCACCGGTCATATGACCCAATTCGTTGGCTGCTACGTTGTACAATTGCAAAGACACAAATCCACGTGAAATGGGCGTCCAAATTCTGCCATCATAGCTTCTGTGCAAACCACCGTCAGAACCCACAATAATGGTTGGAGGGGTGGTCGACATATCCCAAGCGATCATGTGTTTATCGGCATGTACATAGTTGGTATTCCAAGGGGCATCATAGGTACCAGCCGTTTCGCGGTATCCGTTTACAACATCCCAAGTAGCCAAATCCACACCGCCCATATATATTTTGTCTTTGTTGGTAGGATCTACACTTACTACGTTGTCGTACCATCCTTGACGATTCGATCCAAAAATATCCGTTACAGAGCTGTAGCTCATCAAACGTGTCCATGTTGCACCACCATCTGTGGTTCTGAACAAGCCGCCAAACGAACCATTGTTCGATGCACCCATTAAGTACACATAGTTGGGATCTTGGGGAGAAATCGCGATGGATGTACGACCGCTTGTGTTGGCAGTGCTGTTCACCACTTTCATGGCACCGGCTGCGTCCATTTTCAACACAGAACCGGAGTTGGTTGATGCCCACAACACGCCATTTTTATCCATTTTCAACTCTTTGATAGAACCTACTGAAATCTTCTTTTGGTTGGCACCATCGTTGGTAAACTCATAAATACCATCTTCTGTAGACACGTAGATTTTATCCTCAGTTGGGTGAGCAACCATGCTGTTACACTGCATGAAACTGGCTGCAGAAGTATTGGCCATTTTATTAAATGCCACACCACGGTTGTTGGTACTCTTGTACAATCCTGCACCCAAAAAGGCAGGGGAACCGTTACGGGTACCCGACAAATTCACAAATCCACCTTCACCTGTTCCATAAAAAATGGTACCGGTAACAGGGTTCTGAGCAATACAAGTAACACCCAAATTCTCTTGCCTATCGTTGACGGGCGTCCAACTCTGTCCTTTCGTAAATGAACGGAACAATCCACCGCTTACACTACCGGCAAACCATACATTGCTCGAGTCTTTGTGGATCAAAAAGGCACGCAAGCGACCGCCTACGTTGTCTGGACCCATGCCTTCCCATTTCAAGGGCTTGTTGGCTCGACGGTTTAAACGCATTGCATCGGCCTGAGAAACCGCTTCTTCGAACCACTCGGGCTCAATGGTTCCTGTGGCTTCGTTCAAACGCATGCTGTACATTGAACGAATGGCACCCTCAATGGAAGTCTCCTCTTTTTGCTTCTCCGGATGTGTCAAAGCAAAGGGCATTCCTACGGGTAACATCGCAACAAACAACGACATCCCGGCTACCAAAGTAGCAGAGGCGGTGAGCGTGATGATTGGTTTTATTCTCATAAGATGTTCTAGTCTATATTAGGTATTTTACAAATTAAACAATGTATCGTTACTTTTCCAATTTCTATGGTAGAAATACATAAAAGAGTTAGACATTATAGCACATGTTTTTCAGCGTGATACGAACTTCTCACCATCGGACCGCTTTCAACGAAGCGAAATCCCATCTGCAAACCCAACTCTTCCCACTGTTTAAACTTATCGGGATGCACAAATTCCTTCACATCCAAGTGCATTTTGGTGGGCTGTAAATATTGTCCCAGTGTCAACACATCGCACCCGTTTTCACGCAAATCCTCCATCAGCTGTTTCACTTCATCGTCGGTTTCTCCAAGCCCCAACATCGCACCTGATTTTGTACGTCGACCATATTCATGCGTGCGCTTGGTCTGCTCCAAACTGCGGGCATATTTGGCTTGAGGACGTACCATGCGATACAATCGCTCCACGGTTTCCATGTTGTGCGAGGTCACTTCTGCGCCTGCATCCAACACCATATATAGCAAGTCCCACTGCGCCTTAAAATCAGGAATCAAGGTTTCGATGGTGGTTTCTGGATTCAACGCTTTAACGGCCTTCACCGTTTCTGCCCATACCGTTGCGCCTTTGTCTTTGAGCTCATCGCGGTTCACAGAAGTAATCACACAGTGCTTTACGCCCATCAATTTCACCGCTTCGGCTACGCGCTCGGGTTCGTCCATATCGTATTCGGTTGGACGGCCAGTAGCTACAGCACAAAAACTGCAACTGCGGGTACACACATTGCCCAGAATCATGAAGGTAGCTGTGCCTTCGCCCCAGCATTCACCCATGTTCGGACATCGCCCGTCTTCACAGATGGTGTGGAGTTTGTGCTCTTTCACGATGCGTTTCACACGGGTGTAATTCTCCCCGGTGGGCAATTCTATCTTCAACCAACTGGGTTTTGGCGTGCGCTTTTCTTTGGATACAATGGGTAGTTCTATCACGGCGATGGGTCTATTTATAATGGCGAATTCGAATTACTGGCGCTGGCCATATTCAAATCCTACCGCAAAGGTAACAAATACCGATGGGAAGAAGTTTCGATTCATTTCAGGGCGATGCCATAGGGGCAATTTTTTTACAAATCGATCTACGCCAAAACCCAAAGTAAGGGTGTTTGAAACGTTGCGATAACTCCCCCACTCTGCCTGCATGGCCACCAACCCACCCAGACCTGGAATCAGCTGACCGTCTGAAAAACCCAACCCATAACCCGCTGTTCCTCCAATCAAACCAACGTCGTGAACGGCAGGATCGTAAGCCACCGCAGTATATCCATCGGTCAGGGGTGCCGGATTATAAATCCATACATACAATGGCCAGGCGTAATCCACCGGTAACTGCAAAGAAGCATTTAGACGCAGCCCCACATCGCCCCTCGAATTCCGCTCACTCAGCACGATGCTTTTTCCTTTTTGATACCGAAGCGATAGATTGTGGGTTACCCTTTCGATGGCAAACGCACTGCTACCTGGCAATCGCTCGTTGATCACCTTCATTTCCCTCGGATCACGCATCACACCAAACCACAGTGCAGAAGTATTCAAAAATGCTCTGGCAGATTGCACTTTGAACAGACCAACGTCGTAGCCGAAATGTCGGACATTCACCCCCAACCCCCACAGCTTTGGCTTGAGATCGACGGCGGGCGATGGCAAAGTTTGGGCTCCCAATGTGGATAACCCCATCGCCAAGACCAATCCCAAGACCCTTTTCATGCCCTTTTGCATGTACCAAAGATACAATTCCCCCACACCGCCCCAAAACCTTGGAAAGGAGTAAAATTTCTTCCACTTTCTCCCACAACCAGCAAAACCCTTGATTTTATGCAATTTTAGGCTACCTTTGTTCTGCTTAATACGTGGAATTCCGACGACTTTTTGCAACAAATCCCCCTGTAGTGGAGCAATGTGGAAAACAAGTGGTTAAAAAGGGGAGATTGTGGGAAATTGTGGGAAATTGAATATTTATTTAGCAGACAGAAAAAACCAACACAGAATGACCGCATTCATTGGAGAGTTTAATTGCAAACTAGACGAGAAAGGAAGACTTTCCATTCCGTCGAAACTTCGGGCACAGTTTCCCGAAGCGGTTGGCAATACGCTTGTGGTGAACCGCGGATTTGAGAAGTGTCTGGTGCTCTACACCAAGGAAGATTGGCTGGATGAAACCGCCAAACTGAACGCCGTGGATGATTTCATGAGTCCCGACATCCGTCGGTTCAAACGAATCTTCACCAACGGTGCCAACTTGGTTCAGATCGATGGCGCCCAACGCATTTTGGTACCCAAAAAACTCCTCGAATACGCCGAGCTCAGCGCGGAAGTAATCTTGGTAGCCAATGGCAACAAAATTGAATTGTGGGATCAAGCCATTTACGAATCTGAACTCAACGTTGACGCCGCTGAAATGTCTCAGTTGGCTCAGTTGTTTCACCAACAACGCAACCAAGGTTAAGTAGCGCATCGGGCCGTTGGCCAACTGTTTGCGTATGTACGACTACCACAACCCCGTCCTTCTTCACCCCAGCGTGGATGCCCTGGTTACAAACCCAGATGGCACCTATGTGGATGTCACCTTCGGCGGCGGCGGACACAGTCGCGCCATCCTCAACAAACTTTCCTCCAAAGGCAAACTCATCGCCTTCGACCAAGACGAAGACACTTTGGCGCGCGTACCCCAAGACCCTCGTTTCACCCTGGTAAACCACAACTTCCAGTTCACCAAACCCTACCTCGAATACCTCAAAGCGCTTCCCGTAGATGGCATCCTGGCCGATTTGGGCATCTCTTCGCACCAAATTGACGTGGGAGAACGCGGCTTCGCACACAGACTTAACGGCCCGCTCGATATGCGCATGTCGAACCAAAACCCCATCTCTGCCGCCTACCTTGTAAATACCGCTTCTGAATCAGAACTGATTACCATTTTTAAACAATACGGAGAGATCCCCAATGCACGCAGACTGGCAGAAGTCATTTCTCGCAGTCGCGGGAGCAAAGACCTCGCAACGATTCAGGGATTCAAAGCCGCCATCGCACCCTGCACTCCCGGAAAAACACCCGCCAAATACCTCAGCCAAGTCTTCCAAGCTTTGCGCATCGCCGTAAACAAAGAAATGTTTGTGCTTGAAACTTTGCTCAATGACGCCGAAGCAATCATCAAGCCAGGCGGAAAATTGGTGGTCATTTCCTACCATTCCCTCGAAGATCGCATGGTAAAACACCTCTTTCAAACCGGCAATTTAGAAGGGGAGCGACATACCGACCTATACGGACACATCAGCAAACCATTTGACAATCAACCCAATGCAGCCATCACCCCCGATGCTGAAGAAATTGAAACGAACAAACGTGCACGCAGTGCAAAAATGAGAATAGGAGTACGCAACACATGGAAGAGAACCCATTCTTGAACGCCGATATCGACCCACAAACGGTGATGGGCGATCCATCATCGCAAACGTCGGACCCTCAACAGGAGGCACCAATCCCTATGTGGAGTTGGGTAAAATTCGCCCTGGTTGGATTCGCCTTGATGTTGTTCTATATCTACAATTCACACCACGCCAACAAGGCGATTCGCAAAAAAGAGCAGCTCACCAAAGAACTCAAAGAATTGCACAGCGAGCGCATCAGCCTTGAAAGTCAAACCACGAATGCCAGCAAGCAAAGCGAACTCAGCAAACGATTGGAAGGCAGCGGCTTGAAAGAGATCACCACCCCACCCATCAAATTGACCAAGCCCCATGAACAAGACTAAAGTCAATTCGCGCAAAGTCATCTTGGTGAGGGCCTATATTGTCTTTGCCCTATTGGCGATTTTCGCCGTTTCCATCATTGTTACCGCTGTAAAACTGCAACTAGGTACCGATGATAAATTTCGCGAGGAACTCAGCGCGAAAAATACCCGTGTGATGGAAATTGAAGCGATGCGGGGGAACATCTATGCAGACGATGGGAGTTTACTGGCAACGTCTGTCCCCAAGTACGATGTGATTTTTGATTTGCGCGCCGATGGACTCACCACAAAGGTGTTCATGGGCAAAATCGACAGTTTCAGCATGATGATGTCGCGCATGTTCCCTGAGCGCAGCGCCAGCAACTGGAAGGAACACTTCATCAAACACCGCGAAAAACGCACCCGCTATTTGAAGATTGGCAAAGACTTGGGCTTCGAACAGGTAAAAGCCATCAAAACATGGCCCATCGCCCGTTACGGAAAATTCAAAGGCGGCATTTGGTACGAAGAAAAAGGCAAGCGCATGTATTTCATGGGCGAACTGGCCAAACGCACCATCGGATACATCAAAGACAAAACCGCCGTAGGCTTAGAAGGTGCATTCGACACCCTCCTCAGGGGAAAAAATGGTTCGCAAATGCAACAGCGCATGAGCGGACAAACCTGGCGTCCTATCCAAGTAGGCAACAACCGGGGCGCAGTGAACGGGAAAGACATCGTCACCACCCTGGATGTTCGCATCCAAGACATCGCCCAATATGCTTTGCAGAAAGGCTTGGAAGCCGAATCAGCCGACCATGGATGTGTCATCGTGATGGAGAGTAAAACCGGCGCCATCAAAGCCATGGCCAACCTCAAACGCGGCGAAGACGGACAGTATTACGAGGCCCAAAACTATGCAGTGAGCGAATTCACCGAACCGGGTTCTACATTCAAATTGCTATCGGCCATTGCACTGCTTGAGGATGGAAAAGTAAGCACCACCGACAGTGTAGACAACTCTTGGGGCAAATGGAAATGGTACGACATGAATCTGGAGGACGCAGTAAAGCCCAAAAAGCGCTACTACACCCTCAGCGAGTGCTTGCAATTTTCATCCAATGTGGGTACCAGCAAATTTGTGATGCAACACTACAAAAAAGACCCCGAAAAATTCACGCAACATGCCTTGGATTTGGGCCTACACGTTAATCCCAAGTTCGACATCCCCTCCAGTAGCAGTCCAAGCATCGCCACCCCTAGTCAATCGGGATGGTCTGGCACCAGCTTACCCTCGCTCAGCATTGGTTATAGCAGCAAAATATCGCCCATGCAAACCTTGATGTTGTATAACACCATCGCCAACCAGGGCAAAATGATGCAGCCCTACATGGTGAAGGAAATTCGCCATGAGGGACAAACCCTATCGAAAATCGAACCTACGATCCTAAACGACAAAGCCGTGAGCGCAAAAACCGCAGCAACGCTCACCCAAATGTTGGTGCAAGTGGTTGACAACGGAACGGCCAACGGCATCAAAACCGACAATTATAAAATCGCCGGGAAAACAGGTACGGCGTGGCTTTCACAAGGCAAGGCTGGATACAACCAAGAAAACAATAGACAATTCCAGGCGTCGTTCGCTGGATTCTTTCCGGCCAACAACCCCCAATACACCATCGTGGTGGTGGTAAACAACCCAAAAAGTGGTCGCTACTCAGGATCACAGATTGCGGCCCCCATTTTCAAGAACATTAGCGACCGCATATACAGCACCCACATCAAGGTTCAGCCTACCCTTCAAACCGCCAGTTTGCCTCAAGTTCCAGGCATTTTGAAGGGCGATGTCAACAAAACCAAATGGGTCTTGAATGAGATCGGGATCAGCTCGCAGTTGCTGCAAGACAGCGCCACGAAAAACAGTAACCCCATATTGAACGGCCAATACATCGACCCGATCAAAGAGGCTCATTCAGTAAAACTCAAGCCCATGCGCATCCAGGAAAACACCCTCCCCGATTTGCGTGGCATGGGATTGCGCGATGCATTGAAACTATTGAGTGATTTGGGCATCAAAGCCACCTACAGCGGATACGGCAGGGTCAGCGACCAAGCCCCAGCACCCAACACCAAACTTGGCTCCTCGAATGAGGTCGTTCTGATCCTAAAACCATACTAACCCATGAAATCACTCAAGCAACTGATCGCCACTTTGGACTCTGCGCAGGTTTTCGGACAGGTAGAGGTAGAAGTCAATGGACTCCAAATCGACAGTCGGTCGGTATCAAGCGGAAATTTATACGCTGCCATGAAGGGCACAACGGTGGATGGACATACGTTCATCGAAGGATGTTTGAACGCGGGTGCTTCGGCCATTTTGTGTGAGGTATTGCCTGCATCGCTGCGCGATGGCGTGGCTTATGTGCTCGTTGATCATGTTGCCAAGGCTTTGGGTGAGATTTGCTTAAACTTTTACGATCGCAAGGCGGAAAACATCACCATTGTGGGCACTACGGGCACGAATGGAAAGACCAGCGTAAGCACGTTGCTTTTTGATTTATTTACGCTGCGTGGCAATTTGTGCGGATTGATTTCAACGGTTGAAAATCGCATTGGAACCGACATCATTCCAAGCACCCACACCACACCCAATATTGTGGCTTTGCACGGATTGTTGGCCCAAATGGCCGATGCCGGTTGTAGCCATTGCTTTATGGAGGTGAGTTCCCATGCCGTGGATCAGCGCAGGATTGCGGGTGTTCCCTTTGC
>DBCP01000036.1:12837-25141 GCA_002293105.1 Bacteroidetes bacterium UBA955 | reverse complement strand
TTTAATGAAATAGGGGGAATCATTTGATCGGCTGAGTTATAGAACATAAGTCCATGAACTACAGGATTTAACCATTCAATTATAGGCATTTCCGACAAAACCAACATTACATCCGACTCAGAATCTGCTTCGATAGTACACCACCATTTGTCTACCATATCGTTCACCGCATACATGTGCAATACGCCGCGTTCAAACAATTCATCCACATACTGGCGCTGTTTGGGGATGAGACGTGTCATACGCTCATTGATAGGTGCAATTTTGCTTTCTACGAGAAATAAAGGCATACGGTTTACAATAACAGATATTGAGGAGGAATCAGCGCTACTGCCTCAGAATAACCCACATGATTGCCTGCGAAATTTGTGTTTTTACAATGCCAATGCGATGCCAATTGTTTCGCTTCTTCAGGCGTTATTAAATTGAGTTTGGTTAATATTTCTTGGGCAACTTGATATTGCGGCCCCATTTTTCCATCATCTATTTTAATGGCAATTCCCCATTTCTTTTGTGGGATTGCCAAGCAGTAAACACCGTCTGCCCCGGTTTTGCCTACGATCCGTCCTTCTGTAACCTCCATTAAATCAGTACAGTATCGCTTTGAACCGGCCACCAAGCGTGGGTATTTTGTCACTGCTTGCACAATGCGATTACACACATCTGTGAGTTTTGAATCCTTCCATGGCATTGGTGATACTAAATTCTTATAGGCCAATGCTTGGTTGATCAACGGCATACCAAATATAGGCGCTGAACAACCATCAACACCCAACGCCAGGTTGGCCTCATCCATCTCATAAAACATCGCCGTGATGTTTTTGATTTGCTGATGTAATGGGTGATTGGGCGACAAATAATCTGCGAGGTTGAGCTGCTCATGTACGCAATATGCCAAAAAACCTGCGTGTTTACCGCTGCAATTGTTGTGCATACAACTCGGTTCTTGATTGGCTTTCACCAAAGCCACGAAGTCCTTTTTCAGGGTGGGTTGCTGTGGGCCACATTTCAAATAATCGCTATTTAGCGATATGCGATGAAGCACGATATCAACTGCATCTACGTGAATTTCCTCACCATTGTGGGATGCACACATGATGGCCAATTCTTTATCGGTAAATCCCAATGCATCGAATCCACCCGACAGTAAAAAAGGGATGTGCTGAAAGTATTTGAGTGCTGAACGGGGAAAGGAAACCTGTTGGATATCGCCTTCCGACCAGAGGACATCGCCTCTTTCATCCACCACACAAAAGGAACCCCGATGAAAACTCTCAACCACCTCTCCCCTGACGTTTTCTACCAAAATGGGGTTATTCGAATTCAATACTGTCATTATTCTTTATAGTCTTTGCTGTCCCAATAAAAAGAGAACCGCCATTCTTACAGCCACTCCATTCTCAACCTGTTGAAGGATAATGCTTTGATCACTATCTGCAACCTCACTACTAATTTCTACTCCGCGATTAATGGGCCCTGGGTGCATGACACAAATTTCTTTGTCTAACTGCTTCAAACGATCCATGTTTAAGCCATACAAGCGAGAATATTCTTTGAGCGAAGGGAAATACCGCTGGTCTTGTCGCTCCAATTGAATGCGGAGCATATTCGCCACATCACACCAGTTCAGGGCTTCGTCAAGATTGTGCGATACTTTTACACCAAGCGCTTGAATGTGTTTTGGAATCAGCGTAGCAGGTCCGCAAACCATAACTTCAGCACCCAAAAGCTGTAAGCAATAGATATTGCTTAACGCTACTCGGGAGTGCAATATATCGCCCACAATAACCACTTTTTTACCGGCTACATCGCCGTATTGTTCACGGATTGAATAGGCATCCAATAGCGCTTGTGTTGGGTGTTCGTGGGTACCATCGCCTGCATTTACAATTTGTGCATCGATGTGCTTAGAGAGAAAGACACATGCTCCAGGCGCTGGATGTCTCATCACCACCATATCCACTTTCATGGATAGGATATTGTTGACAGTATCAATCAGGGTTTCGCCTTTTTTTACGCTGGATGAGGAACTTGAAAAATTGACAACATCTGCACCGAGTCGTTTCTCCGCCAATTCAAACGAAACGCGGGTTCTCGTTGAATTTTCAAAGAATAAATTGGCAATGGTAATATCGCGCAGTGCCGGAGTTTTCTTAACAGGTCCGTTGAGCAGTGATTTGAAATTATCGGCAGTTTCAAAAATGGTTTGAATGTGCGATTCACTCAATCCTTTGATGCCAAGTAAGTGCTTTATGGGTGCGTTCGCTGTCATTCTTTCTTGCTTAATAACCAAACTTGCTGTTGTTCATCGGTCCATTCTACCTTGACGTGTTCACCCGTGCTTCGAGAGTCCACCACCACACCTACATAATTGGGAGAAATGGGCAATTCACGCTGAAAACGCCGATCAACCAAAACCATCAGTTCCACTTGTTTGGGCCTGCCAAAACTCATTAACGCATCAATCGAGGCCCTCACACTTCTTCCTGTATACAGCACATCATCCACCAAAATAATATTGAGGTTTTCGGTTGAAAAATTGATGTTGGATTTTTTGGGCATGAAAATCTCGCCCCTGCCAATGTCATCTCGGAAAAATGTATGGTCTAATTCTCCGTATTTGAGGGAGTTTTCTGGTTGTATTTCGGTGATAAAATCGGCCAATTTCTTGGCCAAATTAACACCTCGTGGCTGGAGTCCGATGATCGCAGACTGGGAAAAATCGCCATGCATCTCTATCAATTGCAACGCAAACCTCTTAATGATGAGGTTGAGTTTATGGGTATTGATGAGCAGTTTAGGTTGGCTCATTGGATAACGATATTACAGTGTCAAATTCATCTTTGGTTAGGGCGATGACCGATAACCGAGGTTGTCTGATCAAGCCCATTTGGGATAATCGAGGATCCGATTTCATGGTGTGAAGGGAAACGGGGTGTTTCAGTTGGTAAGCAGGTTTCACATCCACCACAACCCAAGCGGTTTCTTCCGTAGTTGGGTCTTGGTAATGGGTTTTAGCGACCTCAGCCACACCAACCACTTCTTTGCCTTCGTTGCTATGATAAAACAAACACAAATCGCCCAATTCCATGGCCATCAGATTGTTTCTGGCTTGGTAATTTCTCACCCCGTCCCAAAACGTCTGTTGATCCTTGGTGAATTTTTCCCAGCTGTACTTGAAAGGCTCTGATTTGATTAGCCAAAAGTTCATAGTGGCAAAGTAATGTCAAACTGAATGAATCGCAAATTCTAAACACAATATACAATCACCAATTTATTGACAATTTCGTGCATGCTAAAAAAAACGACAAAAAAACATCTAAAAACTTGACAATATGAAAAATCTGTTGTTCATTTACCAAGCACAAAATTGTCAATTTTTTTAACAATGTTCCTCAAAGAAAACCTCAAACTCCTGCGCAAACGTCGCAAAAGAAGCCAAGAAGATGTGGCCAAAAGCTTGAATCTCACTCGTTCGGCCTACAACAGTTACGAAAATGGGGTGGCTGAGCCGGGCATTCAAATTTTAATTCGTTTATCGGAGTTCTTCCAAATCAACATCGACAAACTACTTCGCACCGATTTGGGAAGGCTGAGTGAGTTACAACTGTCTCAATTGGAAAAAGGGTTTGATTTAGATTTGACAGGAACGCGATTGCGGGTGTTGGCGACGACAGTGAATATGGATAATGAAGAGAACATTGAGTTGGTACCTTTGAAAGCCAAAGCGGGCTATGCCACCGGTTATGCAGATCCTGATTATATAAAGACCCTACCTGCCTTCAATTTGCCATTTTTGTCGGCCAACAGAAAGTACCGCAGCTTCCCTATCTCTGGTGACAGTATGCCACCCGTTTCAGATGGTGCCTTTGTAACGGGCGAATACGTGCAAGATTGGAACTTGGTAAGGAACGGACATCCGTATGTTGTGATTACCCAAGACGAGGGGATTGTTTTTAAAGTACTTTACAATCGCATTGAAGAGGACGGTACATTCTTGCTATGTAGTACCAACACCTTGTATAGTCCCTATACCGTGAAAGTTGACGACATCTTGGAGATTTGGAAATTTGTGAATTATATCAATCCCAAATTCGAAGAGCCCAACACTACGGAAACCAATGATATTGGTCCCGCAATCCGCATGATTCAGCGCGAAATAGGCTTAATCAAAGACAAGGTAAAGAACATTGAAGAGAAGATTTAATCCCGAATTCCGCATTTACTGCGCAAAGGATGATTCAGATTCAATGGTTTCGTTTTATTTTTGCCGACACTTTATCAAAGACAAATGAAATTCGGCAAAAAAGAATATCTCAATTGGTACAAAAACATTTTATTGCAACGTCGATTTGAAGAAAAGGCTGCTCAGTTATACGGACAGCAAAAAATCAAAGGCTTTTGCCACTTGTATATAGGCCAAGAAGCCATCACTGCAGGGATGATGACGGCAATTAAAACAGGTGACAAAGTGATTACTGCCTATCGTGATCACGGTCATGCTTTGGCCATGGGTGTAAGTGCAAATGCTGTAATGGCAGAACTTTTCGGTAAAGAAACCGGATGTACTGGCGGTAAAGGTGGTTCAATGCACATGTTTTCAAAGGAACACAATTTTGTGGGTGGACATGGCATTGTGGGTGCGCAAATCCCTATGGGTGCGGGCTTGGCTTTTGCGGAACAATACAACAACACGGGGAATGTTAGTTTGACTTTCTTCGGCGATGGTGCTGCACGACAAGGTGCTTTGCACGAGGCGTATAACATGGCGATGTTATGGAAATTGCCAGCGGTTTTTATCTGCGAAAACAACCAATATGCCATGGGTACGAGTGTTGAGCGCACTACAAACTTGTTGGATATCTATAAAATTGGTTTGGGATACGACATGCCTAGTTTCCAAGTTGATGGCATGAAGTGTGAAACAGTACACGAAGCCATTTACAATGCCTGCGAACATGCAAGAGCTGGAAAAGGCCCTGTATTCCTTGAGATCAAGACCTATCGTTATCGCGGTCACAGTATGAGCGATCCAGCCAGTTACCGTACCAAAGAAGAGGTGGCAGATTACAAAACCAAAGATCCTTTGGAAACGACCAAAGCCACTATTTTGGCAAAGAAGTATGCAACAGAAAAGGAACTTGACGCAATGGAAGATGCCATTATTGCTGAAGTGAACGCTAGTGTTGAATTCGCAGAAAACTCTGCTTATCCCGATGCTTCTAAGTTGTTTACTGAGGTTTACGTTGAAAACGACTATCCTTACATTACAGACTAATCACGAAATTTCTTATATTCGCGCCTCCTAAATTTTATTATGAACATCAAAGAAAGTATTTCATCCATTCAATCTCGCATAGCCGCTTTCTACGAAGGCAACAAAAAGCGTGTTCAAATGATCGGATTCGCTGCCATTGCAATTATTGGTGGCACCATTTACTGGTTCCAGTTTTACATGCCTAGCCAAGAGAAAGAAGCAGAAGTTAAATTTGCTAAGTTGTGGCATTATTTCAAAACAGATTCATTGGATGTGGTATTGAAAGGCGACAAGGCAAATAAAATCATGTCTGCCGTTGAAATTGCAAACAAATATGGAATGACTGCAAAGGGCAAAGAAGCTAGTTTGATGGCGGGATTGGCCTACTTAAAAAAGGGTGAATACAAGAAGTCTTTGGATTACTTGGACAACTTTAACGGGGGTGACGCAATTTTAGGCCCTTCTACCATCGCCGCCAAGGCCGCTTGCTACAGCGGTTTGGGAGAAATGTCAAAGGCCGCTGATTTGTATGAGAAAGCCGCCAAGTTGGGTGAAAACGAATACACAAGTACCTACTACCAAAAGGCTGCTGTGCACTACGAATTAAACAAAGACTATTCATCTGCATTGAGTTGCTATGAAACTTTGGAAAGCAAATACAGCGCAACTCGCGAAGGTCAAGAGGCAGAGAAATACATCTATCGCCTTAAAGGCTTGATGGGTGAATTGAACAAATAAGATCCCCCGGTGGCTACATCGCTTTCTTCTTCCCCTAAACCCTCCTTTTCTTACGATCAAAACCACTATAGAATTGGTATTGTTACAGCTGCGTGGAATCATCACATCACCAGCGTACTGCAACAAGGTGCCCTAGACACATTAATTGTGACTCATTCGCAGCAGTCTCTGGAGATCCTAGAATTGGCAGTTCCTGGTGCATTTGAAATCCCAACTGCCGCGCAATGGTTGTTTGAAAGTGGCTGTGATGCAGTAATTACATTGGGTTGCGTAATAAAAGGCGATACCCCCCATTTCGATTATGTCTGCAACGCAGTCACCGATGGTGTGGGACAATTGGCCCTAAAATTTAGTAAGCCTTGTATTTTTGGTGTCATTACTACCAATACCGAACAACAAGCCTTTGACCGAGCCGGTGGTTCACTGGGCAACAAAGGTTCGGAAGCTGCAGAAGCCGCTTTGTGGATGCTGTTGGCTAAATCTTCATTAGAATTTTAAATCTACCCCATACTCTACCCTTTTTTCAATGGCAAACGAAATCGAAAAAGTAGCAGAAAGCTATGCCGATCAGCTCAGCGTGGCTGAACAATTGATTGAACAAAACAACGAAGACATTTCATTGGAAATGCAGTACGCCAACCTAAGCAAAGAGGAATTGGTTGCTGCAGCCAAAGAGTTGATGCATTCTCCCGATGTCAAAAAAGCCTACCTCCAATTACAAGCACTTCGCAATGTATTTGAAGATTTATTGGCGCAAGAACGTCCTGGATTGATCAGGCAATGGGTTGAAGATGGCAAGGATCCCCGAGATTTCGTTGCTCCTGCAGATGAATTGAAAATGGCGCTAAACGAAGTCATTGCTGCATTCAAAAAACGGAGGGATGAAGAACGCAAACGCGCTGAAGAGGAAAAACAACACAACTTGAACCAAAAGCGTTTGATACTGGATAAAATCAAAGCCTTGGTAGAGTCTGAAGAAAACGATCACAGTTTGGATGTATTGCGTGAATACATGCGTCAGTGGCGCGAAATCCGACATATCCCCAAAGAGTTTCATGATGAATTGTATACTTCCTACAAATTCTACATTGACAAATTCTACAACCAACTTTCGGTTTTCAATGAATTGAAGGAACTTGATAAAGACAAGAATCTTGAATTGAAAATTGATTTGATTAAACGCGCTGAGCAGTTAAAAGACGAACCCAATATTCGCAAGGCCTTGCTTCAATTGAACAAGTATCACGAAGATTGGAAGAATACGGGTCCGGTTCGCTCAGAAATATCCGATGACATCTGGAAGCGCTTTAAAGCCGCATCCGACATCGTCATCGATGCCAAAAAAGCACAGCAAACCCAAATAGACGGCGAACGCCAAAAGAATCTCGATAAGAAAGTTGTTCTGATTGAGAAAGCAGAGACCAGCATTGCTGTATTGCCTACCCAACCCAAAGAATGGACGAAAATCGCCAAGGATTTGGATGGGTTGATGGCAGAATGGAAGAAAATCGGGCCTGTGCCAACAGAGAAGAACGAAGAAACTTGGACGCGCTTCAAGGCCATTCGGAATCAATTTTACGGTGAGCGCAAACATTTTTTCAAGGATTTAAATACCAGTAAGAAAGACAACCTTTCGCGTAAAATTGAATTATGCGAAAAGGCTGAGGCCCTGAAGGATTCAAACGAATTCATGAAAACCTCGGATGCATTGCAAAAACTGCAAGATGAATGGAAAACCGTTGGACCGGTACCAGAAGAGCAAAACGAACTCGTTTGGAAGCGATTTAGAGCGGCATTTGACCACTTTTATGCCCGCAAAAATGAATGGTTCAAACAGCGTAAGACTGAAGAAAGCGGTGCCATCCAAAAGAAAAAGGAAGTAATTCTTGGATTGGAAGCATTGAAGGCCAATGAAACCATTGATCATCAGGTGTTATTCCAAGAATTGAAAGCTTGGCAAAAACAATGGAATGATGCGGGATTTGTTTCTGGTAAGACCTATCAACAGATAAACAAAACCTATCAGAGCCTGGCCGATGAAATATTCAATCGCTTTAGATCTGTGAGCAATTCGCAGCGCACCACCATGCAAAAGGATCATTTTAGTCAGTTAGCACAATCTGGCGATGGTCAAAAACGATTGCAAATGGAAGAGCGCAAGATCAAAGAGAAAATCGCCAAGTACAACGACGAAATCGTAACCATGGAAAACAATAAATCCTTCTTCAAGCACAGCAAGAATGCTGAAGGTTTTACCAAGCAGTTCGATGACAACATTGCAAAAGCCAAGGAAATGATTGCTAAAGCCCAGCAAGAATTGAAGGTGTTGAAGAGCGTTTCATCATGAGCCTCAACGGCCTATTTGGAATCCTAGACTACCTCATTTATTTGGTTCAGAGCACGAACCGACACGGCGTTCACTCTCCTTTTGTATATCATTTTACGGATAAGATTCTTTACGGTAAAACGACTTGTGCGTATGAGCCCGCAGCAGAAATGTGCCGCAAACGCATGGTCCAATCGAGCAGAAAAGTCACCCTCAATGGCCAGCAAGAATCACTCAGCAAAATAGCTTTAGGTTTAATTCCATCGTCGAAATACAATAGATTATTATTTCGTATGATTCAGGAGAAACAGCTTGGTCAATACATCATAGAAATTGGCAGTAGTTTGGGAATCACACCATTGTATGCACAGCGGGGATTGAATGATTTTCCCAGATATTTTGTGTTTGACAAACACGATGAGCTACTTAACATTACCCAATTCAACTTGAAAGAATACGGCTGCAATGAAACCGTTGTAACAGAACGTTATTCTTTGATCGACGAGATCATTGCGAATTTGGAGAACCTGCCCCCAGCAAACATTGACTTACTCATCATCAATGAACCCTTGAGTGCCACAGATTTTTGGAAATTGGCAGATTGGGCCATCCCGCGTTTGGGCGAAGAAGGGTGCATCCTGATGACAACCATAAGACAGTCACAAGATCAACAGTTGCTTTGGCAACAACTGCAAAATCAAAAAGAAATCACCGTGGGCATTGATTTATTTGCAATGGGCATGGCTTTTGCTAGAAAATCGCAAGAGAAAGAGAATTTCATTCTTAGATATTAATTCAATATGGTATATACACACAAAGTAAGGGTTCGATACGCAGAATGTGACCAAATGGGTTTCTTGCACCATTCTGTTTATGCACTTTATTTGGAAGAAGCAAGAACCGAGCAAATGCGATCCAAGGGCATTACTTACAAGGAAATGGAAGATGACGGGTTGATTATGCCCGTGAGATCGATGAGTTTTGAATTTAAAAAGGCTGCTCGATACGATGATTTATTGAGTATTGAGGTGAGTATTCCAGAAAAACCTGCCATTCGTTGTACGTTCCATTATCGTGTTCTGAACCAAAATGGGGAATTATTGAGTACAGCCATTACAGAAATGTTCTATGCCAGAAAATCCGACCTTCGCCCTGTAAAAGTGCCACAAGTAATTCTAGATAAGTACGAATTTTAACGCTTCTTTGTTGAACGAAATCCATGGGGTATTATAAATCCATCAAAAATCGACTTGATTCTGCTGCTGATGAGCAACTGTCGGACGAGGATTTCTTCAACAGCAACGAACCACTGCCTGGGGACACGGAAGACCAGCATCCGTTTATTCTTTATCTGAAGCGAACACGATTAAAAGCGCTACAGGGCGAAAGTGTGTACAATGTTGGAAAGTACTTTTTTCGTTCGATGTTCATGGAAAACCTCAACACCCGGGCATCGAGTTTGAGTTTCAACTTTTTTTTGGCCCTATTTCCGGCCATCATCTTTTTGCTTACGCTGATTGGATATTTGCCATTACACGGACTTAAAACCCAGTTCATTCAAGAGTTGTCCAGGGTACTACCCAAGCAAACATTCCATGAAATCCAAGAAACCATTTTGGAGATATTAAACAAACAAAATTCAGGATTGCTCTCTTTTGGTTTTGTCACAACAATTTACTTTGCTTCCAATGCCTTTCATTTGCTCATCAATTCCTTTAACCGTCGATTACCCTTCGCCAAGAAGAAAAACTGGCTTCAGGTACGCGGAAAAGCCATATTCATGACTTTTTGGATCAGTTTGTTGATCATTGTAGCATTGCTCCTCCTTACTTGGGCATTTCAGAGTGTGGCATACATCACAGAGCACAATTGGCCTTTCGCCAGTGTTTACGCCTTCATTATTTTGTTCTTGGAGTACATTGTTTTGGCTGCATTGTTTCAAATTGGGATCTCCAGTATTTATTATTTTGGTCCTTCCAACACCAAACGTTGGCGATTTTTGAGTGCAGGAAGTATCACCGCTACCGTTTTGGGAGGAATCTCTACCTTGGCCTTTGGGATGTATGTCAACAACTTTAACACCTACAACAAGGTGTATGGTTCGATTGGAGCAATCATCGCTTTGATGATTTTGATTTACATCAACGTATTAACAATCATCGTGGGATTTGAACTCAATGTAAGCATTGAGAAAGCTCTGGCGCAACGAGAGCGGACAAAAAACGCGGCCGCTAGCCAATAAATATCTTTTCGATAAACCCCACACCCATTTTCTCATTCACCTTTTGTAATAGCACCTCCCGCTGTAAGAACATTTCATTTTTAAGTGGGGCTTGATCAAAAGAAGCGTAGAGCGTTTTACCCTTGATAGTCACACTGGCAGTATGCTTGGCAATGAGTGGACCTACAATGTCGTTCCAGTGCTTAACCAATTCAATTTCATTGTGCTTTTGGGTCAGATGATAGCGATCATTCATGCGTTTTACCACATCGGCAATCCCTTTTTCTTTGCGTTCGGGTACGTCTTTTCTGGGTAAATCTATCATACTGTACAATATTAAGCCCTTGCGAGTTTGCTTTTGCGATACCCGTAGGAAAAATAAACAATTAAGCCCAAGCCAAACCAACCAAAGAACCAATACCAATTGTTCGCTTCCATGCCTGTCAATAAATAGGCACAAATACTCAAGCCCAACAAAGGAATCAAAGACCAGCTTCTGAGGAAAGAAAAAATCGCCAGGACCACAAGCATGATCCAGTATAAACCGTGTGCCACGGTGAACATAGTATGCCATTGTGTCCAATCCATCAAGGATGAAAAATACTGAGGAAAATTGTATCGGACTATTGCGATAGAAATTGATATTATTGTTGGAAAAATGAATTTCCCATTGATATATGGCATCCGAAAACCTTTACCCTCTCCTTCTTTTCTTGGAGGTAATAGAAGAACACCACCGCAAACCAACACAAAAGCGAAAATGGTCCCGATACTGGTAAAATCGAGTACAAAATGTTCATTGGTAAACAAAATTGGAACCCCCACCATGAGTCCTGTCACGATGGTAGAAAACGAAGGCGTACTGTATTTGGGATGAATTTTCGCAAATGCAGGCGGCAATAATCCATCCCTACTCATGCTCAGCCAAATGCGGGGCTGTCCCATCTGAAACACCAACAAAACACTCGCCATTGCCACCACCGCCACAATGGATACGATGTATTCTAACCAATCGATGCCACGCTCGCCCAAGACAAAAGCCAAAGGATCACCAACGGCCAACGATTTATAAGGAACCATGCCCGTGAGCACAAAGGTGATTAAAATATAAAGGATGGTGCAAATCAGCAAGGAATAGAACATCCCACGGGGCAGATCGCGTTGCGGATTTTTAGACTCCTCGGCCAAGGTACTGACCGCATCGAACCCTATGTAGGTAAAAAACAAGGCCGACACACCCTGCATCACACCCTGAAATCCCTCCGGCATAAATGGCTCATAATTTTTGGTGTCGATATAGGCAGCCCCAACGGCAATCACAAGAACAATGGCGATTAACTTCAATACCACCATCACGTTTGAGGCATTTCTAGACTCTTTCACACCCCTATAAACCAGCGCTGTAATCAATAAATTAATCAATAATGCGGGCGCATCGAATACAATGTGCAAACCCAACAGCGTGGGTGCTGACGCAAATGCTTCAAAAGCCTGTTTCTCGGCCACACTATACCCTCCCAAATTGGCGGCGTCCCATAAACTGCCATATCTACCTATATCAACCGCCGTTTGCATTTTGTCAGAGACCATTAAAAAGGTATCATGGGCCGTAGAATAATCCGTTACCAACCATCGCGGTAGAACCCAACCAATCTGATCCAACAAGTGAACCACATAGCCAGACCAAGAAAAAGCCACATAAATATTGCCGATGGCATATTCCATGATCAATGCCCAGCCAATGATCCATGCGAACAATTCC
>DBCP01000036.1:10747-12729 GCA_002293105.1 Bacteroidetes bacterium UBA955 | reverse complement strand
TCCGCAAATCACAATCAAATACACACTCGCAGGTCCACCTGCAGCACAAGCCTCTCCGATGGAACTAAAGATACCTGCGCCAATGATGGCCGCTATGCCAAAAAATGTCAAATCCCGCACTCCCAGCACCCTTTTTAAGGAACCTGACTCATGGTTTACAGGGAAATCGGTTTTGACTCTGAATAAATTACGCCAACTCATGTTCTAAATGCGATAATACAAACAAATCACCAATGGAATAGAAATTTCTCTAACTTTGTATGGATGCGTAAATTCATGTCGGTGATAACCATGATTTTGGTCCTGCTATCTAGCGGTGCAGCGCAAATGGCGTATCACATTTGCGACGAAGACGGAGTTCATATTTGGGCCGATGATTGTGCAACGGAAGTTTCAGAGAACGAGCAACCCAAAGACAATTGTTGCAGCAAGAAGAACGTTTGTGAAACTTCACACAAAATTGCAGTTGCTTGCTGCACCGAAGCCTATTTCTTTTCGCTCCTACCGCTACCGGTTTCTTTGATCAAATTCAAATTAGAAAAAACCATCCCATGGAATGTTCCAGCGTGGATTGGATTGAATTATGTTTCACAACTTTTCAGTGTTGGTCAACAAAGTGTGGTATCAGCCAGGCAACATCCTCCAGATAATTTGCCCTGCCGGCCCAATCAATCCGCACTTTGTATTTGGATTATTTGATTTTATCGCTACTGATCGATAAACAAACAATACCAATAATAAACACAACATGAAAACAAAAACAATCACAATCATTGCAGCGATACTCTTATGTTTCGCCAATACAGCAGATGCAACAATCCCTGCTACTTCTCTACATTTCGCACCGAAACCACTCAAAAAAGTAACCATCACATTTGCCGTTGAGGCCAACTGTGGCGATTGCAAAAATCGCATTGAAGGCGCACTAGACAAAAAAGGCGTTTTAAAAGCGGTGTTCAACTTGGAGTCAAAAATCCTTACGGTCACCTATGACCCCAGAAAATTGCAAGAAATCCAATTGCACAATATGGTTGCTATGGTTGGACATGACACGGAAAAGGTCAAAGCCAGCAACGTGGTATATGAAAGCTTGCCAGATTGCTGTAAATATCGCCAAGACGACGACGGATGGGAACACAATCATCACTAATTGCTGGATTTTTTGTATTCGCCTTCTCACAATTCTCTGATCTTTCAGCCCAAGCGGATTCCTTAACGCCCACTAAACAGGGTAATGTTGACACTTTGTCTACGCTGACCATTAAAAAGGAACGTGGAGCATTCTACAGTGGCAAAGGAGTTGGACTCACAGAGGTTCTCACCGAAAACGAATTCAAAAAAGCAGCCTGCTGCACGTTATCTGAGAGTTTTGAGCTGAGCAATACCGTTGAAGTGAGTAATGCTGACGGTGTATCAGGCATCAAACAAGTTGAAATGCTTGGTTTGGCGGGTAAATATGTATTGATGTCGCGCGAGAACATTCCCAGCATCAACGGATTGGCAACTTTAAACGGATTGAGCAACATTCCGGGACCCATGGTCTCGTCAGTCCATTTAGCCAAGGGTGCCGGTTCTGCAACTCTGGGAGCCGACGGGTTAACGGGCGGTTTGAACTACCAAATGAAGGCCGACATCAAAGATCCGAGACTCTACTTTAATGCCTACAGCAATCACCAAGGTCGGGCCGAAGCGAATGCAATAGTCAAAACCATTGCAGCGAACAGGGCTTTGTCGCATACCTATTTGCACTCTGGCGGTCAGTATCGCACAACCGATATGGGCGATGATGGTCTGGCTGATATGCCACTCTCCCAACGTTATTTCATCAGCAACCACACCCAAATCCCGGGCAAGAAAATGGAATCTCAATTTGGATTTTTGGGGTATCAAGATCGCAAGGATGGCGGTTCATTGAAAGCGGGCTCATTGACCGAAATCAGCAACGACAACTCGGCGATGCGTTTTGATTTTGAAGAACAGCA
>DBCP01000036.1:5923-10684 GCA_002293105.1 Bacteroidetes bacterium UBA955 | reverse complement strand
TAGGCAATATTTTCAATGTATCCAGACACAAGCTCGGCTCATTGTTGAATTCCCTGCAAGGGCGTAATTACCAAGGGCAAGAGGACCGCATTTACTACAGCAGTATTTACCAAATTCCGGAAAAAAACGAGCACAATTTAAAACTCGGTATTTCTGCCTTGGGAAGTCATATACAAGAGTCTTTATCAAATGACAATGGCGATACCTTTGCGCTCGATGGTTGGCAGAAAACGGCGGGTGTTTTTGGTGAATATACCCTAGAGGGCGATGCCATTTCAGCCGTATTTGGCCTGCGAGGCGATTGGCATTCGGTCTATGGATTCTATGCAACGCCGCGCGTACATCTCAAATGGAGTTTAAACAAACAACATCGATTCAACGCACAGGGCGGCCTGGCGCGCAGAAGTAGTTATTTCCTATCTGAACACCTACCCCAATTCATCAATGGAAGAACATTGTATATTGACCAATCGCAATTGATCAATCAGCAGTGGATGCCACAAGAAAAAGCATGGAATTATGGTTTGAGTTATTTGGGTAATTTCATGGTTAACGACTACCCCGCTACATTGGCCATGGATGTTTTCGAAACTCGATTTCAATCGCAAGTTTTGGTGGATAGGGATTTGTCAGACCACCAACTGTTGGTTCATTCGGTTTCTGGAGATCAAGCAGGTAGAACACGTACCGCACAGATCGATTTTTCGGCCTATTTTCATCGTAGATGGAGTTATAAGTTGAGTTATCGTTGGATAGATTCTCGGGTATGGCTCGATAGTCAGTTCGTACAGCAGCCCCTGCAATCGGTTCATCGCGCATTGGCAGTGATGCAATACAACACTAGGAACAAATGGTATTTCGACTTTATTGCACAGTATAACAGCAAAAAGAGATTGCCCTACTATTCGGCGGTTAATCACCCGAAACATCCTGGTTACAGTCCCGATTACGTGGTGATTAATTTCCAGATCCGCAAGGTTATGAGTCCATCTTTCGAATGGTACATCGGTGGAGAGAACTTGGGGAATGTACAAAACCATCACCCTGTGATGAATTGGGAGGTGCCAGCGAGCAACCAGTTTGATGCAGGATATGCTTGGGGACCTACCAATGGATACACTGTTTACGCAGGGTTCCGGTACAACTTATTTTAATGATGATGGGTGCGTCTAAGCCTTGGTGTTCTTGGCTTGGATGTACCCACTCATTTGCTCGTAAAGTGCTTTGAGTGTCGGGTGATTTTTAAGCAATTCTTGGTGATTCGCCATGGTTTTATCATCGCCTCGTTTCGCTGGACCCGTAAGTTTGTCCCAAGGATTTTCAGAACCCAAGTTCAGGGCAGTTTGCGCGAGTATTGGCTGTATCCATGTCGACAATAAGCCATTTTCTTCGAGAATATCATGAGCGATACCTGCCATGGCGATGGTAAAGTTGTTGGCAAATACCGCAGCCAAATGCAACTTCTCGCGCTGTGAAAAGGAAATTTCCTCGCATCGTTCTACACCGAGCGAAATGGCCAGATTATGGGCGATTTGTTTCTCTGCATCACCCATCGCTTCAACAAAAACAGGCACGTGAATCCAATCAACCTCCCCACCTAAAGAAAATGTCTGTAAAGGATAAAACACAGCGCTATCGGCTTTTTCCATTATTACTCGTGGTGTAGCACCACTGCTATGAAATACGGTGATTCCATCAAAGTCGCAAGTGATCGCGCACTGCAAAACCCGACTGTCTGGGACTGTTAAAAGTACTACATCCGTTGATTGCAAAAAGGATTTTGGATTCAATGCAAATTCATCGTCGTTTATCCAAACAACTGCTGACAAATTCAACGGCTGTGGCTGATTACTGATGACCAACAAGGAATCAAACTTGCAGGGTGAATGATCTATTTGTTGTTGGTGCAATAATCGATGTATCACTGCGCTGCCAACACGGCCATAGCCCCATATTAGCAAGCGTCTACTCATGCTGCGAGTTGCTTTTGTTTCTTAATTCTGTTGATGATCGCTAATACAAATCCAATTACCATGATAATCGTACCAGCCCATACCAAATTGATCCACGGGAATTCTATGACTTGTATGACTACATAATCCCAAACGGGCGTCTTCTCACCTGTTTGAATCACAAAACGAATATTCTGTGAAGCGGGATTTGGATCGATGATTTGCAAATTCAATATTGTTGCCATAATCCCAAATCGATTGCTTTCGGCAGGTTTCATATCAAATGAGCCAGTTATTTCATTGATTAAAAACTCAGGACGCAACCAAATAGAATCACCCAAACGCTTCGCTTTGATGGCCAATTGAACCCTGAGTCCCGAGCTATCCATACTGCGATTGATACTATCAATGGTCATCACCACTTTGCCTGTTTGGGTAATGAAAGGCCTAAAGAAACCAACGGTATCTACACGAAAATTGCTGAATGGCTCTTTACGATCCATACTGCTCTCATAGTTTACATGGGTGAAGATGTCCTTATGAATAAAATGTCGGGTCGATGGCTCAGCCAATAATCCCATTTTGGGATTGTTCTGCGTTTTTGGCTCCAAAATGAAACTATCAATGGTATTTCCTTTTTCGTCTTTCTTGATGAAAGCAACCTTAAAGTATTTGTCGATACTATCAACCCCAAGTCCTTTTCTTTCATCAATATACAACGCAGTGTATTGTTGTAAAGGTTGAGGCTTTCCTTTGTATAACAATTGGTTTTCACGGTTAAACTTCACCCCTTTGACATCCTGATTGCCTTTTTGGTCAACTTCAGGTGCCAAATCAATACCCTCTTTGCTGGCCGACAATATATTCTTGTTCACGGAGGACACAAGGACGCCCATCAACAAAATACCAAAACCCATGTGTGCGATATTGCCTCCCCAGCGGATCCACTCTAATTTCTTTTTCTGATACCCGTAAACGGTATTGGCCAACACCAATGCAATGGTTAACGCCAAGAATAAGACAAACTTAAATTCCTTGATGTCAAATCCAAACATCAGCAAAGCGGTCAGCACCAATACACCCGCACCCAATTGCACAAACGGTTTCTTCAAGCTGGACCAATCAGTAGCCCTAAACTTAAACCAATACCCTATGCTCATTAACAGCATGATGGGCATGGCTAACCAAAGTTGTACACGGTTATAATCTGCAGCGGCAGGTACAGCGGTTTTGTATCCAAACAGTTTGTTAAATACCGGTATGCTGGTAGCGGCAAATACTTGAACCAATGACAGAATCAAGAACATCGAACCGAGGAACATCCAAAATTCCCTGGAATGAAGCGCCTCATCGCCCATATCGGCTTTGGTTCTTTGGTAAAGTACATAAATGTAGTACACCAACCAACCAACGAACAAAACAGTTCCAAGTCCTTTCAACCACTGATAAAAGGTTTCAATGGCTTCTGGCGATGAAATGCTATATGATAGGACCATCGGCAACAGCAAAGCGGTTAAAATACCATATAGTGCCATCATCCGCTTTTTCCCTTGAAGGACAACCACCAAAGCAAATGCCAAGAAAGCCAACAAGAACAACAACAATTGTCCTGACAGACCCAAATCTGTGAATGAATGCACGCTTGCATCGCCCAGAATTCCGCTGCGGGTAAGGAAGGTTGCATACAATACCAACCAAAACGCGATCTGAGTTAACAAATGTGAGGTAAAGAGATGTCGGCCTGTGGCTTTGGTAATAATCAACATATGCGCCGCGCTAGCCATGATAAGCCACGGCATGAGGGATGCGTTTTCTACTGGATCCCAAGCCCAGTATCCACCGAAGGAGAGCGCTTCATAGGCCCAAAAACCACCCATGATAATCCCCAAGCCCAAAATACCAGCACAAACCAAACTCCAAATTAAGGCATGAGATACCCAACCCCTGTCGTTATTACGCCAAAGGGCTGCAATACTATATGCAAAGGGAACAATCGCAGTGGCAAAGCCCAAAAACAAGGTTGGCGGATGTATCACCATCCAATAGTTTTGCAAAAGAGCATTCAAACCGTTTCCGTCTTTGAATACTTCAAGGTAATTCCCTACGCCTATTTGGCCCAAAATGGGTATATTAAGGAAATCCGGACGTTGTTCACGCAACAAATCAAAGGGGGAACTGCCAATTTTCAAATCGCCCCAATGGAAACCCAACAACATCGATCCCAACGCAATCTGTGCAAACGCAACGACCACCATTACCGGCGATTCCCATGCTTTGGCTACTCGCTGCAAAATCAATCCTATCATTGCATTCCAAAACAACCACAACAAGAAACTACCCTCTTGTCCTTCCCAAAAGCAAGAAATCATGTAATATACAGGCAAGCTGTTGCTCGAATGTCGCCAAGCGTAATGAAACTCGTATCGGTGATAAAAAATGATGGAAAACAGAATGACAAAGACTGCAACGATGGACGCGGCATGAATCTGAAAAAAGCGCTTACCCCAACTGAGTCCGCTCGTTAATTTGTTTTGTTCGTGCTGGAAGTAAAAAATCGCCGACAGCAAGGAGGCTACAAACGAAAGTATCACAAAGGCGTGACCTAGGTTTCCCAGCCAAAGCCATTCACCATTAAATACGACGGGGGCTGCAGTTGTATTCATTTTGAGGCTGTTGATGCTCCTGGTGCATCTTCATATTTGGAAGGACACTTACTCAAAATTTCTGTGGCCAAGAAGTGATCCTCTTGATAAGTTCCTATCAAAACCATCTTTTCCAAATGTTCAAATTGAGCAGGTTTTGGTTTGGT
>DBCP01000036.1:0-5805 GCA_002293105.1 Bacteroidetes bacterium UBA955 | reverse complement strand
AGCTTACAAACCACATGCACGGTTTTTCCGGGGTTTTCTTGGGCGATACGCTGAGCATCTGGAAAAGCCACGTATTGCGTTGTGTTTCCATACATGCTAATAACCGTAGCGATCCCGATGCCGGCCATTATCAATAGAATCAGGTGAAAGGGTTTCATGATTGTTTTTCGATTTTGGAAATTTTACGATCCAATCTAAAGAGATATAACAAAATTCCGACAAAAATGATGGTCAATACAGCATACACCGCATTCATCAAGTTGTGCTGAGCCAATAACTCCGCCGCATTGACGTCGAATTGCTCTGTGATGGTCTGTTTCATTCGTTGAGTTGTTTTTCTTTTAACGTAGCGATTCTATATCGCAAATTAGCGATCCAATAAAACAATGCAATCCATCCTATCACAGCAGGATAGAAGAACAATCGCATTGTAGAGTCCAAGTCATATTTATTGAAGCCTACAGTGCCACCAGAACCTGGGTGCAAAGAATTGGGCGACAATTTTGGCATTATCACTATCAGGGCGATGAAAATCGGGAAAATAAACACGGAATACACCGAGGTAATCCTTGCCCTTTGAAAGGGGTCAGACAAGGTAGATCTCAGTAGCAAATAGGCCAAATACATGGTCATACCAATGGCCACCCCATTGAGCTTGGGATCCGCAGCAGGCCACCAGGATTGCCAAGTTACTCTTGCCCATGCAGCACCCGTAATGCAGCCCAAAGTACCCGCCAAAATACCCACTCGAATCAATGAATCTGCAAATACATCGTCTTGGAGCTGTCCAAAACGCAAATATCTCACGGCATACCAGCATGCCATGCCCAACAGCGCCAACATCGCAAACCACATTGGCACGTGATAGAACAAGTTTCTCACACTCTCATTCAGCACCATGCGGTTGGGAAATTTCATTTCGAAAATTTCACGATTCGTTTCAATGGCCGCATTCACTTTGGGAATGAAGGTGGAAGGTTTGGCTGTGTCATCCAAGCCGCGCTCCACAAATATGGCATCGGGTAAGCCCAAATATTTTCCGTTCGATAGTTCCACAAAAACCGAGTAATACTCATTGGGGATTTTGGCATCGCCCATGGTAAAATCAATATCGGCCAACAACTGCCCGTGATTACCAGAAAACTTGATTTTACTAGTTTCCCATCGGCCTTGTATGCCCTTTGAAACCAAAATCACCTTCCCCGGAATCTGAAACTCGCCGTTACCAATATTTTGATCACCGAAAGCATTTTCTTTCAACCAAGGCGCGTTGTAGACATTGATTTTTAGTGTTTGTGTTGAGCCCGTGGTGATTTTCACAGGCGACAAACCCGAAATACCCGGCTTAAGCGGAAGAAACAATCCCCCAAGAATCACATAAAACAAGCAAATTGCCGCTATCCACTTATACCAATGTTGCTTCCAATTCATGCTTTCCTTCTTTTGATTTCCTCTTCAATCAGCGCCAACTCTCGGCCCATTTGTCCCGCCATCCCACTGTTCTCTTGCGCCCTTCTTGTCAAGTAGGGAATAACAGAAAGAACCGGGCCATATGGCACGTATTTACTTACTTTATAGCCACTATTCGATAGATTAAAACTAATGTGATCGCTCATACCCAGTAACTGAGAAAACGATACTCTCCAGTCGGCTTTCGGCAATTGATATTGATTGACCAACTGCGTACCCAACAGCGATGATTTCTCATTGTGCGTAGCTATACAAACAGCGACCCGGTTGTGATTTTCCAAACAAAAGGTCACGGCACTATCATAATCTCTGTCGGTAGCTTCTTTATCCGGCTGAATCGGGTCTTGATAGCCCTTGCTTGTAGCCCTAGCCCTCTCCTTTTCCATGTAGGCCCCGCGAACCAGTTTGTAGCCATAATGACATTTACCTTCTGCTACCTGTCGCTCCAAATACGCCAACCGATCATGACGATACATCTGTAACGTATTGTATACCCATGCTTGTTCCTTATTCAAGGTTTCCATGGCGTAGGTTGTCATTAAGTCAATGGCCGATTGTAACCAAGACTCTTCAGCATCAACAAAAATCCTCACACGACTATCTGCAGCGGCGTTACACAACTTCATGAATCTAGCATACCCCTGTTTCCAAGCGGGCTGCAGATTTTCAGAAAGTAAATTTTCAATCAGTGAACTATCGACAATTTGATTCACTTCTATTACGGAAGAAGCCGCCTCTAATACATCCGACGACATGATGCCGGTGGTTTTGAACACGGAAAAAGGAATATCCCCATTCCCTTTGGCACGGGCGATGGTTCTTAGTACTTCCTCGCAGGTTGCATCGAACGTTTCTTCGCTTTCTTCCCCTTCTACAGAATAATCCAAAATGGTTCCTATTCCACTCTGTGCCAAATTTTGAATGGCCACATTGCACTCTTCAATGTTCTCGCCGCCACAAAATTGTTGAAAGATGGTTTTTTTGATGGTGAATTTCAACCCCAAGAAAACCGCTGCTTTTGCCATGGACGGTCCATAGGTAAGCAATGCCGGAAAATTGAAAGACCTGAACAGCCAGCGGGCTTTAACGAGGTCACCGTTCGACTTGTGGGCAAAGGCCACAGAGGTGTTTTGAAAGGAAAGATCCGTTGTGGACATCAACCACAAAAATAACGAAGATTCTTCGGTGTTTTAAGCCAATTTTTAATTAATTATGGCAATCGCAAATGCAGTGATTCCAGGGCCTCAGCGAGTCCCGGATGTTTTTTAACCAAATAATCCAACTTTTCTTTGTCGGTGTAAGGTCTTCTTTCCTGCACTTCGATTTTTCCCATCACGGTTTGGATGGATTGAATTTTCAAATGAGCAACTTGTTTTTTGATGGCTTGCATCATGAGAGGTCGAATTTCCTCGATAATTCCATCTTGGTGTGAAGCGTTCAAAGTGATGACTAGCTGTCCTTCTTCTATTCCATACTTCAAACCTTTCAAACAGGTCAACACCCTCGGGGTTTGTGTTTGATAAAAATCAACCCAAAACTCATCCAATGTTTTCTTTGAACTATTGGATGCTAATCCAGCATTTATTGGTGATTCCGCTGCGGATGAATCCAAAGCATCTTGTTCATTTCCATCCTCACGCTCACCATTTGCTTGGTTGGCAGCCAATTCTGATGCCAATTCTGCGGTTTGAAGAGCACTTTTTTTGCGTTTAAACTCCTCAAAACTGCTCACTTTCAATCGATTGGTTTCAACTTTATCCGAATCTTTCGGCTGCAACGCAGGGGTTTTGTTGGCCTGCTGTAATGCACCATCCAACCTGTCACCGTTACCTGTAGCATTCGATGTTTTGACATCTTCGATCGTATTTTGTTGGGCAGCTTGTCGAACTACATCCACCTCAGGCGTAGGCAAAATTTCCGGTGCTTCTACTTTGGGTTTATCCTCTACAATGGAAGCAGATCGCTTCAATGGGGCAACTTTGACCGCTTCGCTAGGCTGTCCTACTTTTTTTTTTACTTCCTCAAGGGAAGGTATACTTTGGATGAATGCGTTGAGATGTCCCAATTTCATGAGCATCAACTCAACCAAAAGTCTGGGATTTCTCGATTGTTTGTATTTCTCTTCGGCCTCAGAAACCATGTTGAGTCCATTGAGGATGAACGCAAACGACAATGCTGAGGATTGTTCCAAATACTTCGATTTGAAGGACTCAGAAACATCGAGTAACGTCTGTGTCTTGGTCTCTTTGCTTACAGCGAGGTTTCTGAAATGGGAAGCCAATCCACCCAAAAACGTTGATCCATCGAACCCTTTCTTTATGATACCATCATATATCAAAAGTGCATCGCCGATATTCGATGAAGATAACAAATTAGCAACATCAAAGAAGGTGTCTAGATCTAGTACGCTCAAAATATCAACGGCAGATTCATAGGTGATTTTACCCCCACCGAAGCTCACCAATTGATCAAACATGGAGAGTGCGTCACGCAAACCACCGTCTGCTTTACGGGCAATCAAGTGCAGCGCATCTTCACTGGCTTCAATATTCTCCTTCTGGGCGATGCCTTTCAGGTGCTCTACCATGTCTTTGGTCTCAATGCGATTGAAGTTAAAGACTTGACAGCGCGATAAAATCGTGGGTAATATCTTGTGCTTCTCTGTGGTTGCCAGGATAAATATGGCGTAGGATGGCGGTTCTTCCAGGGTTTTCAAAAAAGCGTTGAATCCCGCTGTAGATAGCATATGCACCTCATCAATAATGTACACCTTGTACCTACCCACTTGCGGAGGAATGCGCACTTGATCAATTAGGTGCCTGATATCTTCCACCGAGTTGTTACTCGCCGCATCCAATTCAAAAATATTGAATGCATAATCTTGGTTGGGATCGCCGCCATCTTGGGCATTGATCACCTTGGCCAAAATTCGCGCACAAGTAGTTTTACCTACCCCTCTCGGCCCTGTAAACAAAAAGGCTTGGGCCAATTTGTTGTTGTTGATTTCATGCATCAATGTTTCGGCCACTTGACGCTGACCCACTACATCTTCAAACGTGGTGGGACGATACTTACGGGCTGAAACAATGAATTGATCCATGAGTCTCGCAAAGTAACCTCAAAGCAGCCATCTTCCCAAATAATCGCGCCAACAAAAAACCCACAAATGAGCATTCTATTGCGTAAATTGCGGGTAAATTCAGACTTATGAACATTGGCGATTCTTTGCAACATTTTGAATTAAAAAACATCGATGGCAACATCGTTAGTACGTATCACATGGCCGACAAAAGCGCTTTGTTGGTGGTTGTGACTTGCAACCATTGTCCCTACGCCCAAGCCTATTGGCCGCGTTTGGTCTATTTGGCGAAACAATATGAAGAGGACAATTTGGGTGTATTGGCAATCAACGGAAACGATGTTACCCAGCAACCTACAGATTCATTTGATGATATGAAGCGTTTGTCCAAGCAGTATGGCGTAACATTCCCTTATTTGCATGACGAGTCTCAAGAAATCATGAAACAATTGGGTGCAACGAAAACCCCGGAAGTCTTTTTGTTCAATGCCCGCAGAGAATTGGTGTACAAAGGTGCCATTGACGATGCGTGGGATAACGAAGCAGCCGTAATGCGCGTGTATCTGGAAGATGCCATTGAATTCGCGCTAGATGGATTGGAAATCGACTACCCTGAAATTCCAGCGGTGGGTTGTTCCATCAAATGGAAATCCTAACATGAATCTGCGTGTTGCACTCATCACAGGAGCCTCATCGGGCATAGGTCGTGCATTGGCCATTGAAGCTGTTAAACGCGGTTTTGTGGTGGGTTTGATGGCTCGCTCGGCAGATGGATTACAGGAAACTGTTAGGGCTTGCACGGAAATTCTGGGCGATCGGTCGCAAAGTTCCAAGATCCACACCACCATTGGCGATGTGAGTATTGAAGCCGATTGTAAACGATTTGTAGACGATGCCATGGCACAGTGGGGCAAAATCGATGTTTTGATAAACAACGCGGGGATTTCAATGCGCGGGATTTTTGAGGACACAGACATTTCAGTATTACAACGATTGATGAATACCAATTTTTGGGGGACGGTCTATTGCACAAAATATGCGCTACCCTCTTTATTGGCCAACAAAGGTTCAGTAGTTGGTATTTCTTCCATTGCGGGTTTCAAAGGTTTGCCAGCGAGAACCGGATACAGCGCCAGTAAGTTTGCCATGCAAGGCTTTTTGGAGAGTTTGCGATGCGAAAATTTGGAAACCGGCCTACACGTATTGATCGCCTGTCCGGGTTACACCGAAAGCAACATCCGCAAAACTGCGTTGGA
>DBCP01000004.1:8157-8771 GCA_002293105.1 Bacteroidetes bacterium UBA955 | reverse complement strand
GGCGAAAGACGTCGTTTGTTTTTGATGATGGTGCTAATCAAGAATCCCAATTTCTTGATTTTGGATGAGCCTACCAATGATTTGGATATTTTGACATTGGCTACGTTGGAAGCGTTTTTGATGGATTATTCGGGTTGTGTGTTGGTGGTAACGCATGATCGATACTTTATGGATAAGTTGGTGGATCACGTATTTGTGTTTGAGGGCGAGGGCAAGGTGAGGGATTTTCCGGGGAATTACACGGAATACAGAACTTGGAAAGAGTGGGATGATGCTGAGCAGGCGGCCATCGCCAAGGGTGGTAACTCGAAAGGCAAAGCGGCGCCTACTGGGATTAAATCGGGCACTGTTCATGGCGATGTGACGGCGGAAAAATCGGCGGTTGCGGCGGTATCGGCCAATTTAAAAACCGAGGAAAAGAGGAAGCTGACTTTCAAGGAAAAGTTTGAATACGAGCAATTGGGCAAGGAAATTGAGCAATTGGAGAATCAGAAAAAGGCGTTGGAATTGGAAATGTCTGGTTTAACCACTGATTTTGAACGCATTACCGCTGTGAGTGCAACTTTGCAACAAATTGCCAGTGATTTGGATGAAAAAGAACTCCGTTGGTTGGA
>DBCP01000004.1:6904-8078 GCA_002293105.1 Bacteroidetes bacterium UBA955 | reverse complement strand
GGCATTAAGGGCTGTTTGGTTTTGTTGGTGGTGGTTGGACATGTATTGCAAGGTCGTTTAGACCAAAGTATTGGTCGCTATATGATTTATGGGTTTCACATGCCCTTTTTCATTGCGTTGGCGGGGTATTTGTTTCCGTACTCGCGATCTGGTGGCGATTCATTGTCGGTTTTTTTGGGTAGATATTGGGTGCGCCTAATTTTACCGTGGGTCTTGGCGATGGTTGTTTACGCAGCCTATTTGGGCGCATTTGGGGTGAAGACACCGCTGTGGAAGGGCTGGATTGGGTATTTGTCGGTACCTTTTTATCATTTGTGGTTTGTGCCTGCGTATTTGTTTTGGAGTTTCCTGACTTGGTTTATGTCGGTCCGTGGGTTTTCTCGCTTGCAAGTTTTTCTCGTGGGGATGGTGATTTCATTGCCATTTTTCTATGTAAAATCGGTTTGGATGTTGGAATTGGTGGGTTTGATGGGACAGTATTCGGCGGGGTTGTTGATACATACATTGCGTCCACATTATTTCTTATTTTTTGTGTTGGGATTGGTATTGCGGGAGGAAAAATTGGGCACACGGTCTTGGATTTTCTGGGTATCGGGGTCTTTGTTGTTGGGGATTTATGGAGGGATGTTTTATTTCCATGCGGGCATTACTGATGGGATGCGCGATGGGGTTTGGATTTTTGCGAATGTATTTTTGTTGATTGCAATTTTCCGGTTGATGCGGGCTGATGCTTTGCCAAAGTCTTCGGTCTTTGAGTGGATTGGTCAGCAATCATTGGGTGTGTATTTGTGGCATGTATTGCCATTGTTGTGGTTGAAAGATCTTATAGGCACGAGAGATTTGATGGGGTTTTACGGTTGGGTTGCGGTTGCGGAGTTGTTGTTTTTGGGTTTGATGTATGGTGCCTGGCGCTATTGGCGGGGTGCCAAATTGTTGTCGGGCGGCGGGTGATTTTCTCATTTGTTGGATTTTAGGTTTATTTTTGCGCTTCTATGAGCAAGCACGCCTATGTATTCCCTGGACAGGGAAGTCAATTTGTGGGTATGGGTAAAGACCTGTACGACAGCAATGAACAAGCGAAAGCCCTGTTTGAGCAGGCGAACGATATATTGGGATTTAGGATTACTGATTTGATGTTTCACGGCACCGACGAAGATTTGCGTCAAACGAGTGT
>DBCP01000004.1:0-6841 GCA_002293105.1 Bacteroidetes bacterium UBA955 | reverse complement strand
CTGAGTTTAAGCCCGATATGGTTGCTGGACACAGTTTGGGTGAGTTCAGTGCATTGGTAGCTGCGGGTGCGATGCGTTTTGAAGATGGTTTGAAACTGGTTGAGCAGCGTGCGTTGGCGATGCAGGAGGCTTGTGAATTGGTCTCAGGTACTATGGCGGCAGTGTTGGCCTTGGACGATGAAAAGGTGGAGGCAGTTTGTGCTGAGACAGAGGGTGTGGTGGTTCCTGCCAATTACAACTGTCCTGGACAGTTGGTGATTTCAGGTGCTTATGCAGCGGTTGAGGCTGCTTGCGAGGGCATGAAGGCAGCGGGCGCGAAGCGGGCATTGATATTGCCTGTGGGCGGTGCATTCCACAGTCCGTTGATGGAGCCAGCCAGAGAGAAATTGGCAAAGGCCATTGAAGCCACTGAAATTGTTACGCCGATGTGTGCCATTTATCAGAATGTCACTGCGAGTGCGGTGACAGATCAGGGTGAAATCAAGCGCAATTTGGTGGCGCAGTTAACCGCGCCGGTGCGCTGGACACAGAGTGTAAGGGCGATGGTGGCAGACGGTGGTTTGAAATTCACAGAAGTGGGTCCTGGCAAGGTATTGCAGGGCTTGGTGAAGAAAATCGCGCCGGAGGTTGAAGCGGAAAGTATTGCTTAACGCACGAGTTGGATGACCCCATTGTACAGTTTTGGACTGGGAATGTAAGGGCTTTTGACGATATTCAGTTGATAGAAATAGGTACCTGCGGGCAGAATGGGGCCATTGTTGTTAACGCGGCCGTTCCAGCATTCGTCTAAATTTTTGGTGAAGAAAATTCTCTCACCATAGCGATTGAAAATACGCAGTTCTGCTTCTTCACAGGAGGTGGAAATGCCATACACGCGGAAGCAGTCGTTTTTGCCATCGGCGTTTCCGGGGGTAAATACGTTGGCGATTTTGACTTCATGGGTACTGTCGCTGTTGATTTGCAGGGGCAGTTCTAGTGAGTCGGAGCAACCGGAGGCTGCGTTTTTTATGACCACTTTGGCGGTATACTGTCCGGCGGTATATTGATAATTTCTTTTAATTACGCCATTCCCAGTGGTTCGTTGGATGGGGGTTCCATCGCCGAAATCCCAGATGATACTATCGCCATTGGTGATATCCAATACGAGATTTACACCTGGTTTACACGGTATGAATTCTGCAGAAATTGCGGCCTTGGGTGACAGCGTGATGCGGACTTTTTTTGTAAAGGAGGCAGTGGCGTTGCAGGAATTGGAATCGGTGACAGTAAGTTTTACCGTATAGGTCCCTGTATCGCGGTATCGGTGGTTGGGGTTGAAACGTTGAGAGGTATCGCCATCGCCAAATTCCCAAACATAGGCGGCATTGTATTTTCTCAGGGGCTGAAATTCGATGGTTTTATTCAAGCAAATGGTTTCGGGTTTTGCGGCGAATTGGGCATCGATGGAATAGCCCAATCGGAAATCGAGTTTGAAACTGGCGTTGGAACATCGCACGCTGACATTGTTTTTGAAAGCAACATTTGTGGGTGAAGTTGGGAAATCGTTCAATCCGGGAGGGCTGTTGGGACAGCTTGCGCAGACGCTTTGGTAAATAATGCCGCGGTTATCGAAGCGGGAAGTACCGCCATCCACGTGGTCATCGGACAGATTGCCTCCGAAGTAGGAAGCGTATTTGAGGGTTTTGGCATCTTTTCCCAATACGATGAGATAGAAATCGTTATTGTCGGTGGTTTTTTGGTGTGCATCGGCCGTAACGGGCAATCCCCCGGTGGTACCTGCATTGCCCACACCGATGTTGGACCCCCAGCCGCTGAAGTAAATGTTGTAGCAGTTGTCGACCATGAAAGCAGAAGGACTTAACTCTGGCTGTCCGATGGTTCGGTTTCCAAAAGTGGTTACAAATTCCAGTGATTTTAAGTCGTTGCTAAATCGTCCAATGAATTGCGAGGTATTGGTTTTTCCGTAGGTTCCGGCGGTTCTGGTGATGCTACCTTCGGTTTGACCGGTAAAGTAAACTTTGTTGTTGATGTCAAGATCGATGAAATAGATTTGGTCGTAATCGACACTGCCCCAATAGGTGCCAACATCATAATTCCCGGTGTTTTTATTAAACCGGGCGATGAATCCATCTATACCGCCAATGGGGGTTTTTTGGTAACCGCTGCCAAGCATGGGGAAATTGCTGCTGAGAACAGATCCGCCGCCGATGTAAAGGTGGGCTGAGTCATCCACTTTCACGGAATAGGCTGCATCATCTTCGGTACCGCCCATCAATGTGGCCCATTTGAGCTTGGTGAGGTTGTTATTTAGGCAGAGGATGGCGGCATCCGTTTCACCTTTGGGCTTGGATTGAAGGGCACCGGGAGTTGTTGGAAAATCGTTAGAGCGTGTGCAGGTGGCTACGAAAATATTGCCATCTTCATCGGTGGTAACATCCCCACGATAGTTGTCGGCATAGTTGTAAACGAGGGCGGTAAAAGGCGCTTCGGTTTGAAATCCATCGGCATCGCTACCGCCTATGAAGGTACCACCGAGGAGTTTGGAACCATCACTGCTGAGTTTGTTGACGAAAATGTCGTAATCGCCCTTGTGCACATTGAAAATGGAGGAATCGGGGTGTACGGGAAAGTCGAAGGAAAGGGTTGTTCCGAAGATGAGTAGGTTGTTGAAGGGATCTACACACAATGAGTGTGGGTATTCATCGTCGTCCCCACCCATATACGTTGCGAATAGGAGTTTGCTGCCGTCTGGAGAGTATTTGCTGATAGATATATCACAGGGCAATTGCACTGGGGGTGCACCAATGCCACCGCCTCCGTAGGTGGTTTGAAAAGCACCCGGTGTAACGGGGTATTTGCGGGAGAATGCGTCTACAATTCCGCCAGCATACAAACAACCGCTGCTGTCATAGGTGGCCGTAAACCCAAAATTATCGCCTTGAGACCCGCTGTATGTGCTGAAAACCAAGATTGGGTCGATGGTTAGGGTTGATTGTTTGTCGTAGTTGCCCACGCGCAGTTTTACGGTATTTTCTGTAACAACGTATTTGCAATCCACGGCTTTGGGCTTGTTTTTCAGGGCGATTTTTTGGAATGCCCGCGGCGGTTGTACTTGAAAGGTGCCTACCGAAGTTTTGAAGGATAGGGTGTTGTTGTGGATTGAAAGGCCGGTTTTGTTATCGACCTGCAAACCGATTTGACTGGGGTCTGCGCCGGGGTGAATAATCCAATCGAATTCGAGGGTTTGCTGATGGAAGTAGATGTCGATATCAATGCCTGGATAGAGATTTTTCAGGGTGATTTTTCTTGCTGGGCTCACCGATTTCCAACGATCAGATTGATGACCTAGAAAGTAATTTTCTTTCCATGGGGCGATGTCGTGGTATTGAACAGCGGTGGGAGTTTGTGCATTGAGGAAAGCCAAATCTGTGACATGGTAAGACAATGTAAACTGCGTGTCTTGGCCTTTGAAATGGTGAATTTGGTGTTTCCGTTGGATGTTTTGTTGATCCTCGGAGAGGATGCGAATGCCTGAATTGGTAACAAAGACGGCGCCACCGGGGATGACGGCCTGAGCGATGCTGGGATTTTCATCCGGCCACTGTCCCTCATTGGGAGTGAAATACAGTTGTGTAGGGGCGGGTAATTGCGAGGCAACCGAGGCGCTGACAAGGTTTTGTTGAGCCAATATCTGTGTGCTAGTGCAACAACACAGAAGAGCCAAACATGCCAACAGATATGAAATTCGCCGAATTACCACAATAACAAAGTTATTGAAAACAAAACAGCTTTCGTCGTTGCCCGAGGTGGGGTAAATTCCCTGATCTCGTTTAACGATTGACTTGTAGGGTTAGGTCGAGCGCTTGACCAATAATTTCACAAACGGCTTCAGCATCTTGGTTTTGGTTGAATTGCGCAGTGAGGGTTGGATTGTTGTTGTTTCTTATACCTCTGGGCGCATTGCCAATCACTTCAATTTGAACATTGTAACGTTCTTCCACCGAGGCGATTACATCATTAAGCGGTGCGTTATTGAAAGACAGAGATCCTTTACTCCACGACACTGCGTTGAGGTTGATATTTGACTCAACGGTGAAGTAGTTGTCTTGTTTGGTTTTGGGTGAGGGATTTTCTGTTACGCGCATGCCTTGTGTAAGAATGGCAGACTCAAGCAGTGTGTTTGAATTATTGGCCAATTTTTCTACGCGCACTTTGCCGTGGTTTACGGTTACTTGCAAGGGCTTTTTGTTGTATGAACGAACGTCGAAGCCAGTGCCCAATACGGTTACTTGGTTTTGACCGCTGCGAATGACAAAGGGAGCATTGGGGTTTTTGGCGACTTCAAAATGTGCCATACCCTGAAGTTCAATGTTACGGCTGTTTTTGGTTACGGTAAATTTCACGCTAGAATTGGCGTTCAACGTGATGGTGCTACCGTCTTTCAAGGTAACTTGTTTTACCTGTTGATTTTGGGTAGCTACTGCACCAGAATCCAAGATTGCGGTGGCTTGGTTGTTGAACCAAAATGCCCAGCTGCCGATGGCCAAAAGTGTAATGGCTGCGGCGATGCGCCAAATGCGTTGTGTATTTTTCAAAACCACAAAGGGTTTTTGTTTTTTAGCAGCTTGCTCGCGGTCTGCTTGGAACTTTTCCCAAGCCGCGTCATTGCTCGATTCAAACGAATATTTATAATCCCCCGCGCGATCCCAAATTTCGTTGAATTCAGTGTCTATTTGCGGTTTGTTGTTTTTGTTTTCCATTGGATTAATGCATTAATTGTGGTTGCATCATGGCTGAAACCTGTTGTTTGATGATGGCCAAGGTGGGTTTGAATTGGGGATTCTTTTTTAGCCATTCCTCCAATTTCTTGAGTTCTTCTTCTTGCATGAGACCTGCAGCATATTTGGTGAAGGTGTTGCTTTCGAGTTGTTCTTTTGTCATGGTTTGCCTTTTTCCGGAAAGGGGTAACTGGCCTATAAACACGAAATGAGGTGCTAACCCCCAAAAAAAATGATAAAAAAGTTAAATTATTTTCAAGTAACTGTAAATCAATTACTTGTGGGTAGATTTTTTTGAAATCTGTGAATGTTTTCGATGATTTCTACAACTGCTTTGCCTTCTAACGGTGTGGTGATGGTTTGTGTTTTTTCCAATAAGTGGCTGATTACATCTTCAATGACAAAGTGATGGTTGGCCGCGCTGCCTTTGTATCCGCCATAATCGTTGGGTGGTTCCGCATCAGGCAGTATAGGCATTTCGTAATTTTCAATCGCACAGTAATCCACAGAATTCATGTATTGTCCGCCTAATTTCACGGTGCCTTTTTCACCAATGATGGTGATGGAACTTTCAAAGTTTTGTTGGTACAAGCTGGTTGAATAACTCAATGAGCCTTGACCCCGTTTGCCAAATGAGAATAGAACTTGTCCGCTGTCATCAAACTCTGTGAGTTGAGTGTGGTTGAAATTCGATGACGTAGCGTGGTTGATTTGCAATGGACCCAGAAGCCAGTACATCAAATCCACAAAATGAGAGAATTGGGTAAAGAGTACACCACCATCTAAGTCTGCCGTACCATGCCAATGTCCGGTCTTGTAGTATCGGTGATCGCGATTCCAATAGCAAACCACTTGAACCTGATATAGTTCGCCCAAGGTATTGTGATCAATCAGCGATTTAATCCATTGCGAAGGTGGTGAAAAGCGATTTTGCATCACACAGAATATGTGTTTGTTCCGCTTCATCGCTTCATCCATCATCGCGTCGCATTCTTCCACCGATAGAGCCATGGGTTTCTCAACAACCACATGTCGGCCCATACTCAATGCTTGGATGGCGTGTTGACTATGGTATCCGTTGGGCGTGGCGATACAAACTACATCAATGTTGGCGTGGTGCATAAGCATTTCTTCCAAATTATCGTAAAGAGGAATGGCATCGCCAATGGACAGTTCTTCGCGAATTTTTACATCCGTTATTGCCACCAAGACCGCGCGAGGATTGTTGGCGATCATGTGGGCATGCCGACTTCCGATGTGTCCGGCACCTACGATGGCGAAATGGATGATATCCGATGATTCTGACATGCTGAACGGCAAAAATGCACAAGTTTTGGGACAATTTGCTGTCGTTCATAAAAACCCTGAGAAAAAGGTTTGGTAATGTGGGCAGAACCGCCAAAATTTGCGGTAGTATGACGAACGAAAAGGTTTTGGTGATTGGGTCTTGCGGACAGTTGGGCACGGAGTTGGTGGAGGCGTTGCGAGGCATTTATGGTGATTCAAATGTGATCGCGAGTGATGTGAAGAAATCAGACAACCCCGTTTTTGATGGGGGTCCGTTTGAAACATTGGATATTTTGGATGCGGATGGTTTGGGTGCGGTGATTCAGAAATACAAACCCACGCAGGTATATCATTTGGCGGCGTTGTTGAGTGCAACGGCTGAGAAAAACCCTGAGTTTGGTTGGAAATTGAACATGGAGGGACTGTTTCACGTGTTGAATGCGGCACGCGATACGGGCATTATTAAGAAAGTATATTGGCCCAGTAGTATTGCGGCTTTCGGACCAAACACAGAGCGATTTGGCACACCCCAATATGGCACGATGGATCCCACAACCATTTATGGAATTAGTAAATTGGCGGGTGAGTTGTATGCGCAATATTATTTCAATCGCTGGGGCATTGATACGCGTTCATTGCGTTACCCCGGTTTGATTGGGTACAAGAGTGCTCCAGGTGGCGGAACCACGGATTACGCGGTGGCCATTTATCACGATGCTTTGCAAACAGGTAAGCACAATTGTTTCTTGGGTGAGGGCACTACGTTGCCGATGTTG
>DBCP01000071.1:35539-60117 GCA_002293105.1 Bacteroidetes bacterium UBA955 | reverse complement strand
CAACCCATAGAATCGCACATCGCAGCGCACTGTTCTTTGGTCATGGTAGCGCATTTGCTCATATCGCATTTGCCCATCATTTCCTTTTCGCAATGTTGCATTTCAACACATGCAGCGCCTTGTCCGTGGTTAGGACGTTCACCGAAAGTTTTACCTGCAATGAAAGGAGCGATAACCAAAGAAACAATCGACATCAATTTGATCAAAATGTTCATCGAAGGACCAGAAGTATCCTTGAAAGGATCACCCACTGTATCACCCGTTACAGATGCTTTGTGTGGCTCAGATTTTTTGTAGAACATCTCGCCGTTGATCATTACACCCTTTTCGAAAGACTTCTTGGCGTTATCCCATGCACCACCGGCATTTGATTGGAAGATACCCATCAATACACCAGAAACAGTAACACCGGCCAACATACCGCCCAATACTTCTGGACCGAACAAGAAACCCACAATGATGGGGGAGATCAATGCAATCGCACCAGGTGCCAACATCTCGCGGATAGAAGCTTTGGTAGAAATTTCAACACACTTTTCGTATTCAGGTTGTGCTTTGTATTCCATGATACCTGGAATTTCGCGGAACTGTCTGCGAACTTCGTTCACCATGTCCATCGCAGCGCGACCCACAGCAGCAATTGCCAAAGAAGAGAAGATGAATGGAATCATTCCACCCACAAACAAACCAGCCAATACTGGCGCTTTATAAATATCAATCGCAGTGATACCAGAGATACCCACGAAGGCAGCAAACAATGCCAAAGAAGTCAAGGCAGCAGAAGCAATCGCAAAACCTTTACCCGTGGCAGCAGTGGTGTTACCAACCGCATCCAAATTGTCTGTACGTCCGCGAACTTCCTCGGGCAACTGACTCATTTCAGCGATACCACCTGCGTTGTCAGCGATCGGACCGAAAGCGTCAATGGCCAACTGCATCGCAGTAGTCGCCATCATACCGGCAGCGGCGATAGATACACCATACAAACCGGCGAAGTAGTAAGAACCCATGATACCACCAGCCAAAACCAAGATTGGCAATACAGTAGATTCCATACCCACACTCAAACCACCGATGATGTTGGTAGCGTGGCCAGTTCCAGACTGACGGATGATCGACATCACAGGGCGTTTGCCCATGGCGGTATAGTATTCAGTGATGATACTCATCAAAGTACCCACGATCAATCCTACGATAATGGCAGCGAAAACACCGTCGCGGGTGAAGTCTTCACCACGAACAGCATCAAACCAAGACATTTTCTCAGGCAACAAGTTCTGTACTACAAAATATGAAGCGATACCAGTTAAGGCGATAGAAGACCAGTTACCCAAGTTCAACGCTTTTTGTACGCTATCGGTTTCGTTTTTGATTCTTACAAACCAAGTTCCGATGATAGAGAATATCAATCCCAAGCCGGCGATCACCATTGGCAATAGGATGGGAGACAAGCCATTGTAGTTGTCTTGCGCGTTGATTTCTTGACCCAATACCATGGTAGCCAAGATGGTAGCCACATAAGAACCGAACAAATCGGCACCCATACCGGCAACGTCACCCACGTTATCACCTACGTTATCGGCGATGGTAGCAGGGTTACGAACATCGTCTTCAGGAATACCTGCTTCAACTTTACCCACCAAATCCGCACCAACGTCGGCCGCTTTGGTATAAATACCACCACCCACACGAGCGAACAAGGCGATACTTTCAGCACCCAAAGAGAAACCAGCCAATACTTCGATGGCGGTTTTCATTTCGTCGCTGTTTACCGAAGTAACATGGAACATCTGCAAGAACACGATGAACAATGATCCCAAACCGATTACTGCCAAACCAGCAACACCCAATCCCATTACGGTACCACCATTGAAAGACACTTTCAAGGCTTGAGCCAAACTGGTACGAGCTGCTTGGGTGGTACGAACGTTGGCTTTTGTCGCGATGTTCATACCGATGTAACCCGCCAATGCAGAAAGCACAGCACCAATTACAAAAGAAATTGCGATCACCCAACTGGAGTGAATGGGATGTTCAGCACTTCCTTTGAAAGTACCTGACCATGCCAACAAAATACCAGCAATCACTACGAAGTAGCTCAATACTTTCCATTCGGCTTTCAAAAAAGCCATAGCACCTTTGGCAATGTAGCCTGCCAAACGCTGCATGTTCTCATCGCCCGCATCTTGCTTGCTAACCCATGCACTTTTGATGGCCATCACGATGAGACCAACGACGCCCAATAAAGGGACTAGGTAAAGGATATTGTTTGTCATAAAATATTGTCTTCTTTTAAAAGATTCGCGAAAATACGCAAGTTTGCCCCAAAAATCAAAAGGAAGTCCTTTGAGTGATGGGGGGAACTTGGTGAAATGCCGTTTATTCTGCGCTCGAAACCACAATCAGTTTGATTGTAGCTTGCTGGTTGTCAGAGGAAACAACAACTTCAAAAATCCCTGAAATACCTGAAGGTAAACTCCATGTGTAGTTTCCGTTACCATCAGCTTGGGCTTTGAATGATTGAATAGTTTGTCCGATAGTATTATATACGGTCACTTCCACCGTCTGTCCCTTCGGCAAATTGCCCAAAGTGGTTGAACCGTTGGTGGGGTTGGGGAATAGGGTAAAACCTATGCGAGACAAATCGCCAATGTTCGCGGTGTAGTTGGAATTGGCCATACTCGCCAAGCTCAAGTTTTGATATGAACCAGAGCCTGTGGTCTCCCATCGGAAAGCCCTCACTGCATATTTGTATTCGCCTGCATTGGGGTTCAGCAGCGTGGGTTTGCAATAATCCCAATAAAAAGTGTCGGTGGTGGTAGAGCTACCCAAACCGCAATAGCGTGCAATTTCTTTGTATTCTTGGGTTTTTTGGTCGATGCGATACACCACATAACCATCCACTTTCTCACCTGATTTGTTCCATTTTAACAATGTGCCACCATTGCTTTCAACGGCGCTAAGATTGCTTGGCGGTTGCACATACAGCATGTTTAGTGTTGGATCGCCCATCAATGCGATGAAGACCCCATTCCATGAGTAGTTAAATGATCCATTGAAATAGTCGTTGATATTATTTTGGGTGATTCTGGCTCCATAGCCGATGTTTTGTCCCAATCCCATGTGATGCAAATACCATTTCGGGATTCCACCCCAACAGCTAGCCAAGGATCCACCGGCCAATGCTCCGCGTAACAGGTTATTTTTCGAGTCCCAATCGCCGAAGTAACTCCCTGCCAATATTGTGAAGGCATTGCTGAATTTTCCTTTGTTTGCTACAAAATTATTGGTGGTACCAATACCACTGCAACTGCTGTAGCTCCCTGCGCCACAGCCATAACTCCACAAATAGGAACCCGCAGTTTGTTCTGTGAAATAATCAACCGCATCCGAAAAACTATCCAACCCAATAAAACAGGGTATATTGTGATAGCCCGTAGAGGCCAAATTGAGTCCAGTAAAGTTATTGTCGATCAATCCCCTTCTACGAAAGGTTGTTTTGCCTAGTTTATAGTTGTGAACGCGATCTAAGTATTCCTTGGTTAAAAGTGTGTCGTTTTTGGAAAATGCATCCATACTATAGAGGTCTACGCGACCAATTTCATAAACCACCGGACATTCGGGTGCAGATTGGTCGAATTTGCCATCGCCCGGTACGTTTTTGTGTCTCGCTTCTGAACCCGTAGTACAATTCACAATTTCATCGCCCCAATAGCAATCTACAGTGCCATAATAGACATCTGCGGGCCAAGCCCCGGTGTGGTTGCCAGCGCCTTCTACGTGTCCGTCTGGTGGTGGCCTATCTCCATTGGAGGAAAAATTACCGGAGTAGGGAACGGGGATATGTCCGAGTATGTACAACGCTTTGGGCGCTTTGGGTAGTCGTTTAATGTGCGCTTCCAATTTGGCTTTTACCGCATCCACTTTTTCGTTTCTGCCAATCACCACATAGGACGGAAACCAACCATCGGCCATGAGGTCATTGCCCAATGTGGAGATTTCGGATTTGAGCGCAACGATGTAACTGCTGTCGACCAGAACCACAATGCCGCCACGGGTGGGGGGTGTTTTGAATTGATTGCCCACGTAAATATAGCCCAGGGCTTCTGTGGTTGCGTTTTTGACTTTTAAAACGCGGTATTCACGGCTCAAACCTTTGCTTAGCGTATCTTTCCATGTAGTGATGTTGCCAGCGAGGGTGGCGTCGGGACCTTTCCAAGCATTGTTGGCATGAATGAAATCGCGGTGATGGATGACATAGTTGCCAGTGTAGCCATCATTGGGCCATTTGAGGGTGATACTACCGTCACTGTTTGCGGTGGCTGAAACCTGAACAACTTGGGTTTTGGCAATTTGCCCTACCAAAGTAGATGTGAAAAGTCCGAAGATTAGCCCTGCGAACTTGTGTAATGTGCGGCTCATGTTTTTCAAATATATATCATATTTTAAATGTCGATGTGTTTTGTGGATTCTGTGTGTATGAACATGACTGAAATCGCTTATTTTCGCATCCAAATTTGAAATGAAACAATTTAGACTATTATCGATGCTCCTTTTGGGTTTGATTGCGGTCCAATCGTTTGCCCAAACCGCAGCGCCAAAGCCAAAAAAACCAGCCGTTAACGAACAGAAAGAAATTTCTCCCGCTGTTCAGATTTACTTTGAAACCAACAAGTCGGTGATTAAACCTGCCGAGTTGGCCAAGTTGAAAAAGTTGTTGGACACCTTGGATTCTAAAGATGAGTATCGTTTGATTTTGACTGGACATACAGATTCTTCAGGCAACGATGAATTGAATTTGAAACTGTCTCAAGCCCGTGTGGATGGGGTTTACCAATATTTGGTAGAAAATGATATTGAAGCTGATTGGATGAATCGCCAGTATTTCGGTCGTGCCAAACCCCGCGAAAAAGAAGAAACTTCTGAAGAGAAGAAGGCCAAAAACCGTCGTGTAGAAATCACAATCTTGGAAAAGCCGAAGCCTGTTGAGAAGCCGAAGCCGAAGCCCGTATTCAAAGATACCTGTACGGTAGATACCACCATTTATATCAACGGTGTGGGCATGACCATGAAAGTATGTGATTTCAAGAAAATGTGTCCCCGCGGTGCCAACAACTGCATTAAGGTGAAAAAGAATACATCTATTGAAGAGTTGATGGGTAGCGGAACCCCATTGACAACCGCCAAAAGTGAAGGGTTGAACTGGGCAGGAGCCTACGAAGTGCGCATGCCTGGTGACACTTGTGCTGCGGTGCCTGTAACCATGACCATCGCCATGGATGCTGCCATCTACAAGAAAGCGAAGTTGCAAGTGTATACCCGCGACGGTGAGACCAACATCAAACCCGACAAAACCAAGAAATTGGGTATCGCAAAAGGCAAGGAGCAAATCAAATATTCATTCCCATTGACATGCAATGGTTCATACTTCATTTGCGGTCCTGCCGGCAAATCGAAAAAAGCCATCATTTTGGATAAAACGAAGCGCGCTGAAGAAATGTACGTGATTTCACAAAGCACCATGGCCATCATTCCTTGTAAGAAAATTGGCGCTGGCAAATGGGAGGTATCGTATAGTAAAATTGAAGATCCTACGCTTACAGTGAAGATGTCTGACGGTGAAACCATCGTATCGGACATCAACATGAATAGCATTCGCAAAATGAAGAAGCCAGGAATTTTGCGCAAGAAATACAAAGTAAAAGGAAAACATCTTCAGGGGTAATTCTGAACAATGGAAAAACTGACGAATCGTTCACGGGAGATCGCGGACAAAAAAATGACCTTTTTGGAGAGGATATACCTGCCTGCAATTTTGGGAGGTATGTGGATTACGCTGAAGCACTTCTTTCGGAAGCCTGCTACGTCTCAATATCCTGAAGAAATTCGCCCAAGAGCGGAAGTATATCGCGGTCAACATGTTTTGAAGCGCGATGACCAAGGGAAAGAACGCTGCACGGCCTGTGGTTTGTGCGCCGTAGCCTGTCCGGCCGAAGCCATCACCATGGTCGCTGCCGAACGGGAAAAAGGCGAAGAGCATCTGTATCGCGAGGAAAAATATGCGGCTACCTATGAAATCAACATGTTGCGTTGCATTTTCTGTGGTTTGTGTGAAGAAGCCTGTCCTAAAGAAGCGATTTTCCTCACTGATAAAATCGTGGATGCTGAGTTTGGCAGAGAAGAGTTCATTTACGGCAAAGACAAATTGGTTGAGCCGGTGGATGCGCGTGTAGACATTTCGAAACGACAAGTTTGGTCAAAACAATCATAAAATGATGCAGAATTTACCCATACCATTTTTGGTATTATCGTTTTTAACGATTCTGTCGGCCCTGTATGTGGTCACCAGTAAGAATCCCGTTCACAGTGTATTGGCGTTGATCTTTACATTTTTCACCATTTCTGCGCATTATGTCTTGTTGAATGCCCAATTCTTGGCGATAGTAAATTTGATCGTTTACGCGGGTGCAATCATGGTGTTGTTCTTGTTTGTATTGATGTTACTGAACCTGAGTAAGGAAACCGAACCGGTGAAATCGAACTGGTGGGGTATTTCAGCGGCGATCACGGCGGGTTGTTTGTTGTTGATCATAACGGCGGCTTTCCAAGTGAGCGGAGAGGCCGTAGCGAAAAACCCCGTTGAAGGGATTGGTTTGGTTAAGGCATTGGGCAAAGTATTGTTTACGCGCTTTGTGGTTCCCTTTGAATTAACCGGGATTTTGTTTTTGGCATCCATGGTAGGTGCTGTTTTGTTGGGTAAAAGAGAAAAAGGCAACGATGCCTTGATTTCTAAAGAAGAATTGAACGGATGAGTATCTTGAATATTTTTAGTCAAGTTGAAATCAGCCACTATATTTATCTAAGTACAGTCTTGTTCTGTATTGGGTTGTTTGGTGTGTTGTTTAGACGCAATGCTATCATTTTGCTGATGTGTATTGAGTTGATGTTAAATGCAGTGAATTTGCTGTTTACCGCGTTTTCATCGTATATGGGTGATTCTGACGGACAAATTTTCGTCTTTTTCATCATGGTGGTAGCTGCGGCAGAGGCTGCAGTTGGTTTGGCAATCTTGGTATTGGTTTATCGCAATACCCGGAGTACCGATGTAAGTTTCTTAGACCAATTGAAAGGATAGAGATATGTTGACATTGATGATTTTTCTTCCGCTATTGGGCTTTGTATTAAACGGAACCCTGGGCAAGTTCTTGCCAAAAGCCATTTCGGGATGGTTGGGAACTGCTGCGGTGTTTGGTTCGTTTGTGATTGCTTTGATGAGTTTCATGGATCTCACTGGCGATACCACCATGCCTGAAAGGATTTACACCAAATTGTTTACGTTTTTGCATGTGGGCAATTTCCATGTAGACTTCGCTTTCCAATTTGATCGTTTGTCTGCGGTGATGACCCTCATAATAACGGGCATCGGTACATTGATTCATATGTATTCTATCGCCTACATGCACGAGGATGACGGTTTTTACAAGTTCTTCGCCTATCTCAATTTGTTCATTTTCAACATGTTGGTATTGGTGTTGGGTTCTAATTACCTGATGTTGTTCTTTGGATGGGAAGGGGTAGGATTGTGTTCTTATTTGCTGATTGGTTTCTGGTACAAAAACGTAGATTTTGGCAAGGCTGCCCGCAAAGCATTTATCATGAACCGCATTGGTGACTTGGGTTTGTTGATGGGCTTGTTTTTGATCTACGATACGTATGGAACCTTTGAATATCAAGATGTGTTCAAATTGGTGTTTGCCGGTTCTGCTGAGTCAAACGCAGTAAATACCGCCATTGCATTGTTGCTTTTCATCGGTGCGATGGGTAAAAGTGCTCAGATTCCATTGTATACTTGGTTGCCCGATGCGATGGCAGGTCCAACACCCGTGTCTGCATTGATTCACGCGGCAACGATGGTTACGGCAGGTATCTATTTGGTGATTCGTTCCGAAGCGATTTATGCTTTGTCGCCCATCGCCAGAGAAGTGGTGATGTGGATTGGTCTTGCAACGTCTATCATGGCGGCTTTGATTGGTTTGAAACAAAACGATATCAAAAAAGTGTTGGCATACAGTACCGTGAGTCAGTTGGGTTTGATGTTTATCGCCCTGGGCTGTGGCGCCTACACTGCAGCGTTGTTCCATGTGATTACTCACGCGTTCTTCAAGGCCCTGTTGTTCTTGGGATCGGGCAGTGTAATTCACGGAATGCACCATGAGCAAGATATCCGACAAATGGGTGGTTTGCGCAAGAAAATGCCAATCACTTATTTGACCTTTTTGATTGGAACTTTGGCCATCACAGGATTCCCATTCTTGTCGGGATTCTTTTCGAAAGACGAAATATTGATGTCGGCCTTCGCCCACAACCCATTGGTTTTTGGATTGGCGTTGGTGAGTGCCGGTATCACAGGATTTTATATGTTCAGAATGTTCTTTGTTACGTTCCACGGGACCTACCGAAATACCCACCACGGTTACGATAAAGTGCATGAAAGTCCTTTGCTGATGACATTGCCATTGTTGGTGTTGGCTGTGCTTTCTGTAATTGGTGGTGCGGTGAATTTGCCCCAATACTTGGGCGAGAGTATTTCTGGTGGTCTCCATCATTTGTTGAGTTACGATGGTGGCGGACAGTTTTCACCCATTTTGATGTATCCTGAGCACGCCATTGAATTGTCGCACACGGCTGAAATCGGTCTTTTGGTCATGGCGGTAAGTGTTTTCGTGATTGCATTCTTGTATACCCGAAACAAATATGTTACCCAAGGTGCAGTCCCTGAATCGGACGAAGCGCAGGCGGGTATGGGTAAAGTGCTTGCGAACAAATTCTATGTTGACGAGGCATACGATACAGCATTTGTATCGCCCATTGAAGCAGCCGGAGATGTGGTAGGTAACTATGTAGACGATAAAGGTGTAAAGGGATTCGTTGATGGGTTTGGCTCTGGTTCGAATTTTATCAGTCGTTTGCTGTCGAAAATCCAAAATGGAAATATTGAGTATTATTTGGTTTATATGGTGATTGGTGTCGCCTTGTTGTTGGCTTTTAATCTGTTTTAATCATGGAAGTAATAATCATTCCTATATTGGCTTCCATCGCGGTGATGGCTTTGGGCAAAAAGAATCAAATTTGGATGTCGGCCTTGCTATCGATGTTGCCCTTGATTTTTATTGCACAGTTTTTTAACCACGTGGGCGTGGATGGCGGTTGGAAGACCCTTTTTGATCAGCCATGGATTTCAGATAACATTCGTTTTACGACGGGTTTTGACGGACTAACGGGCATCTTATTGTTGTTGACCAATATTTTGGTTCCTGTCATCATTTTGGGTGGCATTCGCAACGATGAAAATCGCGTGAAAATCACCGCCCTCACTTTGTTCATGCAAGGTGCGTTGAACGGTGTTTTTATGGCGCAAGACGGATTGATGTTTTACATCTTTTGGGAGTTGGCCTTGATTCCGATTTACTTCATCACCCTCACCATGAGCGGAGAAAATGCTTTTAAAATCACCTTGAGGTTTTTCATCTACACTTTTGTGGGTTCCTTGGCGATGTTGGCGAGTTTGATTTACTTGTTTTTGCATACAGCCAATTATTCATTTGCCTTTGAAGCATTGCGTGCGGTTGAATTGTCGCATACCGAATCAATTTTTGTTGGCGGTGGTATTTTGTTGGCCTTCTTGGTAAAGATTCCCGTATTGCCTTTCCATTCCTGGCAGGCAGATACATATACCAATACGCCAGCGGCGGGTACCATGCTCTTGAGTGGTATCATGCTGAAAATGGGTTTGTATGGGTTGTTGCGTTGGTTTTTGCCTTTGGCACCAGAGAGCATCGAGTTCTATCAACCGTGGGTCATTGGATTGTCGGTTGCCGGTGTGTTGTATGGTGCTTTGATTGCGATCCGACAGAAAGACATGAAGCGATTGGTTGCTTTTTCTTCGTTGTCGCACGTGGGTTTGATTGCCGCAGGCATTTTTACCTTGACGTTGGAAGGCTTGGAGGGTAGTGTGATTCAGCTTTTTGTTCACGGTATCAACGTGGTGGGTTTGTTTTTGGTGATTGAATTGATCGAAAGAAGCACCGGAACACGCATGTTGGGCGAATTGGGTGGATTGGCGAAGAACAACCGCTTGTTCATGATTTTCTTCATGTTGATCGCATTGGGTACCGTGGCTGTGCCATTCACCAATGGATTTCCAGGAGAATTGTTGTTACTGAAGTCGTTGTATGCTTACCGACCCAATCTATCATTGTTGGCTGGTTTAACGATCATATTCTGTGCGGTCTATGTCTTCAGAATGGTTCAGTTTAGTATGTTTGGAGAGGGTAAAGGGGAAGTGGCGAGTTTGAAATGGAATGAGATATTGGCATTTGGAATCATCACATTCTTTATTTTGGGATTGGGTTTCATGCCACAAATATTAATAGATATCGTGCACAACAGTATTGTACAAATTGGTCAGTGGGTTTCTGAAGCAAGGGGGGTGATGTCATGATCGCCTTGTTTGTAACCTTTTTCAGCGCCGTGGCGTTGCTGTTTTTGGGTCTTAATAAAAAGGAATCCAATTATTCCGTTTTTGCCGCGATTTCGTTGTTTGCGTCAGCGGGCTTGTCATGGGCTTGTTCGGCCAATTTAATGTCGTTTGGCATCTTGGAATCTTGGGTGCCCGCCAATATGATGTTGTTTGGTAAAGAACAACATTTGTTCTCTGCGTTATTGGCGTTCATTGTGGGTTTGATCATTTTGATGTTCAGAAAGAACGAAATTATCGGAAACGACCAACTGGGCTTGATGATGTTCAGTTTGTGTGGTGCATATATGATGGTTTCCTACCAGCATTTGGTGATGTTGTTTTTGGGTATCGAGGTACTCTCAATTCCCTTGTTTGTTTTGGCCGGTGCGAGTAAAAACAATTTGGCCTCTAACGAAGCGGCATTGAAATATTTCTTGATGGGTGCGTTCTCAACGGGTATATTCCTTTTGGGTACCGCGTTTATATACGGTGGTACAGGTTCTTTGGAGCTTGAAATGATGGGTATTAAGCCCAGTTTTATGCATGCAATGGAAGGAATGCCTTTGCCAGTATTGATCAACGCGGGAATCGTATTGATGAGTGTGGGTTTGTTGTTTAAAGTGGCTGCTGCTCCATTCCATTTCTGGGCACCAGACGTGTATGAAGGGAGTCCAAATCGCACTACCTTATATATGGCTACCATCGTGAAGATTGCTGCTTTTGTGGCATTTTATCGCTTCTTGAACACATTCGCAGGGATTGCGGATGCTTGGAAAGGATGGATTTCAGTGTTGGGTGGATTGACCATTTTGTGGGGTAACATTGCGGCATTGAATCAAACATCGGTGAAACGCACATTGGCTTTCAGTAGTATTGCACATGCCGGTTATTTGGTGATGTTTTTGCTCATGGCCGATGGAACGAATACATGGATTTTGTGGTTTTACGGCTTAGCCTACGCATTGGCCAGTGTATTGGTATTCTCGATCGCCAACCAACTTTCGGTAAGTACTGGGAAAAAGGATTTTAGCGCGTTCAATGGCCTTGCAAAACGTTCGCCGATTGTTGGCGTTGCGTTGGTGGTTGGTGTGTTATCGATGGCTGGTATACCGGTTAGTGCGGGTTTTAACGCCAAATTTTATCTGTTCTCCTTCGCTTGGCAGCATATGCCTTGGTTGGTAGGTATCGGTCTGCTTGGTTCAGCCATCAGTGTAGGTTACTACTTCAAGTTTTTCAAACATGCATTCATGCAAGAAAGTGAAGAACGTATGCCGATGGTCGATCGTGGATGGTTGCTGCTGCTAGCTTCGTTGATTTTGCTTTTGGGTGCAATGCCCTGGGCTGTGCTCAATGGCATTTTCTAATTCACTTCCGTTTCTTTCAATCACCCCTCGTTTTAGAACCGTATACCAAATCGGTATGTGAGAGCGCCAAACGGCATATTGCGTGAAAATTCACTGTTGGTCGAAAGTCCAATAGATGCCCAGCTCGCCATATCCTCGCCATAAACAAATCCCACCATAACAATGGGACTGCTTACCCAACCGCGCTTCTGTTCTTCAATTAAAAAGGTGTTTACCGAGCGATATTCTGCTTGAAAGAATATTTTATTGATTGATAGGCGAGAAAAGCCAAATACACCGCCCATGGCTGAAGCGTTGTTAATGGCCAAGTTGACACCCCCGCCCAAAAACAATCGTTCATTCAAACTCACCCCCGCCTGAGGATCCAATGATAAAAACAACAAGTTTTGACTTCCATTGGTGGCAATCTCAATGCCCTTGTATACAGAAATGATGTCCATTATGCTGGGTTTTTCCTCATAATCGTCTATCAGTGTGTCGTTATTGTTTTTTGAGGTTTTCTGCAGCGGCACGGATTGGCGGGTATCAGTTGTCTCTCCATTCACCCCGTCATATTGCCCATAACAAAATTGACTCACTAAGAAGAGGATAAAAACTGTAAAACCTTTGGGTTGAAACATGGTTGATTGCTTGTTTAGCCGCAATTATACGCGTAAAATTGTAACTGTTTAGGCAACTATGTCAAAGATTCACAATTTCTCTGCAGGTCCCTCCATTTTGGCAGAGAGTGCTTTTGAAAAAAGCATACAGGACATCCGCAATTTTGCTGGTACAGGTTTGAGCATTTTGGAAGTTTCTCACCGAGGCAAAGAGTTTGAAAAAGTAATGGCAGATGCTGCCCAACTGGTAAGAGATTTGCTCTCCGTTCCTGAAAATTACGACGTGTTATTTTTGCAAGGTGGTGCAAGTACGCAGTTTTTTCAAATCCCTATGAACTTCTTAAAAACCAAGGCTGCCTATACCCAAACGGGTACTTGGGCAAGTCGGGCGATCATTGAAGCACAAGGGTATGGACAGACAGAGGTTTTGGCATCGAGTAAATCGGCCAATTTCTCTTTTGTGCCCAAAGATTACATAGTTCCTGCGGATGCTGATTATTTTCATTGCACCAGTAACAATACCATTTTCGGTACTCAAATCAAGGCGTATCCCCAGTGCGGCGATGTACCGTTGATTTGCGATATGAGTTCTGATATTTTCTCGAAACCCGTGGATGTGTCGAAATTCGCGATGATCTATGCCGGTGCCCAAAAGAACATGGGTCCTGCCGGTGTTACGCTGGTGATTTTGAGAAAAGACATGTATAATCGCGTGGCGGATCGACATATCCCAACCATGATGAAATACAGTATCCATGCTGAAAATGACAGTATGTATAACACTCCGCCGGTATTCCCAATTTTGGTTTCGAAATACAACTTGGAGTGGGTGAAAGAATTGGGTGGCGTTGAAGCCATGGCTGATAGAAATACTGCGAAAGCCGATTTGTTGTACAACGCTATTGATAACAGTCCGTATTTTAAAGGGACTGCTGCCGTAGAAGATCGATCACAAATGAATGTTTGCTTCGTGTTCAACGAAGAGCATTTGCATTTGGAAGATAAGTTCAACCAAGCTTGCAAAGAAGCTAAGTTGTCGGGCCTAAAAGGCCATCGCTCTGTGGGAGGATATCGTGCGTCTTTATACAATGCATTGCCATTGGAGAGTGTACAAGCTTTGGTTCACGTAATGGAAAATTTCGCGTCATGAGGGTTTTAGCGAACGACGGTATCGATGCTGCCGGAAAACAAATTTTAGAAGCAGCAGGCTTCGAGGTGATTACCAACAAAGTCACGCAAGAGGAATTGCCAAATGTTATCGGTGAATACGATGTGTTGATCGTGCGCAGCGCAACCAAAGTCAATGCCAGCGTGATCAATGCTTCATCATTGAAGTTGATTGCTAGAGCGGGTGTGGGTTTGGACAACATCGATATGAAAGCAGCGGGTGAAAAGAATATCCCCGTGGTGAATACCCCCAATGCGAGTTCACGCTCGGTGGCTGAATTGGTGTTTGCGCACTTGTTTTCGCTGTCGCGTTTTTTGCACAAAGCCAACCGTCAAATGCCCACCAACGGCATCGCGGGTTTCAAAGACATGAAGAAAGTGTATTCGGATGGATTTGAATTGATGGGGAAGAAGCTGGGTATCATTGGGTTTGGTAGAATAGGACAGGAAGTGGCGAAAATGGCCATCGGACTTGGCATGGAGGTGTTGGTTTATGATTACAAGCAACGCGAGTTTGATGTTGTTGTACAAATGGCCAAGGCATATCAATCGCACAATTTTAAAGTAACGTTGAAAGGTCAGTCCCTGGATACGGTGTTGTCGCAATCAGACTGTCTTACCATTCATACTCCGGGCAGTGCAGAAGTCATTGGTGCTGCGGAAATTGCCCAAATGAAAGCGGGTTCCGTACTTATCAATTGTGCCCGTGGTGGCGTTGTAAACGAGGTAGCATTGGCTGAGGCATTGCAAAGTGGTCAGATTTCTTGTGCGGGTGTGGATGTTTTTGAAAATGAGCCCCCCTCAAACGATTTGATGATATCACAGGACAACTGCAGTTTATCGCCCCATATAGGTGCAAGTACCAAAGAGGCACAAGAACGCGTAGGTATAGAATTGGCGGAAAAGATTACGGGTTTCTTCAAATAGTTTTGTTTTGACTGCTCTTCGGATTCTTCCTTTTACGGCATTGGTTCCAACACGGGAGTTGCAACATCGCATTCCTACCTACGGATCGGGAAAACTTCCGCAATCTGAGTTGGAGGCATTGGCACAAGAGGAAGCCTTGAGTTATATCCGTATCGTAAAGCCCCAGTTTTTAGACCCGAGTATAGAGCAGGGTACCAATCAGTTTTATGAAGCCAGTAAAGCCCATCTCGATAAATTGGCCTTGGCCGGCGCCCTATCCAAAATAGAGGATGCGATGTTTCTATATGAGCAAGTTCAGCCGGGGATTTTGCCATTGCGTGGGATTATTTTGGCGGTGGGCGCGGAGAATTGTGCCGATGGAACTGTGAAAAAACACGAAAATGTGATTCAGAGCAAGGCGGGAAGACTGGTTAAACACATCGATGTGCTCAATTCGATTTCCGAACCGGTGTTGCTGACACAGAAGTTGCCTGCGAATATCAAAGATTGGTTACACACACCAAGAACTGCTGAACCCCTGGTTGAAACCACAGATGCGCTGGGCTTTGTTCATCGTTTATGGTCGCTCTCCAAGAACGAACAGTCGTTGGTTGTTGATGGGTTTGGGATGCTGGATTCGTTATACATTGCAGACGGACATCATCGTGTAGCTGCTGTAACCCAGTATTTACAAGAATCAGGGAAGGTAAATCAACATGGCTTGATGTCTTTGGTGATGGATCAAGATGATTTGTTGATTAAGTCGTTTCATCGCATTATATCAGGCTGTGGAGAACCCAATGTTGAGGGCTATTTCAACGATAATAACATTGCATACCGCAGCGTTTCTTTGGCCGAATTGCCAACGGTTCAGTCGAACGAGTCCATGGTGATGACCTCGAGCGGTTGTTTTGTCTTTTCTTTGGGCGAAACCACAACTGCAATGAATGCCGTTGAAAAATTGGAGGTGACGCGCATAGAATCAGGAATTATTCGTGGTTTGATGGGCATTGAAAATACCAGCCACGATGCACGGATTTCTTTTATGCGGGGCGACACACCATTGCAAAAAATGAAATGGATCATTGACCAAGGGGAGTGTGACTGCGTGTTCGTTTTGCCGGCAAATTCCTTCGATCAAGTAGAAGCTGTGGCTGATCAAAACCTAACTATGCCACCAAAAAGCACTTGGATTGAACCCAAACTACTCACAGGGTTTGTTTCGCAACAGTTTGATTAAAAGAGCGATAATTGCTTTTTGTCCACTTTCAACTGAAATACATCGCCCAATTCACCGTACAACGATTCAATCGATTCTAGATCAATGCTGTAAACGCTGGAGGTTTTTACTGATTTCATTTTTATCAAGCGACCATCCTTCAATTTTTGCAAATGTCCCGATACAGTGCTTTGGCTATAGGGGAGTTGGTCAACGATGTCTTGACAAGAACACTCGCCGTGTTGCATCAAATGCATTAATATAGCGATTCTGCCAGGGTGACCCATGGCCTTCAATCCATCTGCCATGATAGTGATTTTATTTTCGAAGGTACCGCGAATTGCCATATTGTTTGTTTTATCGTGCATTGCAAATATACAATGAATAATTATCGCGATTATACAATGGAACTAAATTATGCGGTGAATTTGGTGAATGGGCTTTCTCACTTTCTGAGCGGTCGCTAGTGGGTCGTTTTCAGCATCTCGATATCCTACAGTCAACATCACACTGGCATGCAGATTTTTTGACCGCAAATCTAGAATGTCATCCACTACATCGCGGTTGAAGCCTTCCATCGGCGTACTATCGATCCGCAATTGTGCTGTTGCTACCATGGCCTTGCCCAATGCGATATAGGCTTGGTTGCTCGACCATTTAATGATTTCATCGGTGTTTTTACTGCCGATAAATCCCATGATACTCTTGCGAAAGCCCGCCAATGTTGATACGTCGATGTCGCGGGTGGTCGCTATGAAGTTTAAATACGTATCCACCATTTCTTCAGTAACCTCGGTCCAAACAGCAAAAACAAACACATGAGACGCCTCTGTGAGTTGTGGTTGATTGTATGCGGCTTCACGGAGTTTGGCCCTAATCTCGGTCGATCGTACATCGTAAATCTCAAATGGTTGGAGTCCTAACGAAGTAGCAGTCAATCGAATGGTTTCCAAAATCACGGCAACGTCTTCCTCTGAAATGGATTTGTTGATGTATCGTTTTGTGGCATAACGCCATTGTAGGTCTTCTAATAATTGCATCTGTTCAAAGATAGTTGTGATTCGATAAACACCACACTGCCAAATTTGTTTGAATCCTTGTAAATTTGGGACATCGCACGCAAGTGAGTACCATAATGCAAATACGAAATCTATGCAATCGCATCGCCCAAAAAAGTCCGTTTCTGCGCTTTTTTGCTTTCGTGCTGTTGGAGGTTGGATTGTTGTGGCTGTTGTTTTATCCGGCATTCATGCAGCAAGCGGCTATGCAATGGGATGCCACAGAGATTTATTTGCCTTGGAAACATTTTATCACTGAACAGTGGCGACATGGTTTTTTGCCTTTGTGGAACCCTTACATGAGCGGTGGATTTCCGCAACATGGCGACCCTGGTACATGGTATGAACTGAGTTATCTTTTTGCAATTTGGGATGAATACAATTTGCAATCGTTGCTCTATGAGTATCTTTTTCATTTGCTCGTGGCTGCATCGGGAATTTATTGGCTATTGCAGTCATTGCGATTTTCTTGGTTGTTATCGGTGTCTTTGGGGGTTGCTTACTCCTTGAATGGCTTTTTCTTGGGAAATGCGCAACACCTAGGCTGGGTGATAGGATTTGCCTGGTTACCTTGGTTGTTTTTGTCTTTTTGGACAGTGTTGAAGCGTGCTGAATCCGGTCAAAAACCTTGGATTTCGGCTATGTTATTGGGTTTGGTGTCACATTTTCAGTTTGTTGGCGGGTATTTGGGTGTTACGGCCATTGCCTTGTATTGTTTGTTGGGGTTGTGGGCGATTTGGATGTGGCGTCAACAGCCAAGATATCAGTTGTTTGCAATTAAGAAACAGTTTGTTTCACTCGGGTTGGCCGTGTTTTGTTTTGTGGGATTGTCGTTGCCAGCATTGCTCAGCTTTTGGGATTTGCAAGGACAAATTACCCGCTCGGTGCCGATGTCGCTGTTGGATACCCAGTTCGGAAATTGGCCGTGGCAGGCGATATCTACAATGTTGTTTGCAGAGCCTAACGCCGAGATGGCTCAACGGTTGGGAGCAGATATCAGTTTGATCAATGTTCGATGGGGACTGGTGATGTTGGTTTCATTGGTTGTTGCAATCGTGAGGGTTGCGCTGCGATTCAAATTGGAAAAAACATCTTTATTATTGCTGCTGTCGGCTCTTGGGTTGTTCAGTTTGTTGATTGCGAGCGGACCCCAAACGCCCCTGCACGGTTGGTTTATTTACAAACTACCCCTGTTGAAGCTATTCCGATTCCCCGCATTGTATCGAGGCTTGGCTTTGTTTTTGCTCTTGGTGGCTTCTGCCTATGCCCTGGGATCGTCGTTTAGCCGAAATCGCATATGGGGTTTGGTTTTGTCGGTCCTGATATTAATTGATGTCTTGTGCGGTGCTCATCGCGATATTCAAAATACCGTGTTGGTGAAAATTCCGGCACATGAGGTCAATGCCACGCTCAAGTTTCTTGCGTCAAAAACAACATCGCCGGGAATGCCTCAAAGCCATTGTCTGCCGCTACGCATGAATGTAGATACCGCGCAACAATGGAACCAACGCGTGCCTTTCATGAATCAAAACCAAGGAGTTTACCTCAAAATTTGGGCAACCGACGGGTACAATCCATACCAAATTGCATCAAAGAATGGGGTGGGTGAACAGGCGATGGCATACTCGCATGGATTGATTGGCTTGGATGACAAAGGTCGGTTGGTGAAAGGGGGTGTGTTGGACATAGAGAACTATAGCGAAAGTGCGCAAGAAATGGTCTTTCATGGGATTAAGGTTGATTCAGCGGTAAGTTCATTGGTGGTTTTGCAAAATCCTTCCAAGCATTGGGCACTGTCAGTAGATGATGGGGCGTTGTCCTGGAGCGATTTTCAGGGTCAAGGGATCAAAATGGCAGTGGTGGATGGCTTTAGGCTGAGGTACGAGCCGAAATATCTGGGAAAGACAATTTTCTTTTTATGGAAATTGTTTTGGCTGCTAACGGCGGCGGGGCTGATTATCAATGGAATCCAATATTTTCAGAAGGCGAGGTCATAAAAAAGACCAATTTTTTTCTGCAATTATTTGGTAGATTCAATAAAACATCTAATTTTGCAGTCCCGTTCGAAAGAACAACAAGGGAGTTTAGCTCAGCTGGTTCAGAGCATCTGCCTTACAAGCAGAGGGTCGGGGGTTCGAATCCCTCAACTCCCACCAAAAGCCTCAAAGAAATTTGGGGCTTTTTTTATGCTCAAGCTTTACTAATGCTGGGTTTTTGTGACCATCGATTCATCCCGAGAGCGCTAGCGAAATTATTGAGTGCTACGCTGCCTTGAATCCCAATCTCCGCAATTGTCCATAATGGCTCACCAGTGCATCAAAGAATGTACGATGTGATTTGTAGGGCAGGTTGAACTCTTCGCACGTTGCCCGAACGATTTTGGAAATTTTAGGGTAATGAACATGGCAAATGGTGGGGAAAAGGTGATGCTCTATTTGGTAGTTCAATCCCCCGAAACACCAAGTAATCAATGGGCTCTTCTCCGCGAAATTGGCCGTTGTTTTGATTTGATGAATGGCCCAACTGTTTTCCATGTTCCCATTGTTGTCTGTACTTGCAAAATACTCCATGTCTTCCCCAACGTGAGCCGGCTGTGTGGCTAATGCCAATATAATTCCACTGATGAAGTGGTGCATGAAAAAACCAGCAATTGTGTGCCCATAGCCAAATTGCGATGCATAAATGGGCAACAACAGGGTTGTGGGCCAGTATAGCAATTTGATGACCCAAATTTCAGTCAACGCCTGTCGGTTGCTTCTACCCATCCTCTGATAAAGCCCCTGCTTGCTGTACCTGGAATATTGTTCAAAATCCTTGCTCAGTATCCATACAAATGGAAAAATCATGTACAAGAGAGAAGTATAAAGCCATTGAAATCGATGCATCGCTTTGTACGGGTGCTTTGGCGTAAATCGAATAATGGTTTTTCTGATGTCTTCGTCTTGTCCTAAAATATTGGTATAAGTGTGGTGAAAAACGTTGTGTTGAATTTTCCAATTGATGTTGTATGCACCCACCAAATTCAGTGTTCCTCCCATCATGTTATTGACCCATTTCTTGGATGAATACGCGCCGTGATTGGCATCGTGCATGATTGTAAGTCCGATACCCACCATGCCAAGTCCCGCCATCGCCCACAAGCCATATTGCATTGTTAAATCAGTGACATCGCCGAAAATCAAATAACAAAGAGGAATGAAGTAAAGCAATAAGATGATCACAGATTTTAATTTCATGCCCAAATTGGCGTATCTGCTCTTTCCGTTCTCTTGGAAATAATCGTTCACTCGCTTGGTAACCAATTGGAAAAATTCTGGCTGTTGTGATTGGTTAAAAACGACTTTGTGTGGTTCCATGGTTTTAGTAAATTCAAACTTATTGAAATCTAGGTGGTTGGCATTACGGATTATCGCAAAAAGCCAACGCGATATTTACGGAAAAACGCAAAACGCCCACAGTGCAAAAATCGAGATGTAGATTAAATGTGTGATTGTGTTTGTCAAGAATGAATAACTTCGCAACCATGAGACCTGAATCCAAAGCATTTTTAGAAACATACCTAAACAACGTAAGTCCCACTGGGTTTGAACATTCTGGCCAATCTATTTGGATGGATTACTTACGACCTTATGTCGAAGAGACCTTCGTGGACACCTACGGAACCGCGGTGGGTGTAATCAACCCCGGAATGCCCTACAAAGTGGTGCTAGAGGCACATGCCGATGAGATCTCTTGGTTTGTCAACTACATATCAGATGATGGTTACATTTATGTAATAAGAAATGGTGGGTCTGACTTTCAGATTGCCCCTTCGATGCGATGCAATATTCATTGCGAAAACGGAAATGTGGTGAAAGGTGTCTTTGGCTGGCCAGCAATACATGTTCGAGCCGATAAAAATCCAGAAACCAAGCAAGAGAATATTTTCATTGATTTGGGTTGCAGCAGCAAAGCCGAAGTAGAAGCATTGGGTGTTCATGTGGGTGCGGTGGCCGTGTTTGAGGCTGATTGCTTTTGGTTGAATGAGACCCATTTGGTGGGACGTGCATTGGACAATCGGATGGGCGGATTCATGATCGCTGAAGTTGCCAGACAGCTATCAGAAAACAAGGACAAACTCCCATTTACCGTGTATTTGGTGAACAGCGTGCAAGAGGAAATAGGACTGCGCGGTGCTGAAATGATCTCTAGACGGTTACAACCCGATGTAGCCATTATTACCGATGTAACCCACGATACTTGTTCCCCCTTGTACAACAAAAAACAACAAGGCGATTGCAAATGTGGTAAAGGTGCCGTTGTTACTTATGGTCCTGCCGTTCAAAACAACCTACTACAAAGTATCATTGGTGTGGCAAAATCCAATGAAATTGACATTCAACGCAATGCAGTGAGCAGAAGTACCGGAACCGATACAGATTCTTTTGCATATTCAGGCATGGGCGTAGCGTCGGCCCTGATCTCTTTACCGCTGAAATATATGCACACCACGGTTGAAACAGTGCATATGGATGACGTAAACAGTTGTATCCAATTAATGTATCAGACGGTGAAATCGTTGAAGGCTGGACAAACATTCAATTACATCTGATGCAGTTGCTTACCATGAAGCGGACCGTCATACCCAAAGGACATTGGTCTTTTACTTTCTTGATTTGGCCGTTTTTGAAATTGCTCAGCGTGCTGCCGTTTACGGTGTTGTTTGCAATTTCTGATGTCCTTCGGTTTGTTTTGTATCGATTGATTGGATATCGCGTCAAGGTGGTGAGGGAGAATTTGGTTCGCTCTTTTCCTGAGAAATCAGACAGTGAACGAAGACAAATTGAAAGGGACTTTTATAAACACTTGGGTGATTTGTTTGTAGAAACCATCAAGGGTATGTCGATTAGTGAGTCAGAAATGAAACGTCGCATGTTGAACCTTGATCAGCATCATTACGATGAACTATACAACAAGGAACGAAGCGCCATCATAGTGATGAGCCATTGTGGTAATTGGGAATGGATCTGTTTGATGTCGCAAATTGCCTGTCAACAACGTGTTCAATGCATATACAAATCATTATCGAACAGTGGCTTTGATCGTTGGATGTTTGCCATCCGTAGCAAATTTGGTGCAAATCCCATCCCCATGGAGCAAACGCTGCGTGTATTGGATGCCAATAAAGCAGTGGTTACCGTGAATGCATTTATTGGAGATCAAAATCCGAGTTCGGGAAAAGGTTCCTATTGGACAAATTTTTTGAATCAAGACACACCATTTATGATGGGTCCAGAGAAAATTGCCAAAAAGTTTAACATGCCATTGTATTATTTGGCGAGTAGGAAAGTGGGCAGGGGTTTTTATGAAGCCACTACCGTGCCTTTGTGTTTGGATCCATCCTCAATGACTGAGGGGGAAATCACCCGCCTCATTGCAGAACACACAGAACGCGAGATTTTGCAGCAGCCCCACATTTGGTTGTGGAGTCATCGCCGTTGGAAACACAAGCGAAACGCTTAATTACTCAAACCGTATTTTTTCGTATCCAAGGGCTCGCCCGTAATGGATTCATAAATGGTCATGATGGCCTCAACGCCCATTTGGAAATCGATTTGTGACTTTGCAGTACCAATCTGCGCCGCTTGTACCCACAAATTATAGTTGGTTACATCCTTTTGCATTTGATAGGCTTGTGCGCCCAAACCGTACACTCGATAGTCCATAGGGTTTACCGCAACACCGGCTTGTAAGGTGGCCAATCCCGACATGGCATCACCTTTCATGAGTTCGGCCTGTGCTTTCATGACATAACCTTCGCCGTCTCTCGGACGTGAATCGATGAATTCAGACATAACTTGAATGGCTTTGTCGTAATTCTTTTGAGAAACGTAGTATTGGTGAAGGGCAAAACAGCTTCTTGAGTGCTCAGGGTAGTATTTACGGGCAGTTTCTGCAGCTACAATGGCTTTATCGATTTGTCCCAAGTTTGCATAGGCCGTAGAAACGTAAAAATGAACCTCAGAACGATTGGGGTCTGTTTTTAAGTATCGATCTAACAATTCGATTCCTTTGGCGAAAGCGGTGTCCTTTTCAATGGCTTTGATACCCTCGAAATCGTCCAAACTGCCATCGGTAGATGAAATGGGACGTTCAATCACAACACCTGCGGGTACTCCATCAACCATTTGTTGGTAAACAGTTCCTTTTGGAGGGAATTCTCCAGAGTTCAGACGTGATTTGTCGAAATAGGCGTTATAAAAAATACAATAATCCCACTTCTTGGCACTGCGGTCATCGAAACGGGAATAGCCCACATGCACATTTTTGTAATTGCGACAGTAATATTTCACATGGTCCATACCATAAGAAAGCACTTCGAATTTCTTGTTGGGATTTTTTTCAACCACGTTCTTGAGGAACCATTCAGTACTTGGACGTAAACTCGCCAAGTAATAGTCCATTTCATATTCGCCGTAGGCTTTGGATGTGCCTCCCTGGATTTCATTAAAGTAAGAATAACTTACGGGGTGATTGGCAAAAATGAATTTCGCTGGCAATGCGGTTAATACAAGTACAATGACCAAAGTAGCACCTTTTAATTTGCTATTCATTTTCGAAAGGAAAAGATCGAGCCACTGATATCCTACAAAAGCAATACCCACAAAACAGGGCAGGGTAAACAGGATCTGACGAATCCCGCCATATACTTGTGATTTCTGGATGTAAATGTAAACGACAGGGAAAATCGCGGCGAACAAAATCAAGAAAATCTCATTGTTAAATTGCTTGCGGTTAGGGTAGAGCAATAGGGTAAATAACCCCAATCCCAGCAAAACTGCCAATGGGGTGGTGATGATCAAGTATTTACGTAAATAATACAACGGCAACATGTCTGAATCGAACAGCTTGCCTTCGAACAATTGTCTCAGCGATACAGAATAATTGGTGAACTCCTTTAGCGCTTCCATGGGATTGGTAAATGGTTCTGACCAACCATAAGGCCAAACGAAGATGCCTAAAATGTAAGAAGCCAAACCCAACGAGCCGAGCCACAAAACCAAATTGGTGATGCCTTTCCATTTGAACGAAAGAAACTGTTTAAGTCCCAATGATTCGATATATTTCAATCCTGCATACATGATGAAAATGGCTACGCTCAACAATCCACCGATACGAACGCTGATGCCCAATGCGGTTCCGAATACCAATCCTATGACATTGTTCCAGGCGAAGTTTCTGCCACCTTTGAACAATTTCAAAGCATAATACAAGCTCATGACATAGCCCAAGGCAAAGGGCACGTCCTTGGGATTGTTCATGGCTTCACCAAAGAAGCGGGGCATGAATAACATCACCAGCAAGGCGGCCCACGCATACAACCAGCTACCTTTTGTCAATTGCTTTACAATCAATGCGGTGTAGAAAATCGCCAAGAACCCAAATATGGCATTCCACCAGTGCCTGAAGCCCATATAATCATCAACACCAAGCCAATGTCCGAGTATCGTGGTAAAGGTATCAAAACTAGAACCGTACACGTGCATCACACGATCGGGGTCTTTGATGGTAGCAACGTCTGACCCCATTTCTGGGAGGGCCTTTGCCAATGTAGGCATTCTCTGTCCTTTCAATTCGTTGGTATCAATGGGAATCGCCATGCCGATTGGATCCAAATAATAGTTGGCGATGAGTTTTGAATAGGTGTATTGGGTGAATTCATCTCCTGAAATAGATGCATTTTTGCTCATTTGGGTCATGAATACA
>DBCP01000071.1:0-35390 GCA_002293105.1 Bacteroidetes bacterium UBA955 | reverse complement strand
CCTAAAATGGTCTCTTGGGAACGCAAGTTGCATTTTTCTAAAACGTAAGCCAATTCAAACAAATTGTCAAAAGAGAAACGCTGTTCTGTCAAGCGAGCGATGGCAGCCTGATTAACCAAAATCCACTTGCATTGTAAATCAGCATCCGTATGTCCGGCCAAAGCTTCGCTAAATATGGCATTGTTGGCTTTGGGTTTGCCCACCGCGAATGCGCCTTGATCGCATGAATCCAAAAAGTTTGCAGCTGCTTGGTATTCAGTGGGTTTTGGAATCTGATTAGTCTGATGTACCAAGTAAACCGTTTGATCTTCGTTTGAAGGGGAATGTGCGTTAGACAGGGTTTGGATGATTGTTTGGAAATCAGCCAACGCAATGTGGGTTACTGCATTGCTTTTTGAGTCTAAAGGGGGTTGTTGATTGGTGGAAATCGTTTTAGCCATACCTATTGGCAAACCTACAAGAATTTTTGATTTGAATGTTTGCGAAAATCGAAAAAATCGCGACTCCTTTGGGTAAAGAATTGCAATTATTCCAAAATATGCCATTTTATCGGAAATTTCAACATTATTTCACTAATTTTGCCGCTCGATCAAAGGAGGAACTATTTCTTGACAAACGAAAAAAACGAACAAGCCATTGAAGAAACCGTAGAAGTTTCCAAGGCAAAAAACACCAAAACTGCTGCATCTGCAGCGCATGACGATTTCGACTGGGGAGCCGATGAAGCTGGCTTCGAGTCTTATTCTAATGATGAGCGCAAGCGTCTTGAAGTTGCTTACAATTCTACTTTCCAACCTGTTGTTGAAAAACAAGTTGTTAAGGGTACTGTTGTAGGTATGAACGAAAAAGACGTGGTTGTGAACATTGGATTCAAGAGCGATGGTCTGGTACCACGTACTGAATTCCGTGATGTTCCCACTTTGGCATTGGGCGACGAAGTAGAAGTATTTGTCGACATCGCCGAAGACAAAATGGGTCAATTGATTTTGAGCAGAAAGAAAGCTTTGCAAGAAACTGCTTGGGAGAAAATTGTTGAAGCCCACAACAACGATGCTATCGTTACCGGTTATGTTCGCAGCAGAACCAAAGGTGGTTTGGTGGTAGATGTATTTAGTTTCGATACATTCCTACCTGGTTCACAAATTGATACAAAGCCTGTACGTGATTACGATCAGTATGTAGGTAAGAACATGGATTTCAAAATTGTGAAAATCAATGAAATCTATAAGAATGTAGTGGTATCGCACAAAGCCCTGATTGAAGACGATATCGAAGCACAGAAATCTGTGATTTTGTCTAAATTGGAAAAAGGACAAGTATTGGAAGGTGTTGTGAAAAACATGACTTCTTTCGGTGTGTTCGTAGATTTGGGCGGTATCGATGGTTTGTTGCACATTACAGATATCTCTTGGGGTCGTATCAACCACCCAGAAGAGGTGTTGAAGTTGGATGATCGTATCCAAGTGGTTATTTTGGATTACGATGATTTGAAGAAGCGTATTTCTTTGGGATTGAAGCAATTGACTTCTCACCCATGGGATAACTTGACTGCTGATATTTTGGAAGGTACCAAGGTCAACGGTAAAGTAGTTTCTGTAGCCGATTACGGTGCATTTATTGAGATTAAGCCAGGTGTTGAAGGTTTGGTTCACGTGAGTGAAATGAGCTGGAGTTCGCACTTGCGCAATCCATCTGAATATTTGAAGGTGGGTGATGATGTGGAAGCATTGGTGCTTTCATTGGATCGCTCTGAGCACAAAATGTCGTTGGGTATCAAGCAATTGACCCAAGATCCTTGGATCGAAATCGAGAACAAATACGCTTTGGGAAGCAAGCACACAGGTGTTGTGAAAAACTTGACTTCTTATGGTTTGTTCTTGGAATTGGAAGAAGGAATCGATGGTTTGGTTCACGTTTCGGATTTGAGCTGGAATAAGAAAATTAAGCACCCTAGCGAATTCACCAAGAAAGGTGATAAGTTGGATGTAGTTGTATTGGAAGTGGACAAAGACAACCGTCGTTTGAGTTTGGGCCACAAGCAGTTGGAAGAAAACCCATGGGAAACTTTTGAGACCATCTTCTCAATTGGTTCAATCCATGAAGGTACCGTAATGTCTGTAAATGACAAAGGTGCTACCATCCAAATGCAATATGGTGTTGAAGCGTTCGCGCCTTCACGTCACATTAAGAAAGCCGATAACACCACCATGTCGGATGATGAAACTTTGGAATTCGAAGTAATCGAGTTCTCTAAAGATGCCAAGCGCATTATCGTTTCTCATACCAACATCTGGAAAGGTGCGGAAAGAGCAAGCAAAGAGGCTGATAACAATTCAAAAGATAAGGCTCGTAAGAACACCACCAAAGTGGTGAAGAAAATGAACCAAACTTCAGAGAAATCAACTTTCGGTGAATTGGATGCATTGACAGCTTTGCGTGCACAGTTTGAAAAAGCAGAAAAAGTAGATGCCAAAGCCAAAGCCGACAAGGCTGAAGCGAAAAAGGTAGAAGCTGCTGCTGCTGAAACTGCCGCGGCCGTTACAGAAGTTGCTGCACCTGCTGCCGCTGGTTCTGTCACCTTGAAATCTCTTTCAGGTGTAGGTCCTGCCATGGAGAAACGCATGATTGCCTTGGGTGTGAATAACATCGAAGACTTGAAAGGTTTGTCTGAGGAGAAAATTGCCGCAATGACAGCAGAAGATGCCAAAATCTCTGCCGATCAGTGGGGTAAGTGGATGGAAGAAGCCAAGTCTCTCTAAACAAAAAAATGATTGAGAAAAGCCTCGCTTCGGCGGGGCTTTTCTTTTTTGAAAGTTATCTTTGTAAGAATGACAGAACAACTCATCGCGGCGTTTTTAATCAGTGTGTTGCATGGGTTTATTCCCGGACACTGGTTGCCCTTTTTGGCCTTGGCCAGAAAAATGGGTTGGAGTAAATCTCAAACACTTCGTTACACGGGATTGGCGGCCATTGCTCACGCTGCGGGTACCGTAGCCATCGGTTTGCTGATTGCCCAAATCACCATGCTAGGTTTAAAGACAGCCAATCCAACATTGGCTTTTCTTTCAAGTATGCACTTTGAATCCTTTGGTGCCGTTTTGATGATATTGTTGGGCGTATGGTTTTTGTATAGGCACCATCGCCATCATCACTTTCATTTTCCCCAAAAAGCAGCCAACCAAGAAGGTAAATGGGCCTTTGGGATTGTATTGATTTCCTTGTTTTTATCTCCGTGTATGGAAATTGAATCTTACTTTTTCACCTTGGCGCCTTTGGGCTGGGGTGTGATTTTAACCTTGGTGATCGTATACTCACTCACTACTTGGCTCAGCATGATGGGTGGAGTTTGGGTTGGTTTTCATGGCTTGGAACGATGGAACGCACATCGCCTCGAACACAATGCAGGGGTAATCACGGGGATCGTGATGATTCTCTCTGGTCTTATGCTGGCTTTTGCTTGATTCCCAAGTACCTATCGATAACACCGTGTACACCATACAATAGTGGTAATAAGCAAATCGCCATGCCCAATTTGTAGATGTAATTGATCGTACCCACCTGCAATACCCAAATCAAATCATATTTCCCGCCCAGATAAAAGGCAATCACAAGCACGATGTAACTGTCGATAAACTGACTAACCAAGGTGCTGCCCGTGGCGCGGACCCAAATAAATCGATCGCCGGTTTTTTCTTTCAACTTGGTAAAAATGGTGGCATCCACAATCTGTCCAACCAAAAAGGCGACCAATGAACCCAAAATAATCATCAAACCTTGGCCGAAAACCGCATTGAATGCATCCGACATATTATTCAATCCTTGATTTTGTCCGCTCCCTAGCCAAAAGTCTGCCCCTTGTAACCACATGGCAAATCGCACGGCAATGAAAGCATAAACCAAGAGTGCCGCAGCGATCCAAGACAGCTTTTGAACGCCTTTCTTTCCGTAATATTCGTTGATTAAATCGGTAAGTATGAATACAATAGGCCACAAAATCACTCCTGCCGTCATGTCGAAATTGAATGTGCCGCCCAATAAATGGATGTTTGCCGCCCCAATCCCTAGGGTTTTTTCCAGAGAAAATATCTTGGCACCAATGAATTCTGCTACGATGGCGTTTGTGAGAAAAATCATTCCCAAAACCAAAAACAGGTGTTCTTTTTTACGCTGAGTAGTCTGTTCAATCATAAGAACTGCAAAAGTAATAGAATTGAGTCCTCACAATTAGACAATCGCCCAATTGTAGATATTCCCATTGGCATGGCGAGGTTTTTGGTCGGATTTTTGTTTGGTAGCACATGATGTTTAAACGCCTTTCGTCCATCCTAATTGTCGGCATGTATTTTTCCCAAATTGCGGCTCAATATTCTTTCGAGCAGCTGATGTCTTTTGGAATGCGATCCGATGAAAAAGGCGATTACGCTACAGCCATCGTGAGTTTGGACCAAGCCGTTGAAATGAAGCCTCAAGAAGACATTGCATGGGTAACCCGGGGTGTTGTTCGTGTGCACATGCGAGATTTTGGTTCTGCCGTGGTGGATTTTAACAAAGCGATTTTATTGAATCCCAATCGCACCCAAACCTATTTGTACCGTTACATCGCCTATCGAGAAACAGAGAATTTTCAATTTGCCTATAGCGATATCAATCGGTACTTGGGTGAAGTAGCGGAAGATACATTTGCCCACATTCAGCGCATGGATTTATCACTGCTGCTCTCAGAATACGAAACCTTTCAAACCGATATGTTTTGGTTGTATTCGAAAATTGGGGATGCAATGATTTCAGAATACGGACAGCAGCATTTGCAGCACTTTGAAAAGAACAAGCAGTGTACGACATACGCCAATGTAGTGGGCCAATTGTATCAGATGTATCCGGAAAGTAAATCGATCCGACAGCAATACATCGCCGCGTTGTTCCACGCCGAACAGTATGCACCTTGTCTAGATCTTTTGAAGATTGAATTATCCGACAATCCAAACAATGTAAATTTGAGGAAGTACCAAGCGGATGCTTTATTTTTTTTGAATCGCATCGAGGAGGCTGCGAACGTCTATGCCCAGTTGTTAAAATCTGCCCCCAATGATGCGGATTTGTTGGCCGACTACGGACATTGTCTGTTACAGCAAGAAAAGTGGGTTGAGGCGGATGAATGCTTGAGTAAATCAATCAAAGCAAAAAACAGTTCTCCAGCATACGCGTATTTGGGCAGGGGTATCGCTCGTTACAACCAAGGTAAATTGGGATTGGCATGTGTGGACTGGGAGAGAAGTTATCAGTTGGGGGAAAAGGCGGCCAAGAAATGGTTGGATGCACATTGTAAAGAAAAGTAAGGGAATTAGAAGATGAACGTGAGAAAGATTATGGGTTTGAATGGCCTTTGGCTGGTTTTATTATTGAGTTTGTATACAGTGGTTTCTTGTCAATCTGCCACAAAACAAACATCTTCAGTGCCCAGTGATTCATTTCACTGCGTACAAATACCCAAGGAACAATTGGATTTTTTCAGGCAACAGCCCCCCATCAAATTTTGGCAAAAAGTCATCCTCCTTACCAAAGATTCTTGTATTGTGGTGCACAAAGACAGTCGCAATATGATGGATGTGATCTCTGCAAAGCGATTGGATTCGTTGGTTGATTATTCAAAACTTGAAATAGCCGCACAGTGCTACAGGGACTCGTTTGGTTATGAAACATGTGAGTTGGTAAAGTTTGTTCGGGGAAAGCGTGAGTTTTTTGATTTTAACAAGGTTGGACCTTTGGTTGATGATGCCAAGAAGGTTTTTGATGAGATAGGTGTGAATCCCATCTATGCCCAGTTTATTTTGCTCATTGAGTCACCCAACAATCCCAAGGCTCGTTCAATCAGTGGAGCGGTGGGTCACTACCAATTGATGCCCTTTGTAGCCAAAAAATATGGTTTGGTCGTAAGTGGCGCCCGCGACGACCGCCATGATTTCCAGTTGAGCAGTATGGCTGCGGCAAAATTGATGCGCGATTATTGCATCCCGAATGCACAAAGGATGGCTATTTCTGTAGGACTGGAACCCAATCTAGATCAACTTTGGTTTCAATTGTTAACGATGCACGTCTACAATGCTGGTGCTGGCAACGTTAGAAAGGCTGTGGCCGCTGTAGGGACGGTGAGAAATGGGGAAGAGTTGATCTTAAAATTGTGGAAGACACAAGCCGGGGCTTTTGGTAATTCATCTCAGAACTATTCTCAGTTGGCTTTGGCGAGTTATATCAACTACCTTGATTGGATGAGGGAATAGGGCATTGAGGGGACATTCTCGCAAATGCCATATTTGGGGTGATATACGTGTTTGATGGAAAGTACAATCCCAGTTTTCTTCTGTGGAAATCCTTAATTGGCAAAATACATTTCAATCGTAATTGAAAGAAATTCAACAGACTACAGAATTTGTTTAGATTCATTTCAAATTGACAATTCTGTTAACAATTTATTTTTTCTCGGAGGGTGCATAATCTATATTTGCAGTGCGAAAAAAGACAATGTTCCCAAACATGATTTCTAGAAATTTTAAAGTTTGGATGCTCATGGCGTTTATGGCCGTTTCAGTATCCTCTTACGCTCAAGATAAGCGAAATGCCGAAAATGGTAAAAAGTTGTATGAAGCCAACAACTGTGGAAGTTGTCACGCTCTAGATAAAAAGATGGTGGGCCCTGCTCTTCGGGGTGTTCACACACGTCACTCTGAGGATTGGTTGGTTCAATGGGTTCGTAACAACGAAAAGTTCCGCAAGGAGACGAAAGACCCTGATGCGATTGCCTTGTACAACGAATACGGTGGTGCGGCAATGAACATTTTTGAGAACTTGACACCAGCGAACGTCTTGGATATCGTCGAATACATCAAAACTGCACCAGAAGCCAAAAAAGCCACTGTGGTTGCAGTGAGCGAAAATCAAAAAGAAGACGATAGCAGTACGCTTTATATTTTGTTGGTGCTAGTAGCTATCTTCAGTGCTATTTTATTGGTATTGGCTCGTGTTAAAAACACCTTAAAGCGCGTTGCTGCTGAGAAAGATCCCGAAGAATTGGCTGCAATGAACGCACCCAAGAAGGGATTCTTTGAGAAGGTTTTACCCGGTAAATGGGGCAAGCGCAATCCCGTTGTACTCACTCTTTTTGCTGTAGCAATCTTTGGTGGATACGGAGCTTACGAGGGTTTCCAATTTTCAATAACCGAAGTAGGTGTTCAAAAAGGATATGCGCCCAAACAACCCATCGCGTTTTCTCACCAATTACATGCCGGTCAGTTGAAAGTAGATTGTAAATATTGTCACTCAACCGTTGAAGAGAGCAAGCAAGCTTCTATTCCCGCATTAAATACGTGTATGAACTGTCACAAGGGTGTTCAGTTGACCGATAAGTATAATGGCGAGATTTCACCAGAAATCAAGAAGATTTACGCGGCTTTGGATTATAATCCAGAAGCGAAGCCAGGTGAAGAATACGGCAACAACCCAAAACCTATTAAGTGGGTGAGAATTCACAACCTACCCGATCACGCATACTTTAACCACGCGCAACACGTCAAAGTCGGAAAGCAAAACTGTCAGACTTGTCACGGTGCCATCGAAAAGATGGAAGTTGTACAGCAGCACAGTTCTCTGCAAATGGGTTGGTGTATTGATTGTCACAGAAGTGCGCAAGTGGATGTTGCCAACAACAACTACTACAAAGCATTGCATGAAAAAGCAGCCAAGGATATTGCTTCTAACAAAAGCAAGAGCAAGTATTTTGCTGCAGATGGTAAGGTTAAGTTGACTCCTGCCATGAATGGTGGTTTGGAATGTTCTAAGTGTCACTATTAATTTCAATTTTTAAGAAGCATCATTATGTCAAATAATATCAAATATTGGAAGGGCGAAGATGAGTTGAACAGGAATCCACAGTTCCTTGCAGCTCAGAAAAACGAGTTTCACGATGATCTCCCTTTGGATGAAGTTTTCAACGAAGACGCCATTGAATTGCAAGCCAACCGAAGAGACTTCCTGAAGTATTTCGGTTTTAGCGTAACAGCAGTAGCCTTGGCCGCTTGTCAAAAAACAAAAATTCGCCATGCCGTACCTTACTTGGTAAAACCTGAGGATGTTACCCCAGGCGTTGCCAACTACTATCGCTCAACTTGCGGTGCATGTTCTGCCGCTTGTGGCATTGAAGTGAAGGTGCGTGAAGGACGTCCGATCAAAGTGGATGGCTCTGTAGATTCTCCGATTTCACAAGGTGGTACTTGTGCCGTAGGACAGGCTTCGATCCTTTCTTTGTACGATAACGAGCGTTTGGCTAACCCCTTTTCAAATGGTGCGGAACAAACCGATTGGGCTGCAATAGATGCAGAAATTACCAATTCAATCAAAAAGATTGCTGCTGCTAATGGCAAAGTGGTGATTTTGTCTGGTTCAACCCATTCACCTTCTACATTGAAGGCAATTGAATCTTTCAAGACTACCTTCCCAACAACAGAGCATGTTATGTATGATGCCGTTTCCTACAGCGGTATCTTGGATGCCAACGAAACAGATTTTGGCAAACGCGCATTGCCAACCTACAAATTTGGTTCAGCCAAAGTGATTGTGAGCTTTGGTGCTGATTTCTTGGGTACTTGGATTTCACCTGTTGAATTTTCAAAAGGATATACCATCAATCGTCAACCTGCGGTTGCCGGCGGCATGTCGAAGCACATTCAGTTCGAAAGTGCAATGAGTATGACAGGTACCAATGCTGATTTCCGTTTCCCAATGCGTGCTTCTCAAGAAGCATTGTATGTGGCCACATTGTATAATTACATTGCCATTGCAACGGGTGCTAAGCAAATTCCCGTGCCTCAGCAAGGTGAATTGGCGGGTAACTCAATCAAGAAAACCGCTGAAGCCTTGGTGAAAGCCAAAGGAACCTCATTGGTTATCTCTGCGAGCAACGAAGTAGAAGTTCAAAAAATCGTCAATGGTATCAACATGTTGTTGGGTAACTACGGTTCAACCATCGATATGGTAAACCACAGCAACCAATATCAAGGATCTGACAAAAAAACCGCCGAAGTATTGGCTGGTTTGAAATCAGGCGCCATTGCGGGTGTGATTTTCTACAATACCAATCCAGTGTATAACCATAACAGCAAAGAATGGACAGAAGCCATCAAAAAGGCATCTTTATCCGTTTCTTTTGCTTCAAGCAAGGACGAAACCGCGGCTTTGTGCCAATATGTATGTCCCGACAACCACTATTTGGAAAGTTGGAACGATGCTGAGCCAAGAAAAGGTACTTACCATTTCACCCAGCCTACCATTTCAAACGTTTTTAATACCCGTCAAGCACAAATTAGCTTATTGACATGGGCCAACGCGTTGGTAGCACCTGCAACGGATCCATTCGCATCAAAGGGAATTTTCTCTCAAAAATTACAAGCCTCTCCTTATTATAACTTTATCCGTGCCAACTGGGCTGCGACCTTGGGTTCCGATGATGCCTTTAATGGTGTGTTGGAAAAAGGTCTTTACGCTGTTGCTGCATCAGAAGGTGTTGCCTCCTATGCGGGTAATGTAGAAGCATTAGCCTCTTACATTTCTGCCAACGCGAAAGCAAGTGGTGTGGACATGGTTCTTTACCAAGGTGTAGGCGTTAGGGATGGTGCATTTGCAAACAACCCATGGTTGCAAGAAATGCCTGATCCTGTGAGCAAAGTATGTTGGGATAACTACGTTGCAATTCCCAAAGCGATGGCTGTGAAGTTGGATATTGCTGAAGGGGATACTGTTAACGTGAAAGTAGGGGATGTTTCCTATACCAACGTTCCTGCATTGATCCAACCAGGTCAAGCCAACGAAACCGTTGCTATGGCCTTGGGTTATGGCAGAACACACGCTGGTAAAGTTGCTGGTAGTGTAGAAAAGGGATTCGACACCATCGGCGTAAACGGATATGCATTCGTAAATAATACGGGTAATCGTAGCTTTGTAGCTAAGAATGTTGAAATAACCAAAGGCGATGACAATTACAGTTTGGCACAAACCCAAACGCACCATAGCATTGAAGGACGTGATATCGTAAGAGAATCTACTTACGGTGCTTGGCAAAAGAGTCCCAACGCGGGCAATGATAAGCCAGCCACGCATATTTACACCATCTGGGAAAAGCCAGAGTATCGCAAAGATGGCTCTCCAAACCACTTGTGGGCCATGGCGATTGACTTGAACGCTTGTACCGGTTGTGGTAGCTGTATCGTGAGTTGCTCTATTGAGAACAACGTTCCTGTTGTCGGTCGCGACGAAATTCGTTTGCGTCGTGAAATGCACTGGATTCGCATCGATCGTTACTATTCTTTCAATTCAACCGAAGGCGTATTGACCAAGGATACAGAAATTGAAGCAGCTGATGAAAAAGGCAACTTTGATCATTGGCAGAATGTTAATGTATTGCACCAACCGATGATGTGTCAGCATTGCTCTAATGCACCATGTGAAACGGTTTGTCCAGTATTGGCAACCACCCACAGCACAGAAGGTTTAAACCAAATGACATACAACCGTTGTATCGGTACCAAGTATTGCGGTAACAACTGTCCATACAAAGTACGTCGCTTCAACTGGTTCCGTTTCAACGATAACGACAAATTTGATTTCCACTTCAACAACCCATTGGGTAAAATGGTGATCAACCCAGATGTTACTGTTCGTACACGTGGTGTGATGGAAAAATGTTCTTTCTGTGTACAGCGTATTCAGGAAGGCAAGTTGAAAGCCAAGCGCGAGGGTAAATCACCCAACGAAGTGCAGGTGTTAACTGCTTGTCAAAGAGCTTGTCCTAGCAACGCAATTGTATTTGGTGATTTGCACAACCCTGAAAGCGAAGTGAGCAAATTGCATAAGAATGAGCGCGGATTTACAGTGCTTGAGGAAATTAACGTACAATCATCTGTGAAGTACATGACCAAAATTCGTAACAACGATTCACTTTAATTCACCCAATAAATATTCGAATGATACACGATTCAATCATTAGAGACAGACTTGTAACTGGCGATAAAACGGCATCTGACGTTACGCGAGATATTGCAAGGCCTATTTTGAACAATCCCTCTACCGCCTGGAAAGTGGGATTCACTTTGTCCTTGATTTTCTTGGGAATTTTTGGGGTGAGTTTGTTGTACACCTTGTTCACAGGTATTGGTGTGTGGAACATCAACAAATCAGTGATGTGGGGTTGGGATATCACCAACTTCGTATTCTGGGTTGGTATTGGTCACGCAGGTACCTTGATCTCAGCCGTGTTGTTGCTGTTCCGTCAGAAATGGCGGATGAGTATTAACCGTTCAGCAGAGGCGATGACCATCTTCGCGGTAATTTGTGCGGCGATGTTCCCTGTATTCCACATGGGTCGGGTTTGGGTTGGTTACTGGGCTTTGCCATTGCCAAACGCATTCGGTTCTCTGTGGGTGAACTTTAACTCTCCTTTGTTGTGGGACGTATTTGCGATTTCTACCTACTTCAGCGTATCGTTGTTGTTCTGGTACATTGGTTTGATTCCTGACATCGCTACAATTCGCGACAAGGTGAAATCTAAATTGGGTAAGACCATGTACGGTTTCTTCTCGATGGGTTGGACAGGATCTACCCGTACTTGGGCGCGTTATGAATTGATATCGTTGATTTTGGCTGGTTTGAGTACGCCTTTGGTATTGTCTGTACACACCATCGTATCTACCGACTTTGCAACTTCAGTAATCCCTGGTTGGCACACAACCATTTTCCCTCCATACTTCGTTGCCGGTGCGATTTTCTCTGGCTTTGGTATGGTGGCTACTTTGTTGGTGGTGGCTCGTAAGGTGATGAACTATGAGAACTATATCACAATCGGACACTTGGATGCGATGACCAAAATCATCATGGTAACAGGTACCATTGTGGGTATTGCATACATTACGGAATTCTTCATCGCTTGGTACTCTGGTAACATTTACGAGCAATATGCTTTCACCAACCGTATGTTCGGACCTTATTGGTGGGCTTATTGGAGTATGATGACTTGTAACTTGATCGCCCCACAGGTGTTCTGGTTCCGTTGGGCTCGTACTACGCCTTGGTTCATTTTCATCATGAGTATTGTCGTTAACGTGGGTATGTGGTTTGAGCGTTTTGTAATCATTGTGACTTCATTGCACAGAGATTACTTGCCATCAAGCTGGGTTATGTACTCAGGTTCATTGACTGAAATCGGCTTGTTCTTGGGAACCTTTGGTATCTTCTTTACATGCTTCTTCTTGTTTGCCAAATTCTTGCCTGTGATCAACATGGCGGAAGTTAAATCAATCCTTCGCAATCGCGAATAACAAAAACCTTAAAAGATTACCATAATGGGAATTTTAGATAAAAAACTTAGCCTACGCGACCGCAACAAGATGTTGATTGGTGTATGGGAGGACGAAGATCAGTTGATGGCAGGTGCTTCAGAGATTGCACATGCTGGCGTTCACATCCATGATATTTACACGCCTTATCCAGTACATGGTTTGGATCGTATCATCGGTGCACGTCGAAGCAAATTGGCCCGTATCGCTTTTTTCTGTGCTGTAACGGGCTTGACCTTGATGACCACCATGATTTGGTACATGTATGTGCATGATTGGCCCATGAACATTGGTAATAAGCCAGTTCGTTTCACTCCTAGCTGGGCTCCAGTGATGTTTGAAGGTACTGTATTGTGTACTGCATTCGGTATGTCGTTCTTCTTCTTCTGGAGAAACCGTTTGGTTCACGGCATCAAAAATGAAATATTGGATATCCGTCAAACCGATGACCGCATGGTTATGGCCATCGAAACAACAGACGGAATGGATGAAAAAGCAGTCCTCAACATGATGAAGAATCATGGTGCTGTTGAATTGCGTGAGTTTCACAACGGTGTTCAAACCGTACTTTAATAGTTGAATTACAATGAACAACAAACTTTATATCTTGTTCGGTTCGATTGCCGCTACCGCTTTGATGAGTGGATGTGTAAGTCGTGGAAACAACCCCGGTTGGGAATATGCACCTGACATGTACTATTCAAAGGGTTATGAGTCCTACAGCCAAGTTGATAGCAATAAGGTGAACCCTTACGGCATGAACATGCGTGAACCCGTTGCTGGAACCGTTGCTTATGGCAAGTTGGACTATAAATATAATTTGGAGAATTCCGGAGACGGCTACGAAGCTTCTGCTGCTTTGGTAGCACCTGCGGAAGCTACATTGGAAGATGGTCGTGGAAAATATCTTTACGATATCTATTGTACACCTTGTCACGGTGCTAATGGTGGAAACGACGGTGAAGTTTTCAAGAAAGTGGCTACTTTGAAGCCCTCTTGGAAAGCCTACACCGATGAGTACATCAAAACTTTGCCGGAAGGTAAAATCTATCACACTTTGACCTACGGAAAAAACAACATGGGTAGCCATGCCTCTGTATTGAGTCCAAAGGATCGTTGGAAAGTGATCAAATATGTTAAATTATTGAGCAATCAGAGTGTCGCTGTCGCTGAGCCTGCAACCACTGATTCAACAGCCACCACTAAATAAGTAAATTACAATGGGACACGGACATCATATTGAAGTTAAACAGGAGCAGTTTGTATTCTCTCCGAAGGCAAAACGTTTCTCCATGATCTTGATGGTCTTGGGGTTGATTTTTGCAGGTCTTGGTATTGCGAATTTAGGCGGTCACGAGGAATCTCATGCAGCGAAAACGGAAGTAGCTGCTCACGAAGGGGCTCATCATGGTGAAGGCCATGCTGCTGCCGCGGCACACGAAGAACATACCAATGTGGAGACTGAAGCATTCGGTCCTCGTATGGAATTTCATCCTTTAGACAAACCTGCAAACACCCGCATTTGGGCCAACTTGATGATTGCAGGATATTTTTTCCTCATGATTTCATTGGTTGCTTTGATGTGGTATGCCATTCAATACATCGCCAACGCTGGTTGGTCTGTAGGTATTAAGCGTATTCCTGAAGCCATCATGACATTCATTCCAGTACCATTCGTGGTATTGTTGATTGCTTTGTTTATGGGTAAGAATGATATCTACCATTGGGCACATTACGAACATCTGGGTTTAAAACCCAGCGATGCCGGCTACGATCCCATCTTGGTAGGTAAATCTGGTTTCTTGAATTCAACGATGTTGTTTGTATTCCCCAGTGTCTTGGTTGTTATCTGGTACGTTTTGATGCGCAAATTGCGTTCATTGTCGGCCGCAGAAGACAACGCCACCAAAGGAGATGTGACTTTTTTCAGAAAATCAATTCGTTTCAGTGCCGCTTTCGCAGTGATTTTCGGTTTTACCATTTCTGTGATTGCTTGGTTATTGATCATGTCGGTTGATGCACATTGGTATTCAACCATCTTTGGTTTTTATAACTTCGTAACACACTGGGTAACCATGATCACCATTATGGCTTTCTTCGTAGCGTATATTAAGAAAGAAGGTTATTTGGGATTCGTTACCAACGAGCACATGCACGATTTGGGTAAATTTATGTTTGCCTTCACCGTATTCTGGGCTTACTTGTGGTTGTCTCAATACTTGTTGATTTGGTACGCACAGATCCCTGAGGAAATGGCATACTATCAAATTCGTTTTGAAAACTACAAATTTAATTTCTTGTTGAACTTCGCGATGTGTTTCTGCATTCCTTTCCTTGGGTTGTTGATGCGCTCAGCCAAAAGAAACCGCTATGTATTGGCAATCATCGGTTCAATCATGATATTGGGTCACTACCACGATGTGTGGTTGATGGTATTCCCTGGTGTATTCGGTTCTGGAATGCAATTTGGCTTCTTGGAATTGGGAACTTTCTTATTGTTCGCAGGTGTGTTTACTTATTGGGTTTTCACCGCTTTGACGAAGAGAGGTTTGGTCGCTGTCAACCATCCTTACTTGGATGAGTCGGCCCACCACGATGTAGGAGTTTAATCAAAAACAAATTTATACGAAAAAGGCCACTCGAAAGAGTGGCCTTTTTCTTTGTAATCAACCCCAAACACAATACGAAAATCGTAATTTTGTAACAATGGAAATTTCCGCCAAATACAATCCTTCCGACATTGAAAATAAATGGTATCAACATTGGTTGAGCCAAAAGTACTTCCGCTCAGTCCCTGACCAACGTCCGGCTTATACCATCGTTATTCCGCCACCCAACGTTACGGGAGTATTGCATATGGGGCATATGCTCAATAATACCATCCAAGATGTCCTAATCCGCAAAGCCAGGAAGCAAGGTTTCAATGCTTGTTGGGTCCCGGGAACAGATCATGCGAGTATTGCCACCGAAGCCAAGGTAGTAAAACTATTGGCCGAACAAGGAATACCAAAATCTAGCTTAAGCCGCGAAGAGTTTCTCAAGCACGCGTTTGAGTGGAAAGAAAAGTACGGCGGAATCATCTTGCAGCAACTCCAAAAATTGGGCGCGAGTTGTGATTGGGATCGTACCCGTTTTACCATGGAGCCAAGTTTGTATGAGGCAGTCGTAGATGTATTTGTTGACCTCTACAAAAAAGGACTTATTTATCGCGGTACGAAGATGGTGAACTGGGATCCGGCAGGACAAACCACCTTGAGTGATGAGGAGGTGATTTTCAAAGAAACGCCCGATCAATTGTATTATGTGATTTACAAAGGGGTAGACTTTGACGGAGAATTGATGGTAGCCACGGCACGTCCTGAAACCATTGCAGGAGATGTCGCTGTGTGTGTGAATCCCAACGATGAACGTTACCAAGGACTGATTGGTAAGAAAGTCATGGTTCCGTTGATCAATAGAGAGGTGGCTATCATTGCAGATGATTACATCGACATTGAATTTGGTACCGGCGTATTGAAAGTAACACCCGCCCACGATATCAATGATTACAACATTGGATTGAAATTCAATCTGCCTGTGATCGATACTTTGAACGCGGATGGCACGATTTCAGAGGCCGGACAATTGTTTGTGGGTCAGGATCGTTTCATTGCCCGTAAACAATGGGTGAAAGCATTGAAAGAAGCAGAATTGCTTTCCAAACAGGAAAATTACGTACACAATGTTGGATACAGTGAGCGTACCGATGCTGTGGTTGAACCCAGAATTAGTACGCAATGGTTCATGAATATGCAAGATTTCATGAAAAAGAATCCCAAAGTATTGTCATCTGTAATGGACGATGAAATCAATTTTTATCCAGCCAAACTGAAGAATACATATCGCCATTGGATGGAAAATGTAAAAGATTGGAACATTTCACGTCAGTTATGGTGGGGACATCGCATACCCGCATGGTATTCAACCACCGGCGAGTGGGTGGTAGCCAAGACCGCAGAGGATGCTGTAGTTGAATTTGCTAAAATGGGTACAACGGTATCCATCGCCGACTTAACCCAAGACCCCGATGTATTAGACACTTGGTTTAGTTCTTGGCTTTGGCCGATTTCTGTGTTTGATGGGATAGGAGAGCATGCAGATAAAACAGAATTGAACTATTATTACCCAACCAATGATTTGGTTACCGGTCCGGATATTTTGTTTTTCTGGGTGGCTCGTATGATCATGGCAGGTTATGAGTTTGAAGGTAAAATGCCATTTAAAAATGTGTATTTCACAGGGTTAATTCGTGATAAACAACGCAGGAAAATGAGCAAAAGTTTGGGGAATAGCCCCGATGCATTAGAACTCATAGAGAAATTTGGTGCCGATTCTGTGCGTATGGGTCTGTTGCTTTGTTCGCCTGCTGGTAACGATATTTTGTTCGATGAAACGCAGATTGAACAAGGCCGAAACTTCTGTAACAAGATTTGGAATGCCTTCCGATTAATTCAAGGCTGGGAAACGAACGACGGTGAACCAACCAACGCTGCTAATCAAGCCAAAACTGTCATGGGATCTCGGTTGAACGAGACTTTGAAGGAAATAGAACAGTTGTTTTCAGAATTCCGTTTGTCTGATGCCTTAATGGCGATTTACAAACTCATATGGGACGATTTTTGTGCGGTATACCTGGAAGCCATCAAACCTCCTTATGGTGAATCTATTTCAAATACCACGCGAAAGGAAGCACAAAACCTATTGCAAGAATTGATGTCGCTTCTTCACCCCTACATGCCTTTCATTTCTGAGGAAATCGTACAGTTGTTAAGCGATGGAAATGCAGAAACATTGGTTTTATCGTCGTATCCCGTTGCCAAAGAAGGTCAAGCAGAGCATTCATCCCTAGAGGCTTTACAATTGGTGACAGAAATCAGAAATACCCGAAATACCCGAGGATTATCGCCCAAAGAAGCATTGAATTTATGGGTGCCGGCCTCTGCACTTTCTATTTTGAGTTTGCAAGACTTTGTAGAGAAATTGGGTAACGTCAATGTTCATACCGATGTTGCCACCAAACCCCAAAATGGAATGCCCGTAATCGTTGGTACCCACGAAATTTGGGTTGAACTTAATGTGGAGATAGATGTCGATAAAGAGCGAGAAGAGTTGGAAAAAGAAAAAGTATACTACGACGGATTCATCGCGTCCGTTCGTAAAAAACTAGAAAACGAACGCTTTGTACAAAATGCCAAGCCGGAGGTGGTCGACGTAGAGCGCAAGAAACTATCAGACGCTACCGATAAGTTGTTGATTATCGAAAAGCGCCTGGCACAGCTAATGTAATCGGTTACTTTTTGGTTTTTAAGTGGGTAACGTGATAATTCCCAACCTCGTTGCCCAATTTCTTCCCATTTTGGATGGCATCGATAAAGTGTATACCTCCATATAGGCGAGAAATACAAGCTTGGTTGCTGGCTTCACGGAAATTCTTAAACTTCCGGATCCCCAAGCCAAACTGATACTCTGCGCTATCCGTAAATTCATACTCACCGAAAGTTGCAGTTAACACAGTGGCTGCAGCACTCGAAACCACGCTGTGTCCTGATGGATATTCTGGAAAAGCCGGTGTTTGAATGGGAGAGGACCAGCTGGAATCAATCAAGTCATGTATGGCAGTAATCGGGCGTAAATAATCGGTTTTGTATTTTACATACCAACAGCTGATAAACGCATCAAAAATCGCAGATGACAACCGCATCATGCCATCGGCTGTTTCGATTAAAGAGTATTTTTTTGATCTCGCTACGGTCGAGAACATGGAAAGCCAATGTCCTGCAGGAGAAACCTTCAATACGTTGATCGTTGCATGTCCATAATGCACCGAAGCATTCGGATTGTCATCCCAGTACCAAGCTGTTCTCAATTGGTTGGTGTCCTTGGCATTTACAGTGTCGTAAACTTCTTTGGTTATGGCGTAAAAGCGTGATTTTTTATCTGTGCTGTAGGGTTCTGGTGCATCGTATTGGAATTCACTCACCGATTTTACCAGTACCGGACGAATCCGACCCCAATTGGGCTCAATTGCTTCCATGAAATCGGGGGGTGTTTGTTCCCACGAACCAGGGTTGTTGTTGGTGAGGAAAAATTCACGACCGCGGAAGTAAGAGAATGAATCTGACTTTGACCATTTTACAATATGGGAACCCACACTATCGCCATAGCTAATGGAGGCTTCAAACATACTGTTCGACATCTTGTCTTTGTAAAAATTTAGCTGTCGGCTACGGAAATTGGCGATACTGTCTTCTTTGTAAACCAACTTTTGGCTCACATAAGTATGTGCTGCCATCGCCACCAGGTCCAAACAGTATTTCTGGGTAGTGTCGGGCGCGGGTGTTGCTTTTAATCCATTCATTACTGGCGCTACACTCTTGTAATCAGGGTAGAAGGGTACCAAGGACTCATACGCAGCAATGGAAGCATAAACATACCTGCGCGAACCAACAGGCGCCGCAACGTGATCAACAACGATGGCATTCTGGATGGCTACATTACAGATTGATAGGATGTCGTTCTGAATGACTTTGTTCTCGGTTTCTTTTGCATTTTGACAAGCGCTCTGCATGAATCCGATGCAAACGATAGAAAGTAAAAGGGGTTTTATGTGTTTGTGGGCGGACATTGGCGTAAATTTAATAAAAAAAGGCACGCAAATATGCGTGCCTTCAATATCTAAAACAATGACATTTATTGGTTTTCTTGGTCTTCCAAGACGATACCTGATATGCCTTTGTATGGAGAAGCAATTGTGGTAACCAACTTCAAACGTTTGATGTTCTCAACGCGCTTGGTCATTCTGCTTCTGTTTTTTGCTTCTTTTCTTTTGAGTTTAGTAACTGCCATCTTCTTACAATTAGGTTGCAAAAATAATGAATTTATATGGAGAATGCAACTGTAATCGGAAAGTTATTACAATCTGCGTCCGTTGGCATCAAAGAATTCAATGTTTCCAACCCCTTTGGTTTTCCATACACCTGCATTGTTGCCGGATAGATAACCACTGCCGCCATTGAGGTTCACCATTTTAACCGTTCCATTGACTGTGACCTTTGCATAACTTGCAAGGGTTGGTGCCTTCACGAATCCCACAGATTGCGCTTGATTCTTTCCATTCAACAAGGTGAATCCACGCAATTTACCATTGTTGTTGGCCAGTAATACACGAACCTGTCCGGAAGGAGCTGGGCACAATATCATGGATTTTCCATCGTCCTGGTTGTACAATCCGTTGCGAGATCCCGACTGATAACTGAATGTGCCGCCCTGGTTGAACAAAACAAAGCTAGGCTGTGCGTCGTCTCTGCCATGTGGAACGCGGGTGTTGTAATTGTTACCGGTACAAAGAATATCATCAAATCCGTTGCCATCAATATCAATAACTGTTGTGCCAAATACAGGTCCTGCCTGTGCCCACATAGGTAATTCAACAAAGCCAAATTTGCCACCATTGTTTATCGCCACGAAACTAGAGAAGTAATTCGCCGTTAAACTATTCTGTTTGAGCACTTCGGCGCCGAAGATCTCCTCCATGGTTTTGCCTGCGAAATCATTGTACGTTGTAAACTTCTTATTGATAAAGAATGGATACGCTTTACCCATTTCGTCCATCGTAAATAGGGGATAATCACTGCCGCCATAACTGTAGCTCATCGCGATGTCTTGCCGTCCGTTTCCATCGAAATCGGCCCAGAACACCTTGCTTGGGCTGCCAACCTTGGCTTGAATAAAGCTGTTGTTGCCCTTGTTTCCGACCACATAGTCCAAATCGCCATCATTGTCAATATCCACTGGCGTAATGCTATTCATCCATCCAGACAGCGAGGCATCGCCCACTTCTCCGGTTTTGTTCACGAATTTTCCTCCATTGTTTTCCATGAAAATTAATGGCATCCATTCTCCACCAAGCAATAAATCGGGTTTGCCATCGCCATTGAAATCGCTAAAGATGGCAGAACAGATCATACCCGCGTTTTCCAAATCTGGCGCCAATGCCGTCGTCACATCCCTGAATTTCCCTCCGTTATTTTGCAACAAATAGCTGCGAACTTCCAATGTAGGCCAATTACCGGGCATCAATCGTCCTGCAACGAATAAATCCAAGTCGCCATCGCCATCGTAATCGGCAGAGGCTACAGAACTGCTACTGCTAATCACATTGGGTAAACGACCTTTGCCATTGGTAAAACCGCCTTTTCCGTCGTTGATATAAATCTGGTGCTCGTATTTGTTCGATGGCCATTCAAACTCTGAACCACCCACAGCTACATATAAATCCAAATCCTTGTCTCCATCGCAGTCGAATAGCAATGAGCCCATCACATCGGCATCCAATGATTTCCATGGCTGAGAGCCCGCCGCGATATACTTTCCATCTGCTTGCAATAAAAACAGGGTAGAACCTGAGCTTTCACGGGCATTGCCCACAAACAGATCTTGGAGACCGTCACCGTTAACATCTCCAGCCGACATCCCCGGTCCGAGTGTAGTATAGCGATGTGGTAGCAAAGGCTCTCTTTTAAAGTCAGGGTTTTCTTGTTCTAGGTGGTTGAAATTCAATCCCCACTCTGATTCATTCTCTTTAAAATAGGGAATGTCACCGGCGCGAATCACATTGCGATCCCACGTTGTATTGGCATCAGCACTTTTTACGATCACGGTTTGATCAGCCGATACATCCTTCAAGATTTGAGCCTTACCATTGGGCCATACAACGACCAACTCTGCCAATGTTTCGTTTGCACCCAAACCGATATGCGCAACGGCTTCTGATGAGCTCTGGTAACCGCGAGAGGGTTGGATTTCGAATTTTCTATACTTGCCAGCTGAGTCCGATGCGTATAATTGACATCCTATGCCGTAACGATTCGATTTGTCGGTTCCCTCAGCCTTTACATTGACAAAGTGGTTTTGTGTGTTGACGTTCTTGTAGACCAAAGGCATTTCTCCTTGGTTACAAACAACCAAATCCAAACGTCCATCACCATCCAAATCTCCGGTGGCTGAACCCGTGCTCAATGTCAAATCATCCAAACCAACCTCGCTCGCTCGGTTGGTGAATCCTTCGCCATTGTTGTTTTGGAAGAAGAAGTTCTGTATTTTTTCATAGGGTAGTTTCTTCAACAATTCTTCGTGGGTTAATCCACGCTTTTGTTGTTGTTCCACTATGCTTTGGTACAGAATGAAATCCAAGTTGGTCACATCTCGATAGTAACCGTTCGATACAAACATATCGGTAAAACCGTCATCGTTGAAATCAGATAAAAGTGGACTCCAACTCCAATCCGACTTTGCCACACCATACAAATAGGACAAATCTGAAAAATGGCCATTGCCCAAATTCATTTGCAGGTTGTTCTTCATGTATTGGTTTTTGTATCCATTCTTGATGCCCACCATGGTGTAGTCATAGTCCTTAGGACCCATCAACGACATGTACCTGCGTGGACTTTCAGAGAGCATGTCCACCGTAATCAAATCTGAGAATCCGTCATTGTTAACATCGGCAACATCGCTTCCCATTGAATTGGTGCTGGAGTGCTTAAAAGCAACATCAAACTGATCGGTGAATGTGCCGTCGCCATTATTCATGTAATAGCAATCAGGGACATGGTAATCGTTGCAGACATAAAGATCGGTAAGGCCATCATTGTTGTAATCTGCAGCGGCCGCGCTTAAGCAATAGCCCATCTTTACAACACCTGCTTTGTCTGATACATCCGTGAATTTATTGCCATCATTGCGAAAAAAGTGTTGCTGATTAAACTCATCCATGTTCAGCGTAGGCGTGAACCGGGTATTGATGTTGGAAAAGAACTGGTCTGCATGGTTTCCCAAATAAAAATCCAAATCCCCATCGTTGTCATAATCAAAGAAGGTTGCGCATGTGGCGTTTCCTCCGTCATCCACACCCCATTCTTTTGCTGATTCTTTGAAAGAGCCATTCTTTTGGTTGATAAACAACAAATTACGCTTCGATTGCTTGAGTTGTCTGGGTCCCGAAGAACACGCATAAATATCCAACCAACCATCATTGTTTACATCCACCATGGTTACACCGCTGATCCACTGGTTTGTGGTGGTTCCGCTTTGCTTGGTGACGTCCTCAAATTTGAAATCGCCTTTGTTGAGGTATAGGCGCGACGATTTTTCATTTCCCGAGAAATAGAGGTCGTTTTTGCCATCATTGTTGATATCGCCAATGGCCACACCAGAACCATTGTAGAGGTAGTGATAAGTGAACTGATTCAAGGAATCGTTTTCAGGCACGGAATTGACGAAATCTATGCCGGTTACATCGGAAGTTACTTTCTCAAAAAGAACATCCACATTCTGTTCATCGGTACCACCACATGAAGATAAACACATGGCAAGTGTTAATGCACCAAGGCCCTGTGTAAACAGCTGTTTGAATCGCACGGTATTCATTGTTACAATATTACGGAAAAGCCTTTTACTTCCGCACCTGATCCACCCGCAGAAAAGTGAAAAGAAATAGGGTAAAAGCCCATAGACTACTACCTCCAGCGGAAATAAATGGAAGGGGAATCCCAATGGTTGGAACCAATCCCACGGTCATGCCAATGTTAATCGACATGTGGAAGAAAAGGACGGAGGCCAAAGAATAGCCCAATACCCGGCCGAATACTGTGGATTGTCGCTCAGCCATAATCACAAGTCGCACCAATAACCCACAAAAAATCAGCAGGAATAGGGTACTGCCAACAAATCCCCATTCTTCACCAATGGCATCAAAAATAAAATCGGTGTGCTGTTCGGGGACAAAGCCCATCTTGGTTTGGGTTCCCTTTAAATAACCACGCCCCCACATTTCTCCTGCGCCAATGGCGATTTTCGATTGTTTTAGGTTGAAGCCCATCCCGCGGTCGTCTTCTTTCAGTCCAAGCACCAATTCGATCCGATCTCTTTGGTATTGCATCAAGATTTTGGAGTAAAAAGTACCTACGATCGTGTAAAACAACGATGAAATCACAGCAATCGTAGTGACAAGCATGGCGATGCCCCTGTCTTTGCGGACAAAAAACACGATGATCGATCCCAATCCCAACAGAATACCATATCCATAAAAACTGGAAATGCCCGTTGCTTCGCTGATAATCCTAAAAATGGCCAAAATTCCAAGCCATACAGCGGAAACCAAAATATAACCAGGTAATCCTTCGCGATAAAGCACCAAGAAAAATGATAAGAACACCAGTGCACTCCCTGTATCATTCTGAATAAGGATAATGGCCATCGGCAACAAAACGATGCCCAAGGCCGTGACAATGTTTTTCGTGCCTTGGAATTTTACGCCGTAGGTTCCTAAGAACTTTGACAAGGCGAGAGCAGTGGCAACTTTGGCAAATTCACTGGGCTGAATTCCAAAACCCCCAAATCCAAACCACGATTTAGCGCCTGAAATTTCTCTACCCAAAAACAAAACCAATATGTTTAGTGTGATGGCTATTGCATAAAAACCATAAGCGAAATAGTCGATCACCACAACATTGGAAAAAACAATTGTGAAAATGATCAAAATCGCCCCGAAAATAAACACCAATTGCTTGATGGCGATATCCGACAGGGAATAGAACGCTTGGTTTACATCCGAGGTTGCGCTGGAGACACTGATAAACCCAATCAACAACAGCACAACGTACAAGAAAACCGCCAAACTGTCGATTTTTTCCTGGTTGTTGGTAGAGAGTGGACTGTAGCGCATTGTGTAATAGCGTTAATTATTGAATGACGCTCGTTTTGATTCGTTCCTCCATGGCGGGTTTGGAGGATTCCGCTTTGCCTTGTAAGTACTTTTCAATCATCAAGTTGGCGATAGGCGCTGCCCATGTTGCCCCGAAACCACCGTTTTCAACCAATACGGCGATGGCGATTTTGGGATTGTCCTTGGGTGCAAAAGCAATATAAATAGAGTGATCCTTGCCGTGAGGGTTTTGTGCCGTACCTGTTTTTGCACATATTTCTACGTTCTCAATACCAGTGCCATTGGCTGTTCCGCCGGGTTTGGTCACATCCGACATGCCGTCAATGACGTATTGGAAGTAGCGAGGGTCAACAGTTGTAAACTTTTTTATCTTGTATTTACGGTCCCAGGCCGTGTCTTTATAGCCATCAATTCGCTTAATCAAATGAGGAGAATAATACCATCCCCGATTGGCGATAATAGCCGCTGTGTTGCACATTTGCAGCGGCGTGAGTAGGATTTCACCCTGTCCGATGCTCAGGGAAATAATGGTGCTACTTTTCCAGCGATCGCCATGTCTACGGTCGAGCTGCGACACAGATGGAATGTTTCCACGGGATTCACCCAACAAGTCAATACCCAACGGACTTCCTAAACCAAAGGAACGTAGGTGTTTTTCCAATGCAGCATATCCCACTTTTACGTTGCCATATTCTGGATTATCGATGATATCTCGGAATACCTGACAATAATAACTGTTGCAAGAGATTCGAATGGATCCGCGTAAATCGAGCGGACCTCCATGGGGGTGACACCCAACGCGAATGCTCCCCAATCGATATCCACCTCCGCAGCCGTGTGTGGTTTCCGGCGTTAGAACACCTTCTTGCATGGCAATCAAAGCCATAACTGTTTTGAATGTGGATCCAGGAGGGTACACGCCCTTCACCGCGCGGTTGTACAATGGTTTTTGAGGGTCGCGGAGCAAGGATTTAAATGTGTTTGCACGATCTCTACCAACCATGGTGTTGGGGTCATAGTCTGGATTGTTGATGAAAGCCAAAACTTCACCAGTTCCTGGTTCAATGGCCACGATACTGCCTTTTTTACCATTGAGTAATTCCCGGCCGTATTCTTGTAACACAAAATCCAAACTACTGATAACATCGGGTCCAGCGGTTGCGGGGTAGTTGAACTGGGTATCTTTTACAACGCCACGCTCTGTATAAGTTCGATCTTGCCAAACCGTTTTAACGCCCTTAATTCCACGTATTTGTTTTTCATAGTATCGCTCCAAGCCGGTAATTCCAACCAAATCTCCTGGCTGATAATACTCGTCCGATGCAATCAACTCCTCGTCAGCCTCACCCAAATACCCCAGAGCGTGCGACAATGTGGCGGTAGCGAACTGTCGGTCTGTTCTCGATTCAATAAAAAACCCGTCCAAACGATAGATATTCTCTCTAAGTAGGGTGAATTGCTTGTTTGATAAATTCGCATAAAACAGCGCAGAGTTGTTGAATGAGTTGTTTTTTTGACGCTTTTTTGCCCTGACCCTTGCATCCGCAATCAATCCCCTAACGGTTTGAATATCCAATTCTAACACAGAACACAACAATCCAGTATCGAGCTTCTTAATTTCAAAGGGAAAAACCGATAAATCATACATCTGCGTACTGTAAACCATCAATTTGCCTTTGCGATCAAAAACATTGCTGCGGGAAGGATAGAGGGTGATTTTATTCAGCGCATTGTTAATGGCCATCTTTTTGTAAGGCACATCACCCAACTGCAAACTCGCTAAACGAAGGGTATAAATGACAAAAATCAACAATATAAGACCAAAAAATACCAGTTGCTTCGAACGATTCTTATCCATAAGATTAACGTTTACCTTTAAGCAATCTGAAAATTTGAACGAAGAAAACTGATGCAACCGAACTAGTCAAACTAATCCAGATTATGGTAAGGATGGCCGACCATCGGAAATAGTCAAAGGTAAAAAATACCAGATGGTGCAAGAATGTCAGCGAGAATACATAGATATAGTACCATTGCCACCCCTTGTAATCCTCGTGCATTGTGCTCAATCCTTGCAATTGCATGCTATTTTCATCCAAAAAATAGGCATCAATGTGGTATTTGAAATAAACCAAACTTACACAAGCTGCGGTGTGCATACCCATACTTCCACCCAATGCATCGATCGTCATTCCGAAAAAGAAAGCCCCAATCAACATACCAAACTTGTTAACGGAAACAGGTATGTTTAAAAATAACAAAATGTAGGGCATGGGCTTAATCCACCAAGCAATATTGACCTCTTGCAAGATAAAGGTTTGCACCAACGCCAACAGCAGTCCTGAAACAATATACCTAGCGATCTCTATCATTGTCTTCCTCCTTGTCTGCTGGGATAGCTTGGTTTAGCACATCCAATTCTTTTTGATGGATGTTTTTAATAACAGTAACCACGTCCAACTGGCCAAAATCCGTGGCTAATTTCACAGTGATGCGATGAAAATTTGATTTTAGGTTTGAGCTGCTTTTTACGATGGTTCCAATGGGAATGCCTGCCGGAAACAACAACGAGTAATTGGAAGTAAATAACTTCATACCAGTTTTAACCTTCACAAAGCGATTGACCTCTTCAAGGTCCACCATGGTGGGGTCCTCGCCGTTCCAAGAAATCACGCCCTGACTCGTTTTTAAATCGAAGATATACGGGGTGATTTCAAATTTGGAATTCAATACAGACATAACCAACGAATAGTGCTCAGCAGATTCTACCACAACGCCCACAATGCCCATGGGCGAAACAACCGACATATGGCGTTTGATGCCATCCTTGAAACCGCGGTCTAGGATGATGAAATTATTCTGATCTTGAACGCTGTTTCGAATTACCCTCGCTTGAATATATTCGTATTTGACAAAATTCCCGGTTTTGTCGTCTTGATAAGCACTGTCTCTTTTCGGCGAATTGTAGGTGAGGTTCCAGTTTAACTGCTGCTTCAAAAGTGTGTTTTCACCAATGAGTTGCTGATTGACTTGACGCAAGTTGAAATATGATTTTACATCAGACTTCCACTGATCAATCTGTCGGTGTGCGCCCAACGCTTGGCCAAAGTAAATACTATGTTGGTAGAAGTGATAACGAAAAATCTGCGTTACTGCACTAACGAGCAATAAAACAAAAAGTAGGGGGTGTGCTTGATTCCGTATCCAACGGAATATGACCAACATAGCCTAATCGATTAAGCTGTCATTAAGAATTTGAATCGGCCAATGTTCTTCAATGCAGTTCCCGTGCCTCTCACTACCGCACGAAGGGGATCTTCTGCAATGTGTACGCGCAACTTTGTCTTGGCAGAAATACGCTTGTCCAAACCGCGAAGCAAGGCACCGCCGCCGGTCAACCAAATTCCATTCGACAAAATATCGGCGCTTAATTCTGGAGGTGATTGTTCCAAAGCACGCAAAACGGCTTCTTCAACCTTCATGATGCTCTTATCCAACGCCCTGGCGATTTCACTATAACTTACAATGATCTGCTTGGGGATACCAGTCATCAAATCACGGCCAAATACAGCGTAATCTTCTGGTGGGCTATCCAACTCTTGCAAAGCGGAACCAATATGTATTTTAATCTTCTCTGCTGTGCGCTCACCAATTAACAAATTGTGCTCGCGACGCATGTATTCCAAAATATCCAAGTTGAACTCGTCTCCAGCAACGCGAATGCTCTCGTCACACACTATGCCACCCAAAGCAATGATGGCGATTTCTGTAGTTCCACCCCCGATGTCAACAATCATGTTACCCTGTGGTTGTGTAACATCGATACCGATACCCACAGCCGCAGCCATTGGCTCGTGTATGAGGTAAACTTCCTTGGCGCCGCTTCGCTCAGCAGAATCCTTTACAGCACGCTTTTCAACTTCTGTAATGCCGCTGGGAATGCAAATAACCATTTTTAACTGTGGAGAAATCCATCGCTGCTTTTGATTCATCATTTTGATCATCCCGCGAATCATGTGCTCTGCTGCTTGGAAATCTGCAATTACACCGTCTTTCAAAGGACGAATGGTTTTGATACCCTCGTTTTCTTTTCCGAACATTTGCATGGCGTCTTTGCCAATGGCGATAACATTGCCGGTATTTCTCTCGATTGCGATGATGCTTGGTTCATCAACAACAACCTTGTCCTTGTGAATGATTAACGTGTTGGCAGTGCCGAGGTCAATTGCAAGTTCTTGGGTTAGAAAACTAAAAAAACTCATGGGTATATTGTGTGTTGCAAAATAAACACAAATCACAACAATTTGGACACCTTTTTTTACTTATTTACTAAAAAATCCAAGTCATACATACATGTTGGATTGGCGCAAGAATTTTCCCTTCTTTTAGGCCCCAAGCCACTTCATAGCGAATTGGCATTTTAAGAATTGTGCTTCTAACGCCAAAACCTGTCCCAACAATCCAAGGATTCCTTTGAGCAAAAACATCCGCCCTGTAATTTGATGTTGCAAACTGCACCAGATTAAAGGGGTTTTCAGGTGAGCCCAAGCCCGAACCGATGAAGGCGGTTCCTGCGTCTAAAAATCCGTAAAATTGTAACTGCTGCAACAAAATCGACTTCGATAAATTCTTGTGTAAAAAGCCGTAAGGTGATATCGCCAGCTCAACGTTAGTGACCGCTGAAGAATGTCCCAGTCGCTCACCCGTTTGAAATCCCCGAACATAACCACCAACCCTGCGGTAGGCATAAACGTTGCGCGAATCAATCATCCCTTGGTGTTTTAAATCCCAGGGTGTTGGACTGATCCAACCCTCAGAACCACCAATCCAAAATTGGGTTTTTCTGTTACCTAAGCTTGCGTTAAGCTGTAAATCACCACGCACCGACATCCAAGACTCAAGTTGCTTTTGAACTGTGCCGTGGAACTGAAGATGATAGCCCATGTCTTTTATGTTATTTCCAAAGGAAAATTGGGATGCGGCGATTTGACCATCAAAATTGTACTTGGCGCGATAAAACTCCCGCAGATTCCGACCGGATAAACTGGTCTTCCCGAAGAGTATGAGCGTTTTACTGCCCAACGCGTCTTGGGGTTTTAACGCGGAAAATGGTCCATTTACCTTTTGAAACTGTAGGTCGCGCTGAAATCGGACTGCCACACCTAAGTCTACAACCTTCCGGTAATTCCGCAAGGCTTCCAGTCGCAATTGATCCCCCAAATTTTGAAACAAGGTAGTTTCTCTGATCGTATAATCCCTGCTGCGATGGTAATAATGCTGACCAATTTGCCAATCGCCAATTTTCCAGTGTTGTATCATTCTTACAGCCATTCTACTCATCGGGAGATTCGTCAAAATACCTGCTTTCAAGGTGTGTCCCCACCTTGGATTTGATAGGTAAAACCGCAATTCTGGTGTTAGTGGGTGGTTGTATAGTGAATTCGGGTCAATGCTGCTAACATTCGGAAAATCACCGGGCTCTTCATTGCTCAGTGCGATGCCACCTTTCTCTAAACCAATCGAACTCTTCGCCCTGCGTACACTGAACATTCCCTTGGTGTAGATTGCGTTGCCCTCCGGAGATCTTTGTCTGGATAAGTCCTTTTTGGGGTAGGGCGATACATACGTCCATGTGTCAACGCGCATTGTTTTTTCGAGGGTGTCAATGGCTAAGTCAGAGTGAATGTCGGTCGAATCCCTAACTGTCGTCTCGTATTTTCGCTTCATTTCAATGATGTCGGTCGCCGTAAAGCTGGTAATGTCGATCCACCGAATAGCGTTTTTATTGTTTGAAAAACCAAGTTCGACAATATTCACTTCGCCGGTTTGTTGGCGGTCCAACTGTTGGTTTGCAAATCCACCAAAGAGTGGAATTTTCCATCGAATTAATGACGAATCATTGATTTTTGAAAAATTTATAAACCACTTATTATCAAATGATTGAATATGACTAATTATATCTTTACTTTCAATAATTAAACCGTCTACATCATCTTGGGACGAAACAGTATCACTCCATAGAGTTTCATTAAATACCGATCGTTGTTTGATCAATGACATCATCGATTTCTCCGTTCCAATCTTCCTTTTTTCAATATAGTATTCATTTAGAATTGCTGTAGAATCCTTTGATGACTTGGTGGTTGAGGCAGCCCATGCAAGGCGAGGATAGATGATGTTTGATTCTCGGGGTGACAATCGACCTTTGAGCGCTTCGGTAAAGGAGTTTCTGTAGGAAAATCCCCAATGCTGGAAAATGGCGTCGCTCAAATCGTATTCTAAATCGGTGCCTTGACTATTGATGGCATCGCCCATACTGGGAAACTGCGGCAAGGTGACCCTAGAATCTACTCCTTGTACTTTGAGGATTTGTCCCATCGTATCCAATAAAAACAAGGTGTTTCCAGTGGTAGTTAGTATCAACATTTTTCGCTTACTAGAAGCCGAAACGGAAGGAATCGGGGTAGTCAAATAGAATGTTGCCTCAGGCATTAATTTGGCGTGTAAAGACCGGTAAATGTATGATGATTGCTTTTTTGCGATGGATATTTTCGATGATTCCAAAGCCCAAACCTCCATATCCGGTACGAACAATTTGTAAAGGAATCCTTGATTTTTTCCCAAGCGAATCAAATCCAATATGGGTGATTGAGCCTTGTCTACAGCAATGTCAATATCCGAGGGTGTTGTATTACCGTCTCGCACGATGTTTTTGCGTTTCCAATCAGCATACCAATCTGAGAATGATTCGCCAACAACAAATTCAATGGCTGAAGAGGAATGGCCGGTGTATTTTAAAACAAACCAAAAGTTCGTAATTGCAGAAGTTCCGAATTCTTTTATCCAGCTCGACCAAATATATCGCCCATAGGTTTGTGCTGACATCGGTTCTATTTGGTTTGGCGATGGAAATGCGCCTTTGTTTTGGAAGTAGTCGAATTCATCTTTCGCCCGGATATTCCAACCATTGGACCAATAGGCACAGAAACCCTGAGACAGCCAGCTAGGGAAATGATGGTATCCCGACTGGGTCATTTTCTGTCGGATACTGCTACCATTGAGAAATTCATTCAATGTATAATAGGCGATGACATATCGAAGTTGAATACGAATTTGATCGAATGTGGCACCAACAAAAATGGGGAAGTGGTTGCTTGAGACTGCCATGTATTGGGATTGGTAGCGCTCTAGCCAAATTGGGTGCTGTTGAAGGGCGGATTGGTACTCCGGGGCTGATTGTATCAATCTTAAATGCAGCTGTCCACTCAATTTATAACCCAACACGCGCTCAAATTCCATCAAATCAACGGCCGCCATTCCAAAAATGGAATCGATGGATTTTTGTTGAATCTGATTGATTGTATCCATCTGTTTGTGAGGCAGTTCCAATACTATCCGATCAAATGATAGTTCCTTTACTTGCGCGTGATTTTCAGGAATGAATAGGATACAAAATACCAAAACAAGCCCCAAAATGCGCAGGGATTGTTTGGATTGGGATTGACACCAAATGAAAAAAGGCCTGAAAAACCACACGTTCCGAAGATACAACCACCCACATCGATTTACAAACTCAATCTCAGTATTACCTTTGTACCATGAGTTCAAGTAAATCCCAGGAATATATTTCGTTAGAAAATGAGTATGGAGCGCACAATTACCACCCATTGCCAGTGGTTTTGTCGAAAGGTGAGGGTGTATTCGTTTGGGATGTAGATGGCAATAAATATTTTGATTTCTTGTCGGCCTATTCGGCGGTTAACCAAGGTCACTGTCACCCCAAGATTATTCAGGCACTGCATGACCAAAGCCAACGAATCACACTAACGAGTAGAGCGTTTCACAATGATCAACTGGGCCCATTCGAAAAATATATTACAGAATTGCTCGGTTTTGACCGAGTATTACCCATGAATACTGGCGTTGAAGGTGGAGAGACCGCCATCAAATTGGCCAGAAAATGGGGTTACACTGTTAAAGGCATACCATCCAATCAAGCCAAAATTGTTTTTGCATCTGGAAATTTCTGGGGTAGAACCATCGCGGCGATTTCAAGCTCACAAGACCCTGATTCCTATGGCGATTTTGGTCCTTTCGTTCCCGGATTTGAAATCGTTCCCTACAATGATTTGGATGCGTTGGATAAAGCGTTGCAGGACGGACATGTAGCGGCATTCATGGTTGAGCCGATACAAGGGGAGGCTGGGGTAATCGTTCCGGATGAAAATTACTTAGCTGGGGTTCGGGCATTGTGTAGCAAATACAATGTATTGTGGATTGCCGATGAAGTACAAACAGGACTGGGAAGAACGGGTAAAATGCTCTGCTCAGAGCATGCGGGTGTAAAGCCCGACATACTGATTTTGGGTAAAGCTTTGGGGGGCGGAGTATTTCCTGTGAGTGCCGTGTTGACCAACCATGAAGTAATGAACGTCTTACACCCAGGTCAGCACGGTTCCACATTCGGAGGAAATCCCTTGGCCTGTGCCGTTGCAATGGCCGCTTTGAAAGTACTTGTTGATGAGAATTTGGCCGAAAATGCTGAAAAATTGGGTCAAGTATTTCGCAATCGTTTGCAAATGATCAAGGCTTCGATCGTTTCCGACGTGCGGGGTAAAGGATTGTTAAACGCCATTGATATTGTTCCATTTGGAAACGGAAAAACCGCCTATGACGTGTGTTTGGCATTGAAAGCCAATGGATTGTTGGCCAAGCAAACCCATACCCACACAATTCGTTTTGCTCCGCCGCTGACCATTACACAAGAACAAATTGAAATGGCAGCAGACATTATCGCCAATACTATTGACGCAGTAACGAAATAATCTCCGAAAAATTCCATATTTTTGCAGTCTCGCTCGGGTGGCGGAATAGGTAGACGCGCAGGACTTAAAATCCTGTTTTCAGTAATGAGAGTACGGGTTCGATTCCCGTCCCGAGCACAAATGAAGAAGATTGTTTTATCAATCGTTCTAATTGTTGTTCTTTCTTGCAACAGCAACCGAAATTCCGGCCGATTTATTAGTGAAACTGACACCACCTACTCTGAAGACGTCAGGGCGATTTCTGCAAAAATCAATGCTAAGCCAGACGATGCAGAGTTATACTACAAACGCGGAAATACGTTTTATTATGAAAAGCGGTTCAATGATGCTGTGCTCGATTTTGAATTCGCCATCACACTGAATCCCAAACAACCGCTGTATCATTTTCGATGTGCGGAAACCCTGATTTCCATGGATTCTACCAATTCAGAGAAAACCAAGTTGCACCTCACCAAAACCCTGGAATTAAAACCTGATTATTATGCGGCTGCATCACTGTTGGCCAAATACCATTTGGCGCGACAGCAATATCCAGAAGCCATTAAATTATATACGGGGTTACTCGATCAACCCGAGTTCGCGGACCCGGCGTTTGTGATGCTTTCCATCGCCCACAAAGAGCAAAAAGATACCCTCAAAGCAGAGGCAATCATTGATCGGGCGCTGACCGTCAATCCTGAAAATTTCGATGCCGTCATGCAGAAAGTACTGATTCTTAATCATCGCAATGATCCATTGGTTTTAACATGGGCTAATAAAGCAGTTCGCATGAACGAATTCAGCGATGAAGCCCTTTATACATTGGGTTTGGTTCTGCAAAATCAACAGAAATATGCCGATGCGATGTCGTATTATGAGCGCGTAATCAAAGTGAATCCCAACCATATATTTGCCCATTACAACCTAGCTGTGATTCAATCGTTGTTTGAGAATTTTGAAGAGAGCATTGATTGGTGCGAAAAGACGTTGGATTTGAATCCCGAATTTGTCAACGCCATGGCATTGAAAGGCTACTGTTATGAAATGCAAGGCAATAAAAAAGCGGCCCTGCAAGAATACAAAGCCGCTTTATCAATCAATCCGGGTCTCGACCTCGCCAAAATCGGATTGAAAAATGTTCAGTAATTAGTGTTTTTTCAAAACCACTTTTGAGTAGATGTATTCAGTGGTTCCGCCGAAGTTGTACAAGTATTTTCGGCGCAATACAATTTGCTCTCCAGTTAAAGATGAAATATCCCAAGTGTAGTTAAAAACGGTTACTTGCGCAGCATCAGCACTTGCCATGCTCCAAGCAAACTTTTCCGTGGGTTTCTCGGCATCGTCACATTTCAAAGAAGCACGGTTTATTTCAACTTGGCTGGTAGAAATAAAGCTGTAAAAATCATCTTTCATACAAGCTTCAATGTTGTCATAATTGTCTTGGCTAGAACTATCGTTCCAAGAACTCAAATCCCAAGCATGCATCATAAAGACCTCTTGCTTGGTTTTACCGCTAATGTCGATGGCCCCACCATTCGTGCCATCAGATCCACAAGATGCTGCGAACAACACCACTAAAGCTGAAATACTAAAGATTATTTTTTTCATAATGTTCCCCAAATATAATTAACCGCTGCATTCCATCAAAACATCACCGCAAATCTTCGATGACTTCAGCCGCCATTCTTAACCCAAACAACGCTGGCATATACGAAATAGTACCATAGAATGATTTCTTGAAATTACTGCCATCTGTCAGTCTAACTGAGTCTCTGAGCAATTCCCCCTTGTTGTATACCGCCTTGAAACCACTATAAATGCCATTCTTATGTAATCTTTTACGTACGTTTTTTGCAAATGGACAATTGAAAGTATTTCCGATATCCGTGACCTCAACCAAAGAAGCGTCCAATTTACCCCCTGCACCCATACTTGATATGAGCCGCTGTCCGTTCTCAATACAACTGCGAATCAAGAAAACTTTGGGTGTAACTGAATCTATGCAATCCATCACGTAATCAAACTTCTCAGCGCGAACCAATTCCTGGGTGTGCTCTGGACGCTGAAATGAATCAATCACTTGAAGATTGACATCAGGATTGATATCGCTGATTCTCATCGCCATCAATTCAGCCTTTTTCATACCCACGGTGCTTGTAAGCGCAGGCAACTGTCGGTTCTTGTTGGTCTTGTCTACAATATCGCCGTCGATGATGGTTAAATTGCCAATACCGGCGCGGGCAACAAATTCTGCGGCAAAGCTTCCTACACCGCCCAATCCAACGATTAGTACCTTGCGTGAGGCCAATCTCTCAACAGATTCTTTGCCTATCAATAGTTCGGTTCTCTCTAACCACGATAAATCCATAACTGCAAATTTAGCATCATTCTGAAGTACCTTTGTTTTGTATGGGAAAATTTAACCATTTACTCTTTTGTTTGGTG
>DBCP01000023.1:6732-8284 GCA_002293105.1 Bacteroidetes bacterium UBA955 | reverse complement strand
CTGTGCAATGCTATCGCCCAAACCACCGTTCATTTGATGCTCCTCTGCCGTTACAACACAACCCGTCTTCTTCGCCGAAGCCAAAATCGCATCACGGTCCAATGGTTTGATCGTGTGAATATTCACAACCTCCGCATCAATCCCCTTCTCCGCCAACATATGTCCAGCCTCAATCGCCTTCCATACCATATGTCCCGTAGCAAAAATGGTCACGTCCTTCCCTTCATTCAACATCAACGCCTTGCCAATTTCAAAGGGCATATCCTCTGGAATAAATACTGGCCATTTCGGACGGCCAAATCGCAAATAACACGGACCATCGTATTCCGCAATGGCGATGGTAGCTGCTTTTGTCTGGTTGTAATCACAGGGATTGATCACCACCATCCCGGGCAACATCTTCATCAAACCAAGATCTTCCAAAATTTGGTGGGTAGCTCCATCCTCTCCCAACGTCAGACCCGCGTGTGAAGCACAAATTTTCACATTCTTGTGACTGTAAGCCACACTCTGACGGATTTGATCATATACCCTGCCTGTGGCAAAGTTGGCAAACGTGCCCGCAAATGGAATTTTGCCACCGGTAGCCAATCCCGCCGAAACACCAATCATGTTGGCTTCGGCAATCCCTGCCTGAATGAATCGCTCAGGGAACTCATCCTTGAACGCATCCATCATCAAGGATCCTGTGAGATCCGCACACAAAGCCACAACATCACTGTTGCGTTTTCCCGCCTCGTGCAAACCCGCGCCAAATCCGCTTCGGGTGTCTTTTTGTCCTAGTATTTCGTATGATTTCATTGGTTTAAATCGCTAATTGTGTTACGGCGCCAGAATTGATCTTGAACACCTTGTTCTTACTGTATAATGTTCTCGTTTCACCCGCTACACGGTATACCACGGTGTATTCACCCGGTTGCATATTGATAAACTGTTTGGGAATGCTGCCATTTAAATCCATTACCCACTCCAATTTATTGTCGACCCGCTGAAAAACAGCCCCCTTCACGTCCTTACCCAAACTCAATTGCAAGGTACCCGGACTGGGTATTTCAATCGTAAATGTTTGATTTTGCTTGATTTGAACACTGTTAAACTTCAATCTTGGAACGGTCAAAATCTCCAAATCATATCCTCCCACAATGTACTTTTCGGTGGTGTTGAATTCCTGGGCATTGATGGTCTGCATGCTATTCCCCTTCCTCACAATGGCTTGCAATCGGGGATATTTGGTAATCCCACCCATTTTCAAAAACAAACTACCCTGAGGCGTATTCAATGGAATGACATTGTGTCGGCCGGGAACAATTTCAACCACATCCGATTGTACTGCGGGCTTGGTATGAGCCACTACGCGATACCGACGTACGGGATCCAAATACAGGGTATCAGGAACGCCTTTACCATTCATGGTATGGATTACATTCTCCACCATCTGACCATTATCTGCATCAAAAATGGTCATGGGAACATCCGTTTCCCGGGGCATCCCTTGATTATCGAGCAGATTGATTTGTACGGTGGTATTATTCAATGCTTGATTGATGACCAC
>DBCP01000023.1:0-6630 GCA_002293105.1 Bacteroidetes bacterium UBA955 | reverse complement strand
CCCAATCCAATCACGAACGGACGTAAGATGATGCCTTTTTGCTGCAAAGCGGTACTGATTGCACAGGGATCTCCGCCACACTCTTCCACCCCATCGGTGATAATAATGATGATGTTCCGCGCGGTGGGATCCTCTGGAAAATCCTTCGCGCATGCCAACAGAGATTGGGCGATCGACGTATAACCCAAGGGCTTAATCAGTTTCAACCGCGCCGCAAACTGCTTGTGATTAAATGGCGCAAAAGGCACCTCCAATTTGGTATCGTTACAATCCTTTTTTTCGTTGGGTTGGGTATGTCCAAACACACGCAATCCCACCTCCAAATTCTCTACCGTGCGAAGTGTATCCACCATTTTATTCATCAAGGTCACTGCCACCGCCCAGCGGTTCGAGTTCCCCATCTCGGTCAACATGCTGCCACTACCATCCAACAAAAACAACATTCTCGTTTTCTGTCCGGGATACCCGTTTTTTACCTGGGCCATGGCCGACAAACTGCAGACCAAACCGGCAAGTAGGAGAAATTTCTTCATGATCAGATTGTTTTTGTTAGCGATGAAGCAACAATTGAGCCCTTTTTAATAGTCTTTGTGTTCCGTTTCGGGCAATTGGGCCAAAGCTTTTGCCAACTGCTCGTCGTTGGGGGCCTTTCCATGCCATGCATGCGTACCCATCATGAAGTCAACACCTTGACCCATTTCGGTTTTCATGATGATCACGATAGGCTTTCCGCCGCCCAATTTTGTTTGTGCTTGTGGTACAACCGACATGATATTATCCCAATTGTTGCCATCCATTTCAAGGACTTCCCAACCGAAGGCAAGAAACTTCGACGTCCACTCTGTCAAACCCATTATATCGCCAGTCGAACCATCGATTTGCTTTTGGTTAAAATCCACAGCAACAATCATGTTATCCAATTTTCTGTGCGCAGCAAACATCACAGCCTCCCAAATTTGTCCTTCCTGCAGTTCACCATCGCCCGTCACTACCCAAATGGTATGAGGGTCTTTGTCAATTTTCTTTTGTAAGGCCAAACCCGCAGCCACACTCAAACCTTGCCCGAGCGAACCCGTAGCCACGCGAATACCAGGAAGGTGCTCATGGGTGGCGGGATGTCCTTGCAATCGCGTATTCAACTTCCGGAAGGTAGCCAATTCAGGCACGGGGAAATAACCGCTGCGCGCCAAAGTGCTGTAATACACGGGAGAAATATGTCCGTTACTCAAGAAAAACACATCTTCCCCTTGACCGCTCATGGTGAAGGGCTGGGCTTGGTGCTTCATGAAATGAAAGTGCAGCGCTGTAAAATAATCTACACAGCCCAAGGATCCACCGGGGTGACCGCTAGATACTGCGTGAACCATCCTTAAAACATCTCTGCGAATTTGGGTTGCCATAGTTGCCATGGCTGAAGCGGTGTTCAGGGTTTCCATAAAGGTTCAAAATTGAGGGAATTAATGCGATGTGTATGCACAAGTTTTCAAGAGATTCGAAAGGAACCAACCAATCCGCCGAAATGACCAAAATAGCCGTCGATTATTGTGTAAAAACCCTCGAAAATGCTTATATTTGCGGGTTCTTATGGCGTCCAGACTCAAATTAATCCTTGGTGTATTTTTGGCAATCGCGTTGGCGGCTTGCGGAGAGTATGGCAAAATCTACAAGAGCAAGGATAGTCAGGCCAAGTACAAACTGGCGATGTCGCTCTACGAAGAGAAGAATTTCTCCAAAGCAGTTCCTTTGTTTGAGCAACTAAGAGATGCCTATCGCAACAACCTAGACAGTTTAGAGGATGTTTACATTCGCTCTGCATACTCCTACTTCTACATGAAGGATTACGAGTATGCGAGTATGTTCTTCAAAGATTTTACAGACAACTTTTCTCGCAGCTCACGCATGACAGAATGCGCCTACATGGCTTTGTACTGTGATGTGCTGTTTGTGGGCGATCCCGATTTGGACCAGAGCAAAACGAGCGATGTAATCGAAGCGTTGCAAACCTTTATCAATTACTACCCAGATTCAGAATATGTTGCCAAGTGCAACGAGCACATCGATGAATTGCGGGCAAAGCGCCATACAAAGGCCTTTGACCAGGTTATGCAGTACTTCAGAATGGAAGAATTCAAGGCCGCAAGTGCTGCCGCGGTTATCGCCATTAAGTCATACCCCGATATTCCGCAGAAAGAGGAATTAGAGTTTGTAGCATACAAGGCACAATTTTTGTATGCAATGAATAGCATTGAATCCAAACGCATTGAGCGATTGGAAAAAGCATTGGCCTTGTTGGATGATTACTTTTATGTCAACCAAATGCTCGGCGAGCATGCCAAAGACGCCAAAGAGACCAAATTGAAAATTCAAAAAGAAATAACCAAACTCAAATCAATCATATGAGCAACGCGATATCCCGCAACGCAGAAACCCGTGATCTGCGCAACCTAGAAAACGAAACGGAAAATGTGTACCTCAGTGCCATTATCATCTCTAAGCGTGCCAACCAAATCGCTGAAAAGCAAAAGGAAGAATTGCGTAACCGATTGGAGCCATTCTTGAACGACTCTGACAACTTGGAAGAAATTCAAGAAAACAGAGAGCAAATCGAGATCTCTATGATGTACGAGCGCATGCCAAAGCCCACCCTGATGGCAACACAGGAATTTAGCGACGATAAAACCTACTGGAGAATCCCCGATGCTCCGGAAAAGCCCCTTTAAGAATAGAAAAATCCTGATTGGGATTACTGGAGGCATCGCTGCCTACAAAATCCCTCAGTTGGTGCGCATCCTCAAAAAAGAAGGCGCAGAAGTACAAATTGTGCTCTCTGAATCGGCCAAAAATTTTGTCACGCCCCAAACCCTTTCCGTACTTTCCGAGAAACCAGCCCTCTCCGATTTCTTTAAATCCAACCAAGGCGACTGGAACAATCACGTCCATTTGGGACTTTGGGCCGACCTCATACTCATAGCCCCAGCCGGTGCAAACACACTGGCAAAAATGACCCACGGCATCTGCGACAATCTCTTGATGTCGGTCATCCTATCTGCCAGATGTCCCATATTTGTTGCCCCAGCCATGGACCTCGATATGTGGATTCATCCATCTACTCAAACCAACATCCAGACACTTGTTGATCGCGGCGTGCATTTGATTGATCCTGAAGAAGGCTCATTGGCATCGGGATTAGAAGGAAAAGGAAGGATGGCAGAACCTGAAAATATCGCGCAATTTCTATCAGCCCACCTAGCACCGAAACCCAATTATTTTTTGGGAAAGCGTGTCCTAGTTTCAGCAGGAGGCACACAAGAAGCCATTGACCCCGTGCGCTACATCGGCAACCACAGCAGCGGGAAAATGGGATTCGCCATCGCTGAACAACTCATTGAATTGGGTGCCGACGTAGAACTTGTATACGGCGCTGTGACCATTGCCCCACCCGCAAATTGTCATTCTTACCAAACATTATCGGCCAAAGCAATGAAGGCCAAATGCGATGAAATTTTTCCAACCTGTGATGTGCTCATCATGGCCGCTGCGGTTGCCGATTATCACGCCGTAGATGTGGCATCGGAAAAAATCAAGAAATCAGATGACGCCCTGACCCTGACATTGGCAAAGAACCCAGATATCCTCAAATCGCTCAGCGAAACAAAAAAGGAACATCAGGTGTTGATTGGATTTGCCTTGGAAACAGAGAAAGAGGAATTTCATGCTTTGGAAAAACTCCAAAAGAAAAACCTAGATTGCATCGTTTTAAATTCACTCAAGAACCCAAATGCGGGATTTGCCGTAGACACCAATGAGGTAACCCTGTACTGTAAAGACGGTGAGCAGTTTCACATCCCAACACAACAGAAAGACCAAGTGGCTGCAGCACTCCTCAACAAACTGGGTGAATGGCTAACCAAAACAACAACGTAAATCATGCGCAACGCTATCGCCGCCAAGTTCATAATCATTGCCAGTGTCATCACACTGCTTTTGAGTACGAACATCGCATCCGCTCAAGAAATCAAATCTACAGTACAAGTTGTGGCACCCCGCGTGACCATGACCGATAAGCAAATTTTGAACACACTGCAGACTTCTGCCCAGCAGTTCATCAATACGCGTAAGTGGACAGACGAGAATATCGCGATGCAAGAAAAGATCGATGTGAGTTTGTTCATTGAGATCACAGCCATCAACAACAATGACTTTCAAGGTACGCTGCAATTTCAAGTCGTGCGACCGGTGTTCAACTCAACGTATAAAACCACCGTATTTCAGTTCAATGATGAAGATGTTTCCTTTGTGTATAGAGAATTTGAAAACCTCGACTACCAAGAAAACATGAACATGAACGATTTTACCACCCTATTGGCATTCTATGTAAACCTGGCCATAGGATTGGATTTTGATAGCTATGGAGAATTGGGTGGATCAGCGTATTTCGCAAAAGCGCAAGGCATTGTATCAATGATGACCAACAAACCTGGCTGGAATCAAGCCGATGGCAAAGGCATACGCAATCGCTTTTATTTGGCGGAAAACCTAAACAACAATCGATTCAAAGATTTGCGTTTATTGAATTACAACTACCATCGTCGCGGGATGGATTTATTTGCAGAAAACCCCGACCAAGCGCGCAAGAACATCACAGAAATATTGAAAACACTGAAGGAATCGCAAGCAATATTTCAAAACAGCCTCTTGCAAAAGACTTTCTTCTCTACGAAATGGCCCGAATTGGTGGAAATCTATAAAGGTGCTACTGTCCCTGAAAAAACCGCGATGGCTAAGTTCCTGTCCGATATGGACCCCACAAATAGCCAGCGTTACGATAAAATTAAAGCATGATCTGGATCGGCCTGGATATCGCCACGGCACTTTCCGAGGCATTGGCCAAACGACCAGTGCAAGGCCCTATTTTCTTTCTCTGCAGTAAACAAACCCATCCATTGTGTTTGGATTTGATTGACATGGCAGAAATCACCATACCTGCAAAACATGTATTCGAAATTGCCGATGGCGAAAATGCCAAAAACTTAGATACCTGTGCTTCTGTTTATCAGTGGCTGCAGTCCTGTGGAGCCCTGCGAAATGCTTTACTCATCAATGTTGGTGGCGGGGCGCTGTGTGATGTAGGTGGTTTTTGTGCATCCACCTATATGCGTGGCATCACCTTTTGGAACATCCCTACCACATTATTGGCGATGGTAGATGCTTCAGTAGGTGGCAAAAACGGCATCAATCTCGGACACCACAAAAACTATATTGGTACATTTCAACTGCCAGAGAACATTTACGTTTCTCCCCATTGGCTGGGCACATTACCACAAACAGAATTGCTTAGTGGTTGGGCAGAGGTAATCAAACACGGCATCATCGCCGGCGGAAAACACTTTCAACAAATTACAAAGGCCATCCCCTCGGCCAAAGATCAACAAACTTGGCTTGGCTTGATAGAATGGAATGTCAAAATCAAATCGCGCATTGTAGATACAGACTTTACCGAAACCGCCGAACGAAAACTACTCAACCTAGGGCATACCATCGGACATGCACTAGAGTCATGGAGTCACGACGTAGGGCAACCCGTTTCACATGGCAGTGCGATTGCCTGGGGCCTAGTATATGAAACAAAACTGGCGATTGCCATTGCTGAAAATCCTGATGAAACAAAAGGATTACAATCAGCTCTCTTTACCATTGTTCAATCATTGTACCCGAGGATTCCATTTGGTGTAAAGGACATTCCTGCACTTCTTGATTACATTCGAGCAGACAAGAAAAACCAAAGTAACGCCCTGCTCTTCTCGTTGGCTTTTGCGCCGGGTAAATGCCAATACAATATCGAAATTTTACCAGAAACTGTAGTCCAAGTGCTGAATAAGCCCATCGATGATTCACATTGAACTTCCGCTGAGTAAAAGTCAAGTCAACCGGGCTTTGATTGCCGTTGCCGCAAAGGGAAACCTGCTGCCGTGGCTTTCTGAACATCCAGAAATCGCTGCGCAAGGTTGTAGAGATACCCGATTGATGGCAGAAGCACTTCAAAAGCATGCAGCGGGATTTCAATCTGTTGATTTTCAAGACGCCGGAACGCCTTGTCGTTTGTTTACAGCCTATGCAGCGGCTCAATTCACGCAGCCCATCACGATCTCTGGCAACAACAGTTTACAAAGTCGAGCGATATCGCCCTTGGTGGATGCGTTGATAACCATGGGTGCCCAAATAACCTATTTAAATAACGTAGGCTATCCTCCCATAACCATACAGAAAGGCATAGACCAATGGCAAGACGTTGCGATTAGCACTTCAGTGAGTTCTCAGTTCGCCAGTGCATTGATGTTGATTGCTCCTTTATTTTCGGGAAGCAAGAAAATCACACTTACTCAAAATACCCATTCTCAGTCTTACGTTGATCTGACCTTAAACTTATTGCAAAGCATGGGCGTTGATGTGGAAGAGGAGTATATCGATGATACCCGAGCAATTACGTTGTGCGGATCATTCGACCAAATACCCCTACCCTCCGCAGAACAACTAGAATTGGAAGCCGATTGGAGTTCCGCAGCCTTTTTTTACCCACTATTGCTTGGACTGGCTGATACAAATTCTATAGTCCTTGAAGGATTGCAATTG
>DBCP01000080.1:2300-9194 GCA_002293105.1 Bacteroidetes bacterium UBA955 | reverse complement strand
GGTGAAATGCTAGGCACCAATCCTGACAACATCAACAGCAATCCCAGAACCACGGTGGCCGGAAAAGCGATGATATTTAACAGTTTCATCATGGGTTTATTCTGGCTTGCTCGCTTTAAACAAGGTTTCTTTCTCTTTGGCCGTAAGGTTGTTATAGCCCACCTGCGATATTTTATCCAAGATTACATTCACCTCCGCTTCCGAAGGGCCGTCCTTGCGACGTGCCGCGTTCGAATCTACTCTTTTGTTCCCTTTTTCAAAGCGCAACGGAGCATTTCTGGGCGATTTTTTTTGAAAAAAAGATCGTATGCGATCATAAAGAATGTCAAAAAAGTCAAAGAACCCCAGCAAAAAATCGCCACGCAAGATTCCAAAAACGTATAAGGCGCCAAAAGCAATACCGCCCAAATGGGCCGTATATCCACCCACATTGCTGCCACTGGCCAACCCACCCAAATCCAACAACACCTTGACCAATGCGATCCATCTTAATTCCACTTCTATCAGGCCAAACAAAAACAATCGATACCGAGGCGTAAAAATCGCAGTACCGATAACCACGGCCGACACTCCGCCGGAGGCACCCAACAATTGTAGCGCAATCCCCTGTTCTGCATAGGCCGAAAAGGAATAAATACCTTGAAAAAACACGGCGCCCAAAATACCCCCACCCAAAAACAAACGATAAATGTGCTTAGATCCCACCAAGTCTTGCAGGATGCTGCCCACAAAATACAACCACAGCATATTACCCAATAGGTGGAAAAATCCCAGGTGGAGAAACATGTAGGTGACGAAAGACCAAGGTTTGACCCAATTCGACGGGGTGTAGGTAAGCCACCAAAGTCCGGCCGTTAAATCCAGCCTTTGCATCAACCATGCCGGTACAAACACCAACACACAGATGAAAATCAGCTGTTGAACGCCTGTTTTACTACTCGATATCCATTCCCGCAACGTTGCCATAGGGTGATTTACGATTCAAATTTGTACATACGCCCACGGTCTTTCTTCTTCCAAATGAAGATCATGAGCAACCCCACCAAAGCACCCCCGATATGGGCAAAGTGGGCTACATTGTCGCCCGAGAAACTCCCCAATCCTAGCACCACATCTAACCCCACCATGATCGGTACCAAATACTTGGCTTTGATGGGATAGGGAATAAACAAAAATATCAAAGTTTCATTGGGATAGAGAACGGCAAAGGCGACCATCACCCCGTAAACAGCGCCAGAGGCACCCACCATGGGACCGTAGGGGACGGCTTCATAACCGTATGCGTGGTTTGGAAAAAATGTGCCGATTTGATTGAATATTGTGTACCCCATCGCGGCGAAGTGAAAAAATACGGCCCCCAAAGCAGCGAAGAAAAACAACTGCAAAAAGCGCTGAGCGCCAAGCCTGAGTTCTACCACCAACCCAAAACTGAAAAGGGCGATGCCGTTAAAGATAAAATGCCCGATGTTTCCATGACAGAAAACATGGGTAAAGATTTGCCACCATTGAAACTGATAACTATCGGGATAAAACAGATACAGCTGATTGGGATTAAAGCCAATATTGGGCAATGCCACTTGCGCAAGGCCTACAAGGGCCATGATAATGAGTAGATTTTTAAGAGCTGGTGTTAATTGAGGCATGGTTAAGACTTGAATTTCTGGTTTTGAAAGCGCTCAAACAATTGGGTGGCTGAGATTTCGATGTAGAGTGTTTTGCCGTTGAGGGTTGTATGATAATCAGGTAAAGATAACATGCGCTGCATGAGCGATTGCATTTCTTCTAAAGATTGCATGATGGGATTTCGCTGGGCTGCATGTCTTGCCATGGAGAGGGCCATGCTTTCGTATTTCCCCAGTTTGATATCACCTTGGGTATTTTGGTAATCTTCTAGCAGGTTCTCGATGAGTTTTTGTTCATCACCTTGCGATAGGATGGCTGGTACACCATTGACAATGAGGGTGTTTCCACCAAAATGCGATAAATCGAACCCAAGCCACTGCAATTCTTGCATCAAATCCAACACCAATGGAATTTGTGCCGGTGGGAGTTCGATGGTTCTGGGAAACAACAACTGCTGACTGAGTCCGGATTGGGCTTGCAACTGCTGTAAATATTCGTGGTAATAAATGTGTTGCTGCGTGCGCTTTTTATCGACCACCCACAACTGACCATTGACGTTGGCTACCAGGTAGTTGTCGCCGAGGGGGAATATACCCGCAACCACATCCTTTTCAGGATTTTCATTGGGGGATGGGGAGCCAAAGATCTGTGCGTTGGGTGTATTTTGGGAGGATGATCTTGACTGAGTAATTTCAACGGATCCCAGCACTTTCTGCCAATCTTGGTGACTGCTGCGTTGATATCCACCGCCATTGTCGCCGAAGGGGTTATAGGCCGGATTGCGTTTTTCAGTGCTAGGGGGGGTGCCGTTTTGCCATTGCGGTGGTGTTGCGCCGCTCCGCGGCGCAATGGGCTGACGCAAAAAAGCATCCAGGTGGTCAAAATCACCGAGGTCCAGATTTGGTTGAACCACAAATGAACCCAACGACTTTCTTACAGCCGCCTTGATCAAATTGTAAATGTGCTTCTCATCCTCAAACTTCACCTCCGTTTTGGTAGGATGCACGTTCACATCCACCTTCTCAGGATTCACCTGCAAATACAAAGCATACGTTGGATGCGCATCCGATTCTATCAAACCCTCGTAGGCCGAACCCACCGCATGGTGAAAATAACTCGAACGAATGAATCGGCCATTCATGAAAAAATACTGCTCGCCCCGGGTGCGCTTCGCCCACCCTGGGGCGCCCACAAAACCGTGTATTTGCACAATGTCTGTATCCTCCTCAACCGTAAGCAACTCATTCCCCTGCTTCTTACCCAACGTCTCCATCACACGCTCCTTGGGCGATTGTGACTTGAAATGATATACCAACTGACCATTGTTGTGATACATAAACTCTACCTGTGGATTCGCCATGGCCTGACGCAAAAACTCCTCAACGATATGTTTGGTCTCCACTGCAATGCTTTTGAGGAAATTCCTACGCGCAGGGATGTTGTAAAACAAGTTCTTTATCGAAATATTGGTGCCCACTGGCGCAGCATCTGCCCGCTGTTCCAATACTTCACTGCCCTCAATCCGAATATATTGTGCCACCTCATCCTCCGCCCTGCGCGATTTCATCTCCACCTGAGCCACCGCAGCAATGGAAGCCATCGCTTCGCCCCTGAACCCGTAAGTACTCAAATGAAATAAATCTTCTGCTTTCTGAATCTTGGATGTTGCATGACGCTCCCAACACAATCGAACATCCGTTTCGCTCATCCCCTTGCCATTGTCAATCACCTGCATCAATGTGCTCCCCCCATCCTTTATCAACACCTGAATCTTTCTTGCACCAGCATCCAAACTGTTCTCCAGCAATTCCTTGATGGCATTGGCCGGACGTTGCACAACTTCTCCCGCAGCAATCTGATTTGCTACCGCATCCGACAATAATTTAATGACACTGCTCAAAGGTAATAAAGGTACGAAAATACCCCAAAATTACCGCACCCTCACGCAATTTTTTCAAACAGAATCATCAGCCAACCGTCCGATTCTTCCGTTTTCAAATGCTTCATTTTTAGACCCAAAGCGTGGGACACAACCACGGCCTCATCCACGGCTTGCAAACCGCTCACAAACAGTTTATTTCCGGCTTTCAAAACCCTCACATATTCCGCCATATCGGCCAAAATCACCTCGCGATGGATGTTTGCTAAGACCACATCATAATAGGCATCCACAACCGATGACAACGCCTTGACATCCCCATGTAACATCCTATTGTGCGCCGTTTGGTTAATCACCAGATTGTCGTTCGCATTGTCGACCACCCAATCATCAATTTCCACACCCAACACCTCGGTAGCGCCCAACATCTCAGCGGCTATCGCCAAAATGCCTGTACCCGAACCCATGTCTAGCACTCTGCTATCGATAAAATCCTTACCATAGACCTGCATCGCAGTTAGCATCAAGCGGGTCGTGGCGTGGTGACCCGTGCCAAAACTCATCCTCGGTTCAATGGTAATTGCCCGAACACCTTCTGGTGCCTCTGGATGAAAGGTAGCACGCACATAAAACTGTCCAACTTGCAACGGATCAAAGAAATTCTTCTCCCACATTTCATTCCAATTCTCACGCTCCACAATGCTCCATTCAATGCGATCGCAATAGTCCATCACCGCCTCTTCAATGCCCTCATATTCGCTCTCAGCGATATCATGCTCATCTGCAAATGCCTTTAACCACTGTCCCTCATTCTCAAAATGCGTGAACGGGAATTCGCTTAAATACGCCGTAATAATATCGGCACGATCCTGGTCGTTGGAAAGCCATTCGGCCTTAAAACAAATAAAATTGCTCATTTTTTGGTGCCCAACTGCAAGTTACACTCGCCAAATTCGGCATTGTAACCAATGGTGAAAGGCAACTTCGCCGGTTTCTTCGCCTCGTATTCCGCGCGCATATCCTTTTGGAAATAGTTAGAGAACAACCCAATGGTTTTTGTGTACTCACCCAACACTTCGGTGGTGAATCCGCCTTTTTGCATGGCCGACAATGGCATTCCGCTATCGTCTTGCAAAATAATTTTTGACTGACCCAAAACCACATTGGTGATGTCTGAAAAGTAGTCTTTATACATCAAATAACTCGCCGCCTTGAAAAACGACACCACATTGCCCCGCTGTTTCAGGTAATTAATGGTACCAGGAGATTTTTGAATAGCTGTATTGCTGATATCTTGACTGATGTAAACCAACTGCCTTACTTGTTTATCCGATTTGTTGCTGTAACCAATTTTCAACCCTTTGGCTTCGGCACCAGGCGCTACAGCCACAGCATTGCCTTCTGAATCCAAATTGAAATATTCAACATAGTGCAAATCGAACCCATTCCGCGCCAGATAGAACATGAAAGTATGCAAGGTGCCATTCATCAATTCATGGGCGAAATCATCATCCATACTCAAGGTACGGAAAAAGCCCAATTTGTGGGGATAGAACATGCACCGATCCAGCGTGGTCAAGTAATCTTCCAACTTGGCGCGATCCACTGTATTTACATCAAACACAGAACCCACAGGCTCCAAACCAATCATAATCACTGTATCGCGGTTAGGATAGAACAAGTTTGCATAAAAGAAATCGCCACCCGCAAAAGGGTACAACAAGGTCTTGGGTGCCGTTTTGGGAAGGTAGTTTTTCTCACTCACCCAAGTACCAATGGGTGTGCCCACATTTTGCATCAACAAGCGCCAACGCAAATCGGTTTTCGCCGCATGCAACTTCCAAAATTCACTGCTCTCCAAACTGTCGCTACCTGCATCATGCACACCGGAAATATATCGCGCAAATGCACTCAACTGTTTGTCAACAGTGCCTTTCGTAGGTGCGATCTCGGCAACAACGGAATCTTTCTTTTCCGACTTTTCAGCGGCGTTAGAACTACAGGATTGTTGAACAAATAACGTAAATATTATAACGGACAGCCAAAGGAGCTTTTTCATTAGGGGCGCAAATATACTATACGAAAATCTCAGAATAATGTCTGTGGAAAATCTTTTTCAATGGGTAAAAGTGCCTGCGAAACATTGCGCTGCGCTTTAACAGCATTGAGCCATGTCCCCACCGGATGGGCAGAAATAACACTTTCTTCACAGGGTTTTAACAAAGCCGCCCTTGTCTCAACATCGCTCCTTAAATAGGCCTTCGCGTCATCGCTTCCCAATATAACGGGCATGCGTTTTTTTACATTGTGAATTTCAGACATCAATGCATTGGCTTCCGTTGTGATGATGGAATAAGATTTCATCTCTTCCCCCGTCTGGGTGTCCAACCACACAGCGAAAACTCCCGCGATCAACAAAGGCGATTGATCCGATGAATAGATATAATAGGGTTGCTTTCTCTTTCCCACAGACTGCCATTCAAAAAAACCACTCAACGGCACCAAACAGGGTTGCGATTTCCATGCATCGCGAAACAATGGTTTCTCATCCAACGTTTCAGCCCTCGCATTGAGTCCGTACAAGCTCAGTTCTTGAGATTGTTCCTGCGATTTGCACCAGTGAGGTACCAAACCCCAGCGCATCGCGGTAAGCGCATACTGTTCCCGGGCGTTTGTGACAGTCACAACCGGCATCAAAGGTCGATCAAACCCACTGATGAAATAACCCGGCTCCCGTACAGCTGCTTCCGCGGTTGGCGTTTCCCAAGGCAATTGAATATCCAACGATCCAACATCCCCCAGTTGCAACTTCGATTGCAAGGCATTGGCTGAAAAATTGATGGCGTAACTGAAACACATGTGCGAAGCAGACTTTCAAAGGAAGGAAATATTTTGTTCCTTTGATTCGTGAAAATTGGTTTATCGAGAGAACGCAAAAATCCGCCCGACAACCGGGTTGCATTATCCCCTATACAATGTGTGGCATTGCAGCAGCGCTATCCCCAAATTAAAGTGTCTGTAGAATCTTCGCCCACGCGTTGTTTTAGCGACGAGGCTTACCGCGAAGTAGGGGTCGATGTGGTGGATGATTTGGTACATTGCGATGTTATATTGAACATCAAAGAGGTTCCAAGCGAGGCGTTGATTCCCGAAAAAACCTATTTTTTCTTTTCGCACACCATCAAAAAACAACCCTATAACCGCGGGATGTTGCAGACGGTTCTGAAGAAGCATATCACCCTCATCGATTACGAAGTATTGCGCTATGAAACTGGCGCCCGTGTGCTGGGTTTTGGTCGGTATGCTGGCGTGGTGGGCACATACAACGGCTTACTTGTGTACGGCAAAAAGCACGGTTTGTATTCGTTGAAGCCGGCCCATCAGAGCAAGAA
>DBCP01000080.1:779-2216 GCA_002293105.1 Bacteroidetes bacterium UBA955 | reverse complement strand
GGCAGGGTATCGCAAGGGGCTTTGGATTTGCTCCGTGCCCTGCAAATTCGCGAAGTAACCCCCAGCCAATACTTACACATCAACTACAGCGAACCCATTTTTGTGCAATTGAACAGCCCAGATTTGTATGTTCACCCTACCCTTTCGCAATGGGATACGCAACATTTTTACAAACACCACGGAGAATACAAAAGTCAGTTCAAGGGCTATGCCGAACGAACCGATTTGCTGGTGAATGGCATCTATTGGACAGAAGATTTGCCGCGGTTATTTGAAACGGGCGATACCCGAGATCCCGCGAAGTTCGCGCCAACGGTGATTGCAGACATTAGTTGTGATGTAGAGGGCAGCGTGCCGATCACTTACAAGGCCACAAGCATTGCGGAGCCGGTGATTGGGTGGAGCCGACGTAAGCAATCGCCTTGTGAACCTTTCACGGAAGATTCGGTGGACGTGATGTCGGTCGGGAATTTGCCCAACGAATTGCCAAAGGATGCGAGCGAGGAGTTTGGGGAAATGTTATTGCAACACGTGATTCCGGAATTGATGCTCGGAAATTCTCGGTTAATTGAAGAAGCAACGATCGCTAAAGGGGGCAATTTGACCGCACATTTCAGTTATTTGAGCGATTTTGTAGCGGAATCTCCTGAATAATCACGAAATTTGCGGCGATTTAATAAAAACATGGCAACAAACCGCACTTTTACGATGATTAAGCCCGATGCAGTCGCAAACGGCCACGCAGGAAAAATTTTGGATCAAATCATTCAAGCCGGCTTCAAAGTGGTGGCATTGAAATACACCCAATTGAGCGAAGAACGCGCGGGTGATTTCTATGGTATCCACAGAGAACGTCCTTTCTTCAACGATTTGGTGAGCTTCATGACCAGCGGTCCTATCTATGCTGCGATCTTGGAAAAAGACAACGCCATTGAAGATTTCCGCAAGTTGATTGGTGCTACTGATCCTCAGAAGGCCGATGCAGGTACCATCCGCAACTTGTTCGCCAAGAGCATCGATGCCAATGCCATTCACGGTAGCGACAGCGATGAGAACGCCGAGATCGAAGGCAACTTCTTCTTCGGTGCCGACGAGCGTTTCTAATTGATAGAAATAGATTTTTTCCAAGCCCCGGCTGAGCCGGGGCTTTTTTTATGATATTTGAAACAAACCCATGACAGAAAAATACACTTACAACCGCAATAACGATCTTAAAATTTACCAAGGACCCCGAAGCAGATTCGCAGAATTCACCTTCGCCCTCAGCGTCTTTTTTCAATTCATCAAAGGCTTCCGTAGTCTGCACTTTGAAGGTCCTTGTATTTCCATTTTTGGATCCGCCCGCTTCCAAGAAGACAATGAATACTACCAACAATCGCGCGAAATGGGGGCGCGTGTGGCGAAAGCCGGCTTTAATGTGGTAACCGGGGGCGGTCC
>DBCP01000080.1:0-610 GCA_002293105.1 Bacteroidetes bacterium UBA955 | reverse complement strand
TCCGTGGGCTTTGTGATCATGCCCGGCGGATTGGGCACACTCGATGAACTCTTCGAGGCCTATACCTTGGTACAATGCGATAAAATTCCCCAGTTTCCGATTGTGTTGTTTGGCAGCGAGTATTGGTCGCATCAAATCGAACAGTTAAAAATGATGGAGGCCAAACACGCCATCTCGCCTGAGGATCACAATTTGTATTTGGTGACCGACAGTCACGACGAAGCCATAGCGTTTTTACTCAGCAGAATTCATAGCTACGCCCCCAAATACAAAACCTTCCGCAAGAAATGGTGGTTGGGAGAAGCCTAGTTCATCCCCGCCATTCGGAGCATCCGTAAAATCTTCCCTATCTTTGCACCTTTATGAAAGGTCCAATTTCTCAATTCATCGAAACGCATTACTTGCATTTTAACGCAGCGGCCCTGGTAGACGCGGCCAAAGGATATGAAACCCACCTCACTGAGGGCGGAAAAATGATGGTTACCCTCGCAGGTGCCATGAGTACTGCCGAATTGGGCAAAAGCTTGGCCGAAATGATTCGCGCCGGCAAAGTAGACATCATCTCTTGCACCGGTGCCAACCTCGAAGAAGACATCATGAACTTGGTGGC
>DBCP01000116.1:8530-10809 GCA_002293105.1 Bacteroidetes bacterium UBA955 | reverse complement strand
CTATGACAAACTGTCAGTTTTGTTGTATCTTTGTAATTGTAGCGAAAGACATGGATACACACCTCATCAAACAGCGATTCGGCATCATCGGACATTCGCCCTTGTTGACCACGGCATTGGAAACGGCCGTCAAGGTGGCTCCCACAGACATGAACGTATTGATCTTGGGAGAAAGCGGCGTTGGTAAAGAGAGTTTTAGCAAAATCATTCATCACATGAGCGCCCGCAAACATGCCCCATTCATTGCGGTAAACTGCGGCGCGATACCCGAGGGGACCATTGACTCGGAATTGTTCGGGCATGAAAAAGGGGCTTTCACCGGCGCTACCGACAAACGAAAAGGATACTTTGAAACCGTAAGCGGTGGCACCATTTTTCTAGACGAAGTGGGAGAATTGCCCCTCAGCACGCAAGCCCGCTTGCTGCGGATATTGGAAAACGGCGAATTTATCAAAGTTGGAAGTTCGGCCGTACAAAAAACCGATGTGCGCGTGGTGGCAGCAACCAACCGCGACCTATTGGAAAGGGCCCGAATGGGCAAATTTCGTGAAGACCTCTACTACCGCTTGGCTACCGTACCCATCCGTGTACCCAAACTCAGTGAACGCAAAGAGGATATTTATTTACTTTTCCGCAAATTCGCCTCTGATTTTGCAGAAACCCACCACAGCCAACTGCTAGAACTCACCCCGGAAGCCCAACAATTGTTGGTTAATTATCCTTGGCCTGGGAATGTGCGACAGCTAAAAAACGTCACCGATCAGATTTGCGTTTTGGAATCCGGCCCAGTGATTCACGCCCAAACCATCGCCAAATACATCCCCCACATAGAACCCCCACTGCCCATGCTTTTGGGCAAAATGGAAGGCACCGAAGGCATGAGCGAACGGGATATTTTTTACAAGGTTTTGATCGATATGAAGCGCGATGTCAACGACCTGAAAAAAGTGGTTTTTGGCTTGCTTGAAGGAAATCTCGATACCCGCAATGCCGCTGCCAATATGCAATCGGCTGTGGTTCCCGTTTCGATGAACCAAAATCCCACATCCACTGCAACCATGGCCACCCATTCCTTTGGTGAAACCAACCAAAACGCCGCCAATATGGGTATGGGCAACCAGCCCATCATCATACAGCCTCATGAGAACGATGAAGACGATTTCCAAGATGCCATTTCCTACCCTAGCACCTCAGAAACGCTGAGCTTGGAAGCCCAGGAAATTGAAATGATCAAAAAAGCTCTTACAAAAAACCACGGCAAACGCAAAAAAGCTGCCGATGAACTGGGCATTTCAGAGCGAACGTTGTACCGAAAAATCAAACAGTACGAACTTGAGTAAGCTACAGGATCTCCATCCCCCATCCATGAAACCTTGCACCAAGAATAAAACAACAATTTACCTCCAAACGGCGGGTACAGTTGCTGCTCCAACAAGACGAAGCAGCAGATCCATTTGGGGTCTTTTGGCTTTACCCCTATTGTTTTTAATGGGTGGATGCACCCCATTTTGGAAATTTTACGACTTTAAGGGCGCCGCGATCCCTGCCGACATTCAAACCTTTTCGGTTGACTTCTTCTCCAACGAAGCAGCCATTGTGAATCCTCAATTGAGCATGAGCTTCACCGAAAAATTAAAAACCAAGTTTCAAGGTGAAACCCGACTCGGACTCACCAATGCCGATGGCGACTATAAATTTGGGGGATCTGTGGTGGAATATTCTGTTGTCCCTGCGTCATTAAATGCCGATGTAGGAACGGCACAAAACCAATTCAACATCCGAATCAGGGTAGAATTCACCTGCGAAAAATACCCTGAAAAGAACTTCGCCCGCGACTTCTCCTTTTTCAAGATCTTCGATGCAAGCGCTACCTTTGAAAGCGTAGAAGAATCGCTGAGTACAGAGATTCAAAACCAAATTGTACAACAAATTTTTGCCGCAGTGGCACTGGACTGGTGAACCCGCAGAAACTGAGTCATATCGTAAATCATCCATCCGACATCGATGCATCAACAGCGATGGAACTGGAGCATTTAACCGAGAAATTCCCGTGGTTCAGCACCCCGTTTGTGCTATTGGCATTGTACCGCAAAGCAAACAGCGATTATCGCACGGAAAACAGCATCAAACATGCGGCCATGCGAAGCAGTCACCGCGATTGGCTCTATCATGCACTGCATACTAGCAAACGCGTTGAAACGCCGGAACCAACCCCGACACCTGCATCACCGGTTGAGCCTTTGGAGGAAGTTGAGACGACAACAACGGAACCACACATC
>DBCP01000116.1:0-8487 GCA_002293105.1 Bacteroidetes bacterium UBA955 | reverse complement strand
AAGCACCCACCTACAAACCTGCCTTTGAGCCATACGTGGAACCGAACCAATCCCCGCAACCAGAAATCGTTTATGATTTGGCCGCGGCCATGGGAACCACGCTGCAATTTGAGCCTGTTTCTGATGGTCAGTGGCAGACTGAAAAATCACTCCCAAAAATTTACGATTTGGAGGAATTCCTAAAATCCGGATTGATCAATACTGAGGAAGAAGGATCTCCTGCTGTCTCTGCACCCTTGGCAAGCCTAAGTTTCACACCCCGATCGTTTTCGCCCGAGCCCGACATTCCATCTGATGCCATTGTTGCGCCGGAATTGGGTAAAGCGAATATAGACAAGCCCCAAATAACTGCAGAACCCAAGAGCTTTTTTGATTGGCTCACCAGCGATTCAAGCGCAACATCGAACAGTGCAGAACAAAAAGTAAACACCGAGGCACTCATCAACAAATTCATTGAAGAACGTCCGCGTATCAGCCAACCCAAGCGTGAATTCTACAGCCCTGAGCGGGCAATGAAACGCAGCGAACAGTTTTCTACCAGTATCGTAACAGAAACACTGGCAAACATTTTTTGGCAACAGGGACATTTCGAGAAAGCCATTCTGTCTTACGAAAAGCTACAGTTGAAATTCCCGGAAAAAAGTAGTTACTTTGCAGACCTTATCGAACAAATTAAAAAAGAACAAAACCAATGAATTGGATATTAATCATCGGAATTATTGCAGCCACATTGTTGATGTTGGTTATTTTGGTACAAAACCCAAAAGGTGGCGGATTGGCTTCAAACTTCTCTCAAGGAAACCAATTGTTTGGTGTTGAGAAAACCACCAACGTGGTTGAAAAAATCACTTGGGGCGGAGCCCTATTGTTGGTTGTAATCTCTTTGGTTGCAGCTTCCTACAACAGCGAAAAAACAAAAGCACCAAACCGTGCTAAAGCGAACACCGAACAAGGTGCCGCATTGCCAGACGTGAAAGCGGGCAAATAATTGTTTGTATACCCAATTTTGTGTTGATAAAACGCCCCGGCCCAGGCCGGGGCGTTTTTGTTATGCCCACACTAAGGCAATATCGACGTAGCCGCCTTATCAGGCTTCGCATAACTCAGTCGATCCAACCAAGCCGCAGAAACATACCCATCCAAACCCACCGAACCCACAGCATCCGCTTTCACCAAATCCACCGCACCGTCTTCAAACAGCAAATCCTCACCCAATTCTACATACACCACCTTACCCACCACCACAATCGTTCCGTTGCATTCAACCCGGTGAAACTCCTGCAACTCTAAACCCATTTTAATTGCACTCTCGCCCACAAATGGCGCTACCACACCCTGCCGATACACCGCCAACAAACCCGTTTCTAAAAATTCACTCTCACCTTTTTCGTACCTGGCCGACGTTTGATGCGCCTTTCGATAAAAATCTGCCCCCACCGCATTCAACGTATAACTGCCCGTGGCCTGAATGTTCTGCCACGTATGTCGGTCTACACTATCCGGACGCACAACCATACCCAAATACGGCGGATTGGCTCCCACATGAAAAATCGAATTAAAAACGGCCAAGTTTTCTGCACCGTCCTCACCCCGCGTCCCCACCAAATTCAGGGCTTTGATCCCCGGCATCGAATTCACCAACTGGGTGCGATATCGTTTGTCCATCTGCGCAAAATCTTCGCTGCGATAGATTCGTAAGTTATTTTCCAACGCCATGATTAACGCAAACTACCCATTCCCCCATCGATGGCCAAAATCTGCCCGGTCATCCAGTCGCTGTTTGTACCCAATAAAAATTCCACGGCAGCGGCGATGTCTTGAGGCTCACCCACACGCTGAAGCGGATGACGTTTTCCACTGGCTTCCACTTTTTCGGGGGTTGACAACAACCTAGCCGCCAAATCTGTATTAACCAAACTGGGGGCGATGGCATTCACCCGAATCTGAGGCGCCCACTCGGCAGCCAAACTGCGCGTTAATCCTTCTATAGCCCCTTTGGCCATGGCGATGCTAGCATGAAAGCTCATCCCGGATTGAACGGCCACTGTACTAAAGAGGACTACCGATGCCTTACCGGCGGTTTTCATGGCTGGAAGACAGGCTTGCAGGGCTTTCACCGCACCCATCGCATTGAGTTCAAAATCGGCCCGAAATTCATCGAGCTTCAATCCGCGAAAGGGTTTCAGGTTGATACTTCCCGGCGCGTACACCACACCATCGATGGTGTCGGGCAAACCCGCTATGGGTTCATCAGACAGCGCATCCCAAACGATGGATTGCGCACCCATGGGCACTTCCCCACTGCGCGATACCGCCCAGATGGCATGTCCTTCATTCATCAACCGCTCTACCACTGCGGCGCCAATGCCACGACTTCCACCGAAAACTACGTAATTCATATACTCAAGAAACAAAGGAAATCGGGATAGGTTTTGGGGAAGGCACTTTGATCTTGACTTATTACTATCTTCGTGATGAATGGACAAGTCATTATTAACCAGTTGCTTTCTTATCGCTGTTGCTTCGGGTATCGCAGAAGGGAGAGCCAATACCTTTCCAAACAACGACTCTCCAGCAACTCATTCAAGCACAACGATTTCGGCGGAACAGGCACACTCAGCCATAGATAGTAATGAGACGTTTGAGGAATTTCTGAACCAATTCAACAAGGACTACAATTTTCAAAAAAACCGAGTGGTATTTCCTTTGAGAATTACGACGCTGATCGATTTTGAAACCAACAAATCTGACACAATTTATATTCAATCTGCCGAGTATCAAAAGCACGAATTAACTTCCCCCAAAAGCAACATCGTCGATGGCCAAGTCATATTGCGATCGGAAACCATTTCGTCTGATCAACACCTGGTAATAATGCTTGTTGAAGACACTGGGATTAGATTTGAGTATCATTTCAACAGGATAGAGAACCTTTGGTTTTTGAGTGAAATAAAAAACACTTCAACTTGAAGAATTCATCCGAGGCACATGGCAAATCCCATCAATTAAATGATATTTCAGTGAAGTACTTCTTTTTTCATAACACAGGAGATGAGAAAATTGTAGGGGACTTATATCCTCAATGCAAGGGAATGCCTACGTGTATGGGATTAACTTCAAAATGGTTTGAGCAGCCTAATTCAATGACTAAACTAAATAATGAAGATTTTCCAAATTTTGAGCCCGAACTAATTTTTGAATTAGAAGATAATGCTATATTGACTGATGTTGTAAGCCCAAGTAACGTTTCTGCCAAAGGGTTTTTAATCAATCCAAAGGTAAGAGACATTTTCAGTCATTTCAATTTAATTGAGCATAGATATTACCCTGCAATCATTATTGTAAAAGGGAAAAAGCTACCCTATTACTGGCTGCATTTCAAAGATAATAATGACTTTTTTTTAGAGAATATTGATTATGAAAAATCAATATTTCATGTTAGCAATTTAGCCTACATGAAAATCAATGATGTGGAAATCAACTCTTATCAAGAGTATATCAAATTTAGGAAAAGCTTGTCAATGAAATACATTTCTGCTTCAAAACTCGCTTTGACTGATGAATTTAAAAAAAAAGAATTTGACTTGTTTTACTTCGGACATATGTTTCTAAATTGCTTTATTTCCCTCCGACTAGTTGAAGCTCTCAAAATTCATAATGTTACAGGATTAGATTTTAATGAGCAAAACATATTGTAAAACTTCACTCCTTTTAAATCCACTTACTTCAATGGCTCCTGTGAATAAGAAATACACTATTGCAATTTACATTGGCTTTGTACTTTTAACTTTTTCGGTTTTAGGTTATTATCTCCTTTTCAAAAAGCAGAAGGAGTATTATACAATTAAAAATGTAAAAGTAAGAACAGTGCAGGTCATTGAAAACAGTGTAGGAGGCTATACAATAATCCCCTTTCAAAGAGAATCAAAAAAAATTGCTTGGGGCGTTTCAGTTGAACTTTCAAAAGAATATGTATCAGGAGAAAACTCTGTACGGCAATTGTTTGGTGGCTCAATGGAACCTGGAATCAGTGGAATACAATCAAAAATAAACCAATTTAACATTGTATTGAAAAAAGGTGATTACACGGCAATTTTAAATGATTCACTATTCGCTAAAAAATATTATTCAATGGATTCAATAACAATATCTTCTGATAAACTCGAGATGTATAGAAGAGGAATTACTTTGGCTCAATTTATTGAAGATATTAACAACAACATGGAATACACAAAAGGAATCAGCTTTGATGACTCAGAAATTTACTTTTGGTTTAATACTTCAGCAGATAATAATATAAATTTATCTAACAGCAGATTGTTTGTTGATATTAAAGCCGAAGGATTGTATATCAACAAACCCATTGATTGAGTAATAACAACAATACGCACAGAAATCATCCCATACAAATGCCAAATTCAAACTATTTAATACTGACCCCTGCCCGTATATCAGACAACCGAAATTAGAGTTTCAGAAAAGAGGTCATTCAACATCATTTTCATTTAGCTGCTTTTTCAAAGTTTTTTAGTGAAGTTAACCAATCAAAAGGGCGTTGATCAACATTTAAACTAACGCCTATTTTGATAATAGAAAAAAACAATAGATCAACCTCTGATGTCGTGCCAACAAAAAATTTCAAGATAGGAAGGTTGTAACCGTGATAAGACTTAGGACCCTTTCCAATTTCCCAATAAAGACTAGGTTTTAGATCTTCTAATAACTGCGCTAAAAGCAATCCCATGTCTGCTGCTATTGCTAGCCCATAATCGTTAAGCTTTTTTGCACCATCTATTTCTCTTATGGAATAAAAATCATGAATATTTACCGTATCAAATAGTTTTTGAGAGATCGTTACTAAATCATGTTCAACATTACCGGTTAAATCATACCTAATAAAATCAAGGAAATTAGAAACTCGTTGCTTTCTTACTTCCATAAACCAATCAAAGTATGCTTGAGCTTCCAACTTTGTCTAATTTTTTGTCCCTTTAACAGCCAAGCTTTCTGGGGGTGTAAATAATGGGTATTCTGTCATCTCTTGTTTGGAATATTTTCCTGTATTTGTTGATTTTATTTAGTTCTTTCCGGCGATCAATTTGTCGGATTACTCCATTCTGACATATTGGAAAGGTTAGTACTTACATTTTTTTCATTATTGTCGCGATTAGTTTTCTATACCATCTATAACTGCATGAATCTTTTCTTTAAATACCTGTACCTCCAAATCTGATGGTTCACTTTTTGTAGAATCACTAATGCTAATTAGAGTGTATTCTGTTGATATGTTTTTATTTATAATTGTACTGATGGAACAAGTATTGAAAAAATTCACCTTTTTTAAATTTTCATTTACAATGTCACAACACCCCATTCTGTATAATTCAACATTTTTTTCATTCCGGACAATAAATTCAATTTTTACGGCGCCAGAAATAAATCTGTTTTTATCCTTGATAATAATATTACTATCCCCGCTAATATGATAATAGCTCATATTATCATCCTTACCAGAATTTGAATAGATAACACCAATTAAACCATTAAACTTTTCATCCACATAGTAAATTACATGCTTTTTAGTACAGGAAGACAAATTTAACAATAAACAAATTATTAAAATTCTTAACATTCAAGTGCGTATAAAAATAATTATTTAATATCCGTTACATTTTTTGGACTCTTTGGATCCATTTGTATGAATTTTCTATTCCAATTCTGTCGATTAAAACACTTCCCTCTATTCATTTTAAAACCATTAATTACTTCTTGGCATTTTCAAATAGTATATTGAAGCTAAATGTAAATAGCGGCTGTGAGTATTCTAATTTAACGTAACGACAGATTTCTTTTCTTTGTGCAACACGAAGATAGTAAAAAAGTAGATATGACAGCGCCACTGCCTTTGGGGGTTACTTTCTTCCACAGGCGGTTGCCGGAGGCATCATACCCAAACGAAGTTGCAAAATACACAAATCCAAATATATTTTTATCGTATATCGCTTTTGTATATCTTTGTATTATATCTAATTTTGGAGGACCAACAAATGAAATCGTACAAAGAACTCAACAAACCAGACATTGTCATGATCTCCTTAAAACTACCTCGTTACCTACTCTCAGAAATTGACCGTCTGTCTGATGGCCTATCCCTGTCGCGCAACAAATTCATTGTAGAAACCCTCGATTCGCACACAAAAAGCATCATTGAAAACCAAACCCGCATGCAACTAGTAGCAGAAGCCAAGGTCGTTTACAACAGTTCCCGGGAGGCATTGGCCGATTTTGATGCCATTGACGAATTAATGGAAGATTAATCATGGTCACCAAGCCGTTTGAAATTTATCTGGCCAACCTCAATCCCAAAAAAGGACATGAAGTCGGCAAAACCCGCCCCGTGGTTGTGGTACATAGTCAACTCATCCAAGGACTGCTTTCCACCTCCATCATCTGCCCACTCACCACCCAGCTGTCGCCCGCAACCCTGCTCCGCGTTCACCTCCCCCTCAACGAATCCCACACAACCGGACTCACAGAACCAAGCGACGTCATCGTGGATCAAATTCGCAGCATCGACAATCAAAGACTCATAAAAAAATTGGGAGAATTGCCCAGCGCACAAGCCGAGCAACTTCAAAAAAGCTTACAAACGATCTTGGCCGTTTAGCAAATTACTCGCCGTGCAAACGGGCATACAAATCCAAACCGTGTTGCTTCGCAGTTTCCTTGGCCAATTCGTATCCAGCATCGGCGTGACGTACAACCCCCATACCTGGATCATTGTGTAAAACGCGACGTAAGCGCTGTTCTGCATCATCGGTACCATCCGCCACAATCACCATGCCACTGTGGATGCTATAACCCATCCCCACGCCACCGCCGTGGTGCAAACTCACCCAACTCGCGCCGCCAGCCACGTTCACAAAAGCATTCAGGATCGGCCAATCTGCCACCGCATCCGAACCATCCATCATCGCCTCGGTTTCGCGGTTCGGCGAAGCCACTGATCCCGTATCCAAATGGTCGCGACCAATCACAATCGGCGCTTTTACCGCACCTGTCCTCACCAATTCATTGAATGCCAATGCCGCTTTTTGTCGCTCCCCCTGCCCCAACCAGCAAATGCGCGCCGGCAACCCCTGAAACTCAATCTTCTCCTGAGCCAAGGTAATCCAACGCTTCAAACTCTCGTTCTCTGGAAACAATTCCAAAATCTTATCATCGGTCACCTTGATATCATGGGGATCGCCACTCAACGCCACCCATCGGAAAGGACCTTTGCCCTGACAGAACAATGGACGGATGTAAGCAGGCACAAAACCCGGAAAATCGAAGGCATTCTTCAACCCTTTCTCCAAAGCGCGGCCCCGTAAATTGTTGCCATAATCGAAAGTTACACTGCCCATCTTTTGCAACTCAAGCATCAACTCAACATGCCTCACCATGGTTTGATAACTCAACTCGGTGTATTTATCCGGATCGTTCTTTCTCAATCGATCTGCCGCTTCCACGTCCATCTCCTGGGGATAGTACCCAATCAACGGGTCGTGCGCACTGGTTTGATCCGTTAACGTATCGGGCACAACGCCTCTCTCAATCAATCGCGCCAACAATTCCACAGCATTACACAGCACACCAATACTCACCGCATCGCCACGCTCTTTCGCCGCCAATGCCATATCAATGCCTTGATCGATGTCGCGCGCCATCACATCCAAATAACGGGTTTCCAAACGTTTGCGAATGCGCCATTCTTCCACTTCCGCCACCAATGCTACCCCCTCGTTCATGGTAATCGCCAATGGCTGAGCACCGCCCATACCACCCAATCCCGCCGTCACATTCAAGGTGCCCTTTAGCGTACCATCAAAATGCTGATTCGCACACTCGGCATAAGTCTCATAAGTACCCTGTACGATTCCTTGAGAACCAATATAAATCCAACTTCCGGCCGTCATCTGACCGTACATCATCAATCCCTTTTCTTCCAATTCACGGAAATGATCCCAGTTTGCCCAATTGGGTACCAACTGCGAATTGCTGATCAACACCCGCGGCGCATCCTTGTGCGTAGGCAAAATGGCAACCGCTTTTCCGCTCTGAACCATCAACGTTTCATCGTCGTTCAGGTCCAACAAAGCCCGACAGATATCGTCAAACGCAGGCCAATTGCGCGCTGCCTTTCCCAAACCGCCGTATACAATCAAATCTTCCGGACGTTCAGCCACTTCGGGATCCAAGTTGTTGTGCAACATGCGATATGCCGCTTCTTGAACCCAACCTTTACAATTCAATTTGCTGCCCGTGGGAGACTTCAATACCCGTGATTTACCTGTGAATTCGCTCATAGTAAGAAAGGTACAAAGTTAGTCAATAAGTGTTTGCCAAACCTCAAAACTTCATCGTCAATTGAATCCGTTTGCGTGTGCGATCCACCTCCAAAACCCTCACCTTCACGCGCTGCGACAAAGCCACTGCCTCCGCCGG
>DBCP01000126.1 GCA_002293105.1 Bacteroidetes bacterium UBA955 | reverse complement strand
CTTTGGTAGCGGGGTTGGGTAGAGATACGGTGATTTGTTCGGGAAATTCCGTGGTGTTGGCTGCGGCCGCCGCAGGCGGCCGCAGCTCAGGGTATTCATACAGCTGGACGGGCCCTGGCCTGGCCGGCGGAGGGAATACCAAGTCAATAACACCCGCTGCTACACAAAAATACACGGTGGCAGTTTGGGACGGTTGTGCGCTCAAGCCAGATTCAGCATCGAAAACCATTTATGTGAAGCCGCCGCTAGCCGTGAAAATATCACAATCAGATACCGCGGTGTGTATCGGACAAACGATGTACCTCACCGCGAAGGCATCGGGAGGAGATACCGCTGGGTATACCTATCAGTGGTCGAACGGTTTGGGTACATCGCCTATGGCCAATATCGTGCTCACTGATACGATGGAGGTTTTTGTGACAGTTTCTGATGGATGTTCTGTGGTTTCGGCCAAGGATTCCATGCGATTGGATACCTACTTGCCATTGATTATGGGTGTATCGAACGATACAACCGTTTGCATAGGTCAGCATGTTGATTTGTTGGCGACGATTTACGGCGGAAACCGATTGCACGGCGGTGGCGCTTATACGCTGGAATGGAGCAATGGGGTAAAAGCGGGTTCGATCAACGTGTTTCCATCAGTAACCACAAAATATTACGTGGAGGGCAGCGAAGGGTGTTCGCCCAATGTGTTGGATTCTGTGTTGGTAACGGTGAGAAATCCTTTGTTTTTGAGTGCGGTTGCGGATACAACGTTGTGTCACGGACAAACCTATTCGGTTCAACTGATTGATACGGGTGGATACGCGCCATCGCGCAAAATTGTGTGGGATAGCGCAGCGCTCGTAGGAAATAATGTAGTGGTGAATCCGCTATCGGTGGGTGTAACGAAATACAGAGTGCATGTGGAAGACGGTTGTACGGTGGTAAATGATACCATTGAGTTTGCTGTTACACGGCGATCAGCCTTGACGGGTAGTCTTGCCTTGAGCGATACGGTATTGTGTTACGGCGATGCCACCGATGTTTTGATGTCGGCCAGCGGCGGGAGAACTTCAACGCTCATCTGGCAATTGGATGGGGTGGCAACTACGCAAACATCGATTACAGACAATCCAGTAGCGAGTAAGGTGTATACATTGTTGGTGGAGGATGGCTGTTCGATTCCATTTACCGATACGATTGGGGTTTTGGTGGCGCCCGCGAAAATTCAGTTGAGTTTGGGTCTGCATGATTCAGTCATCTGTGCGGGGGCAACTTATGGATTTTTGGAGGTGAATGGTACGGGTGGATTTGCGCCACTGACTTATGCATGGGATGACCCAGCGAAGCAAACAACGGCCAAGGCATCGGGGTTGAGCAAAGGGAACTATGTGTTGCGTGTTGCGGATGCTCAGGGGTGTAAAGACTCTTTGAAGTTGTTTGTGAATGAATATGCATCGCCCATGAAACCGCTGAAGGATACGGTGATTGCTCGGGGCGGTGTGGCGAGATTGTATGCAGCGAACGGACAAATGTGGCGTTGGTCGCCCAAGACATTCATGATGGGCAGCGATACGCTTTGGAGTGTGCGGGTTAGGCCCACAGATAGCATCCAATATTCGCTGTTGGCACTGGATAGTAACGGATGTTTGTTCCGCGATTCGATGTGGGTGCGGGTGGTGGATCCCGAGGTGGTGCGTATTCCGAATATCATCACACCGAATGGAGATGGCGACAATGAGTTTTGGGATTTGTATGAATTGTTTGAATACAACCAGCGCAAGGTGGATATATACAATAGGGCTGGGGAGTTGGTGTATTCAACGGGTGCGTATCAGAACAACTGGGCGGGAAAGAACAATTTGGGAGAAGAGCTGCCGGTGGGTGTGTATTTTTATTATATGAAGCACAATGTAACGGGCGAAGAGCATCGCGGTTTTGTGCAGATTATGCGATGATATTTGGGCGATGGGATTGACGGAAGCGTATTATGAGTTCTTCATCGAACTGGCATTGAACAATCAAAAGAGTTGGTTTGATGTAAATCGGGCGCGATATGAGGCGGATGTGAAAAAGCCATTCTTGGCATTTGTTGCGCAATTGTTGGAGAAGGTGGCTGCTGTGGATCCTCGGTTTGCGGGCATCGATGCGAAGTCATGTATTTTTAGGATCAACAAAGACATTCGATTTTCTAAGGACAAAACGCCTTACAAGCTGCATTGTTCGGCTGCGATTCAGTTGGGCGGAAGGAAGGAGATGTCGGCCGGTGGCATGTATTTGGAATTTGGACCTGAGCATTGCGGGATTTATTCAGGGATTTATATGCCGGAGCGAGAGGCGTTGCAGTTGATTCGGGAGCGGATTGCGGGCAATTTGGAGGTTTTTTCGGGTGTGATTGGGGCGTCTGATTTTGTGAAATATTTTGGCGAGGTAAGGGGTGAGAAGAACAAGCGATTGCCTTCAGATTTGGTTGCGGCGGCTGCGGAGCAACCGCTGATTTATAATAAGCAGTTTTATGTTTTTCACCCCTTGGATGCCGAGGATACCATGGTTAGGGATTTCGACGATTATGTGGTGCGGGTATGGCAGGCGGCGTATAATTACAACCGGTTTTTGAATGATACAGTATAAAAATTTGACTCTGTTGTTTTGTTGCTTGGTAAAAATTAGTTAAGTCCCAAACGCGAATTTGTGTCAGCATTGAATTGAATCAATTAAACCCCTAACTTTGTTGGGCAAAACGCAATAACCGCATGGCTATCGAAATCAAAGTGCCCGCACCGGGCGAATCAGTGAGTGAAGTGACCATCGCCAATTGGCTAGTGAAAGAA
>DBCP01000095.1:8291-10261 GCA_002293105.1 Bacteroidetes bacterium UBA955 | reverse complement strand
CGGGAGTATTATTTACCAACTTTCCAAACAGCGATTGCGGAGGGTGCATTGACGGTGATGATCAATTCAGGTGAACTCAATGGCACACCGGTGCATGTCAATCCCGATATTTTAACCACCTTGTTACGCCAGGAATTGGGCTTCAAAGGATTGGCCGTAACCGACTGGGAAGATATTTATAAGTTGCACACCACGCACAAGGTGGCGGCCTCGCTGCGCGAGGCCGTGAAACTGGCCATCAATGCCGGGATCGACATGTCCATGACCCCCAACGATTTTCAGTTCAATGAACATTTGATCAACTTGGCCAAAACAGGTGAAGTATCCATGAATCGCATCAACGAAGCCGTGCACCGCATTCTCTATGTGAAGCATCAATTGGGATTAATCAACGCCTTCCAGCCCGAGGTATCGCCTGTAACCATCGCATATACCAAAGAAGAACTCGGCAGCAAAACACATCGAGAAGCCGCCTTAACCGCAGCCGAAGAAAGCATCACCTTGCTCAAGAACAACACCACAGCCAATGGCGCACCCCTCCTCCCACTGGGAAACCAACCCCTATTCGTGTTTGGCAGCGCCGCCGATGATTTGAATTTGTTGAATGGCGCTTGGACCAACACTTGGCAGGGGAACGACAGTCAATACAGCCACAATCCGCTGTACCCCACCATTTGGGAAGCTTTGGTAAAGAATCGGGCGGCCGGGGAAATCGAACCGCGTGCTACAAAAGGACTGCAATATTTTGCCCAAGCCCTTTCAAGCAATACCCGCACGGCAAAACAATTAAAAACACTAAAAAAATCACTTACCCCCAATGCCGTTGCCATTTTCTGTATTGGCGAAACGCCTGGAACGGAAATTCCCGGCAACATTGATGATTTGGCCGCCGAAATCAATGCAGGCGACAAGCAACTCTTCGATTTTTTCGTGCAAAATCAAATACCTGTGGTGTTGGTATTGGCTACAGGGCGTCCGCGCATCATCACCGAATACGCCAATAAATCCACGGCCGTTTTACAAGCCTACCTCCCAGGCAACGAAGGTGGAACCGCCATCGCCAAAATCATCTATGGTGTAACGAACCCCTCTGGCAAACTGCCTTACACCTATCCCCGCTTCGCGGGGGACGTGGTGCACTATGACCACAAATCCACGGAAAAGAACGACAAACTGTTCGGCACAAACGCGTACCAGCCGCTGTTCGACTTTGGATCGGGCCTCAGCTACACCCAATTTGGCTATACAAACCTGTTGGTATCTCCTTCTAAAGACCAAGGTTTTCAGGTATCTACGACCATCACCAACACGGGGAAGGTTGCAGGAAAAGAAGTATGTCAATTGTACTACCGCGATGAATATGCCAGCGTAACACCATCCGTAAAAAAGCTTTGCGCCTACCTCAAAACACGTTTGTTGCAACCCGGCGAATCACAAACCATTACCTTCAATATCTCGCGAGAAGACCTCAGCTTCATCAACAAAGATTTGCAACGCGTAACCGAGCCCGGTGATTTTACTTTCATGGTAAAAGATCAAGCGGTAACAGTAAAGGTTACTGACTAACAGCATCTCGGCAAACACTGCTGAAGAAATAAATACCATAAAAAAGGGCCCCGCAAGCGGGGCCCTTTCCATATAAATTCAAAGAATCATTAATTCTTCTGAAACACCCTCACGTAATCCACTTCCATCTGCTGAGGAAAAACGGTTGACGCATCCGGATATCCGGGCCAATTGCCACCCACAGCCACGTTGAAGATGAAGAAAAACTTTTGGTTAAACGGATAAATCCCACCCGTATTCGATGGTGTTAACGTGTGAAACTTCACATCATCCACATACCACTCTACCAAATTGTTTTCCCATTTCATGGTAAACACATGATACGCATCCGAAAAATTGCCCGAAGACAAACCATACGAACCCGTTCTCTGCGTTGAGGGTGGTTGATTGCCAAAATGCGCAGT
>DBCP01000095.1:0-8131 GCA_002293105.1 Bacteroidetes bacterium UBA955 | reverse complement strand
ATCCTGCCATACTGAAACTCGCGCTTCCCTTTGGTCAAAATCCGCGAAGAGGTATAGTTAAACCCACCTTGCGACTCTTTCTTCGCCGTAATGGTCAACTTTCCGTTACCCACAGAACAATTCGTGGTGTTTGAAGTGTAATACTGTGACTCGTTGTTACCCCAACCGCCAGAACCGTTGCCAATGTCATACCCCCAACTCGATAAATCCAAGGCATCGCCAGAGAATTCATCGGCCCAAGCCAAGTTATACCCCGAGTAAGAAGTAGGTGTGGAATAGCCATCGGCCAAAGTAACCCCCGTGATCTCTACCGTATCCAACGCTTTCACGTAATTCGCCGCGCTGGCATGGGCTTTTAAAATCACTTCGTAAGTACCCTCGGCAGCGAATGTATGAGATACCACCCCATTCGGTGACTCTACTGTAACATCGCCCGATTTATCCTTGAAAATGGCCGAGAAATAATTGGCATTGCTCGCCTTCATGGTGAAAGTCACTTTACCCTTAGTGCTCGGTGAATAATCAACCGTCCACGTAAAATTGTCAGGCAATACCACAGGATCAACCGGCTTGTCTTCACAGCCAACGAATCCGAGCATCATGCCCAGAGAAACCAACGTTAACATTGCCATTTTGAAATTAAGGCGCATGTTACTTCTGCTTGATATCGTCTAAGTAAAAAGTACCTGCATTGGCCACACCCCAACCAGGGAACATCGCCATACGATTGTATTTACCAGCCGCCGCATCGCTAAAGTCAATGCTCACCTCAACCCACTGATTGGCCACGGTGATATCAACGTCTTTCTCTACAAATTCTGATGAATTATCGCGGTTTTCCAACTTGATACGCATCGTACCTGTGGCAGGCGCATAAACCTTCACCGAAAGTGATTTGCTGCTACTGAAGTCGAACTTGTTGGTTACATCAACGAACAAACCAGCCCAAATTTCATTGCCATGAATGGTCTCAAGAACTTTAGCGCTTGTATTGATGCCGCCCGATTTTGGGTTGCTGATAATTGAGTATGAACTTCCACCAAACACGGTAAACTTAGGCTCAACCGATTCGAAATCGATAGGCAAAGTGTAGGTTGGATCGTTGCTACCACCATTGTCTACTGGATAGGTATCAGGCACCAAACGGATGTACCATGCCAATTGGCTGTTGGCCGCATCTGTGTAGCGCAAGAACAATTCATTCTCCGACATGCGAACCACTTTGTACGTATTCACACCAGTGTAGTAACCAATGAATGATTTACCCGACACGGTCAACGTTGTGTCTTTGCCCATGGTCAATGTCCAGTTCTGTCCCATTTGATTACCAAAAGGTGCCGTGTAATCCGTTTTTGGATTCAAGGTAGCGCCAGGGAAATTTCCAGCTTGGCCAGAATTAATATAGATATCGCCCTTGGTCATTTGATCAAAAGCAAACCCTTTCAAATGGAATACAAATTGGTCGTTGTACAAACCCGTGTTTGATTTATCATTCTTTTTTGCAGCCCACCACTCCGGATAGTCACCCGCAGTACCCGATGGATTCGGACCTACGCCCATGTGTCCATCACGCGTAGAATCAATGACCCACGTCTTGTAGCCTTTACCCGCACTTCCACCAGTCAACAAGGTATACAAAGCATTGTTTAACAACGATGCGTCGTCCTGAGCGATGGTGATGGTTTGGGTGGTCGATGCACTTCCGCCTGAATTAAACACAGTCAAAGTCACTTGGTAAGTACCTTTCAATGGGAAAGTTCCCAAAACAGTTGGACCTTCAGCGCTGGTTCCGTTTCCGAAATCCCACTTGGCAATCAAATTCTTGTTTTTGGCATCGAACTCGATCACGTTGGGGTTAGCCGCTGTTGGCGCATAAGTGAATTCTGCATCGGCAGTGGTTGGTGGGGTTCCCAATGAGGGTTCATCTTCACAACCTGCGATAGCAAACGCTGCCATCACGCCGAGAAATAACATTTTTATGGTTTTCATAGGTTTAGATTTTCAAATTAATATTAATAATTGGGATTTTGTTTCCAATTTCCGCCCGCCAAGTCAATTTCTACTTGAGGAATTGGAAATAATTCATGCTTGCCACTCACAAAGCCCGTCATTGATGTGGCCGCCTGCTTGGTACGCACCAAATCAAAGAATCGATGTCCCTCACAAGCCAACTCCAAACGACGCTCAGACCAAATGTCCGATACCAAAGTTTGTCCCGCCGAGGTCACATCCGACAAATTCACACGCTTTCTCACCATGTTCAAATACGTTTTGGCTTTGTTTTCATCGGGCGATGCTTTTCTTGCATAGGCTTCAGCCGCCATCAACAATACATCCGCATAGCGAATCACTTTGTAGTTCACAGGACTAGTCAAATCGTTGTCGGGCAATCCGATTTCTGTCTGACGTTTGATGTACTTATTGTTGTAATAGCCCGTATGTCCGCCCGCACCCTTCGCATATTTGATATTCGCAGGATTTGGTTGCTTGGCGATAAACGCGTCAAGATCCAAAACTGTTGCATCCCTGCGAATGTCTGTTGATGCAAATGCATCATACAAGTTCTTGGTTGGCAAGTTGTAACTGTTACCATCGCCATAGATAGGACCATTGTACTGACGAATGCCTTGGAATCCAGGTCCCGCATTGCCTTCCAAACAAATCAAACAACCGTATCCGCCACCTTCAGCACCCGTGTACTCAACATCAAAAACCGTCTCTTTATGTCCTTCGTTGGCCACGGTAAACAACTGATTGTAGTTGGGGATCAAACTATACAAATTCTGATCAATCAAGCCCTGGAAGGTCGTTGCTGCCTCATCAAACTTGTCTTGATACAAATACACTTTACCCAACAACGCCATTGCAGCGCCTTTGGTAACGCGACCTTTTTCCGTTGCAGCCCAATCCAATTTCGACACCGCATAGTTCAAATCCGTTTCGATTTGCTTGTAGACTTCCGCCTTCGGCGTTCTATCTATCGTGGTTACCTGGTCGGCACCCAAACGCTTATCTACCACCAATGGCACATCGCCAAAGAATTTCACGAGTTCAAAATAGTAGAAGGCACGCAAAAAAGAGGCTTGCGCCAAGATGTTCTCTTTGCCAGGGAAATCAATTTTGTTCTTGTTCTCCATGATAAAGTTCACCCGGGTAATTCCAGCATAATTCCAGCGGAAAACGTTGCGCAACTCCTGGTTCACCGCCACATGACTCATATCATCGATCTCATGCAAACCACGGGTATCTGTAACACTCTCCCCACCGGCGATGGTATTGTCTGAGGCGATTTCACCAATCCATACGGAGAGGAAGGAACCCTGCATCAAATCATAGGCCCCAGTCAAGGCACGCTGATAATCTACCGGCGTATTAAAAAAGTTGTCTGCGTCTTGCGTATACGCGGGGTCTACATCCAAGAACTTCTCACACCCAAACTGGGGTAAAAGCAGCAGACCGCCAATCAATGTTGTTAAAATTGTCTTTTTCATCTTTAGAAACGAATAGAGAAGCCCATCATAATGGATCTAGCCTGAGGATAGAATCCGTTGTCAATTCCTGCGCCCAAAGCACCGCCCACAGAACCCAAATCAGGATCATAGCCCATGTATTTGGTGAGTGTGTAAAGGTTATTGGCCGATAAATAAATACGCAGGCCATTCATTTTCAATTTTTGCAATTGCTGTCCTTTCAACGTATAACCAATCTGCAAATTCCGCAAACGCAAGAATGAACCATCCTCCACATAATAGTCAGAGAATACGTTGTTCCGGGTCAACGATGTGGTTAAACGAGGATTTTCATTGGTGCTATTTGGACCTGTCCAACGACCGATGGTATAAGCCAATTGATTGGCATATGGCTGTTGACGCTCGTAGTTACGCACGATTTTTTGTCCAACCGCTGCATACAACTGCATCGAAATATCCAAACCCTTGTGAGAAACGCTCAAGTTGTAACCCGCAGTAAATTTCGGCAAAGGTGAACCCAACATTTTCTTGTCACTGTCGTCAGAGAAGTTGATAATGCCATCGCCGTTTTGATCCACAAATTTGAGATCGCCAGGTTTAGCACCCGCCTGCTTCACAGTTGCATTATCGATTTCAGCTTGCGTTTGAAAAATACCCGCTGTCTCGTAGCCCATAAAGAATCCAATGGGATAATCTTTTTGGAAGCGAGAGGCAGTATTTCCACCCACGCCAAATGCAGCACCAGGAATAAAGTCAACCCCCTTGGGCGTTGCCAATACCACGTTCTTTAAGTAAGCGAAGTTCAATCCCATCGACACGTTCCAACGCTTTTTTGCAGCATTCTGATATTGAATGTCCAATTCTACCCCGCTGTTAGACACATCCCCCGCATTGATAATGGGAGGATAGCTTCCAGGTCCGGCTGTTCCCAACACCCCTGAAACCTCAGGTTGGAACAACAAGTCTTTGGTGCGCTTAACAAAGTAGTTCACTGTGGTGGTGAATTTCCTTCCCAAGGTCACGTCAGCCCCTACGTTGAACTGAGAGGTAGACTCCCATTTCAAATCAGGATTGCTCGCCCTTCCAATCGCCACCCCTTTTACGATGATGTCGTTGAAAATGTAATCACCTTCACCATTTAGCAACCCGCGATAAGCGAAGTTTTCTATTTGGTCGTTACCACTCACGCCATAACTCATGCGCAACTTAGCCGTACGCATCCATTTTACATTGTAAAAATCTTCATCCGAAATCAGCCACGCACCCGACAACGTAGGGAACCATCCCCAACGGGCATTTGGACCGAATTTGCTCGATCCGTCGCGACGTAAAATGCCCGACAAGAAATAACGATTCTTCATGTTGTATTCGCTGCGAACAAAAGCAGAAAGCAATCGCTCTTTGAATTCCCATGAATACACATTGTTCAAAAATCCACCCGGAGCCAAGTTGGCTGAGATATCGGCAAAATCCAGTGAATTGTTTGGAATGTTATAGGCAGTTCCTCCCAAATAGTTGCCTCGGCGTTGGAAGACAGAGACCCCAGCCGTAGTCTTCAGCTTGTTGCCGCCAACAAACTCTTTTTGGTGGTTCAAAAATGATTCAAAGTTCAAATCGCCATAGGTGGCTTTCCCCTCTGAAACCGAAGCCCCACGCTCAATTTTTACATCAGGAGCAATCTCCACCATGGTGGGATCCAAGTTTTCATTGAGGGCTGTATTTTGTGCTTTACCAAGACCGAACCAAGCCAAAGGCGAAAACGATTTATTGTCGACCAGAGCATAGTTGTAGTTGAATCGGTTGGTGAATGTCAAGTTCTCGTTGATATCTGCGGTCAGCTCTTGCTTACCCACAAATTTGTTTACCCATGCCCAATTGTAGGTATTCTCCATTTGAGCAAAAGGATTGATAATGTCTGCTACTTCTTCTAAGTAGGTGTATTTTCCATTCGATCCGCGAATGGGATCGGTAGGAAAGGCATTGATTGTATTATACAAAACGCTGCCGATGCCGTTTTCCGGCAAAGCCGAACGCTTTTCATTGGTGTACAAAAAGACACTGCTGTAACGCAACTTGTCCGACATCTTAGTATCAAAATTTGCACGTCCGTTCAATCGATTGAAGTTCGCTTTCTCCAAACCCACAATGCCTTGCTGATCGAAGATGCTTCCGCCAAGCGAATAGGTTGATTTTTCATTACCGCCGCTCACCGATACATTGTATTGATACACAGGCGCCAATTTAAAGATCGAATCTTGCCAGTTTGTACCTTCACCGAGCGATGTGTTTTTGAACGGCATGGGCTCGCCACCCGCTGCAAACATCTCATTTTTAAGTACGGCATATTCTTTTGCATTGAGCAAATCCAACTTTTTGGCGGTTTGCTGAAGTCCTTGAAAACCCGAAATCTCCCATCGTGGGGCCGATTTCAATTGTCCTTTCTTGGTCTCCACAATAATCACCCCGTTGGCGGCACGAACACCGTAAATACCCGCAGTTGCGTCCTTCAATACGTTGATTGATGCGATATCATTGGGGTTCAAGGCATTCAAACCTTCACTGTCATACACCACACCATCCACCAAAATCAGGGGATCGTTGTCGCCAAAAGTACTAAGACCACGAATGCGAATACTGGAAGTACCACCGGGAGAACCCGAGTTAGTACTCACCACAACGCCTGGAATCTGACCCTGAAGGGCTTGGTCCATCCGCGGAATGTTCAACTTCTCCAAGGATTGTCCCTTGATTGAAGAGTTGGCACCCGTAAATTCTTTTTTGGTGGCTTTTCCATAACCAATGATCAAGACATCCTCCATTTTTCCGGAGGTATCTGTATCGGTTTGGCCTTGCAAATTGGCTCCGTAAAGAGCGCAGCAAGCCACGACGCATTGAAACGACAATCGCATATTCGTAAATGGGGGTTTGTAAAATTTATTAAAAAAAAGGGGGTGTTACCACCCCCCAATATAAACTATGAAAAAATTATTGCTTGATAAAGCGCTGAACTGCAGTGCCTTCGTTGGTTTCAACTGAAATCAAGTATGCGCCAGCAGCCAATTGTGTAGCAGAGATTTGTGCAGTGTTGCTCTTTACAGAAACTTCTTTCACAATCTGACCGCTCAAATTCATTACACGAACAACGTTGATGCTTCCGCCATTGGCCAAGCTCACGTTGAAGTCACCATTGCTAGGGTTAGGATAAATCACCAAACCGTTTACAACTTGATTGTTAACACCGCTTACTGGACGGGTGGTTTTCACCATCTCGTAGTGCCAGTATGCACCGTTACCAATTCCAATGTCCACTTTCATGGTATCAGCTACAATCGATACTTCGTAAACAAGGGTATCTTTTGCACCCGTTGGCGCTGTTAATTCGCCACCGTTGTATGCCTTAGGCAATCCCAAGTAAGAACCTTTGCCCACCAAAGTAACGGTTCCTTTGTCTTTGTTTGCTACCCACTTACCAGCAGTTGCACCATCATGAGGCGCTACAGGCGTACCGCAAGCGAAAGTACCACCTTGCCATCCTTCCAAGAAGGTTGAACCTTGCAATTCGTTCTTGAAGGTACCATCAGCTTCGAAGTTGTAGATGTCATCATATTGACAAGCACGCACACCAGTGATTTCTGCTGCAGGAACTTTCCACCATCCGAAATCGCCTTTGGCTGGACCTACCGCCATAGAAGTTTCAACTGGACGTAATTTCCACAATCCTGTTGGGTTGATTGCAGGCATTTGCTTGCTCATTTCAAAGTGCCAGTATCCACCGCCAATTGAAATGTCCAAAGACATTTTGTTGCCCGTTACAGATACTTCGTAAGTGATAGAATCTTTGGCGTCAGCAGATTTTGACAATTCACCACCGTTAAACACTTTGGCCAAACCCAAGTAAGCACCTTTACCGTATAAAGTCAAGGTACCTTTGGTTGCGTTGTACTTGTAAGTGTAGCTTCCGGTTCCATCGTGAGGTGTAACAGGTGTACCACAAGCGTTTGAACCACCCTGCCATCCTTCAACGAATGTAGAGTTTTGGAAATTCATCTTGAATGACCCATCGGCGTTGAAAACAACTTCATCGTCGAACTGACATGCACGCACACCGGTAATTTCCGCTGCAGGTACTTTCCACCAAGCGTAGTCGCCCTTTGCAGGACCTACAGCCAATGAAGTTTCTACTGGCGACAATGTCCATGTACCAGCAATTTGAGCCATGCTGCTACCAACGAGGGCTGCAAACAAGGCGAGAGTAGTAATTTTTTTCATGTAAATTGGATATTTATTGCATCAAATATAAATGTTTCTGTGAGTTATAGTAATTTCAACAATAACTTTTTGGTAATATTTATATTTTGTTTGGAATTAGGGCTACACAAATTCAACAAAAAGGGGCTGAAAGCCCCAAAAGACACGGGATTTCGCTACAAACACCATAACAAGAACCCCCTATTGTCATAGAATTGTCATAAAAATAGCGGATTGCGAAAAAAATACCACAGAAAACCATTCTGAAGCGTGGCCAATCCAGATAGCGTTAGACGAAGAGACACCCATTGATAAACACTTCGTGACAGTGATTCTGTCCCATGAAGTAAGGAATGGCTTTAACGGCATCGACGGTTTTGGTGGTGAAGAAGTTGGCGCGCTGGCCAGCGGCC
>DBCP01000029.1:7038-7265 GCA_002293105.1 Bacteroidetes bacterium UBA955 | reverse complement strand
AGGATCAAACTCTCCATTGTAAAATGTTTGTTTGATCCGGCATCCCAAAGTATTCAATTTTTGGGTGGCTTGTTATTCCTTACTCTGTATCTTTCAAAGAACTTTATAAACTCAGATCCGAAGATCCGTTTATTGCTTGTTTCCCTTTTTCCTTCCGAAACGGGGTGCAAAAATACAATATGTTTTTGATTCTGTCAAGTTAAAATTAAAATAAATTTAATCGACAT
>DBCP01000029.1:0-6894 GCA_002293105.1 Bacteroidetes bacterium UBA955 | reverse complement strand
GGATGCAAATGTACTACTCTTTTCCACAAATTCAACCTTGTGTACTAAAAATCCCTAAAGAAAAACCCAATGAATAGCTATTCAAGCAATTACCACGCAAAATAAATCATCGCCATAGCAACGATCCATCGCCGTAGCTCAAAAAACGATATCCTCTACCCATCGCAAACCCATAAATCGACCGCCAATCTGCCCCTACAAAAGCCGAAATCAGCATCAACAACGTGGATTTGGGCTGGTGAAAATTCGTAATCAACCCCTTCACTACCCGAAAATCAAACCCCTCAATGATAAATATCTGCGTCTGTCCCTGTATCACACCACCCTGCTTCAGCGCAAATTCCCTCACCGCCAACAGCGCCTCCTCCATTCCAATCACCCTTCCCTCCCGCAATTTCAACCCCAAATCATATCCATCGTCACAAGAAATCATTCCATCCCAACAACCTTGCAGCAACCTACAACCCACAAAATAGATACTCTCTAACACCCGCATCGATGTGGTCCCTATGGCAACCACCCTCCGATCTCGCTGCAATGCATCCAACATCATATCAATCAACGGTACAGTAATCGCAAATCGCTCGGCATGCATCTCGTGCTCATTGGCATAATCAGAACTCATGGGCTTGAACGTGCCCGCACCTACATGCAATGTAAGATAGGAAAACCGCACACCCTGATCCATTAACCGATTTCGCAACGCTTCCGTAAAATGCAGCGATGCCGTTGGAGCAGCCACCGCGCCCGCGTGTTCCGCAAAAATGGCTTGATAGCGATCCTTATCGCCCTCACGCACCGCCCTTTCTATGTAGGGTGGCAATGGAACCGCACCCAAACACTCAATCGCATCTTGCACCGCGGAAAAACCACATCCAACGAATAAATTCACTCGATTTCGCTCGCGATCCAACCATGTTATGCGCAAACTACCCGCATCGCCCACCACCTCAACAACATCATTCTCCCGGAATTTTTTCCGATTCCCAACCATCACTTCCCACTCTAACCAATCGGCATCCAATGGATTCAACAAGAAAACTTCGACTTCCGCACCGCCAACAACCCTTCCATGCAATCGCGCCGGTATAACCCTGGTGTCATTGGCAACCAATACATCGCCAGCGCCCAAACAATCGCCCAATTCCGAGAACTGCTTATCCTCTGTACTCGCGTCGCCGCTTAAGTTGCCTTTATATACTAGTAAACGCGACGCATCTCGGGGTTCCACAGCCTCAAAAGCAATGCGATCTGTTGGCAAATCGTAATCAAAGTCCATCACCGGTAATGCGGGAACCATCGACGATACCGCCCCGTCTCCCTCTCGCTGTAAGAAAGACATCAACTGTTCAAAAGCCTTACCCCGATGACTCAGTGCATTTTTTTGCTGGGCCGACATTTCGGCAAACGTATTCACAAAACCCTTGGGTTGAAAAATGGGATCGTATCCAAAACCATCGCTCCCACTGGCTTGCTTCAATATTTCTCCATCCACTTTACCTTCGAAATACAGCGGTCTTTGCGATACATCTAATCCCATCACACATAACACCGTGCGAAATGATGCGTTTCGATACTCCTCCCCTTCCAACGCCGCTAGCAACTTAACATTGTTGGCAGAATGACTTACAGGCTCACCGGCATACCGCGCCGAGTAAACCCCCGGGGCACCATTCAAAACATCCACGCACAAACCACTGTCATCAGCTACACAGGGCAATCCCGTTGCTTCAAACACCGCTTGCGCTTTCAAATAAGCATTTTCATGGAATGTGGACCCCGTTTCATCCACGTCAATATCAAAGCCCGCTTCCTTTAGCGAAATCAATTGTAACTTGCCGGCCACGATGGCTTGGGCTTCTTCAATTTTATGGGCATTGTTGGTGGCAAACACCAAGCGCGTGATCGCTACCATGGGCGATTATTCTCCTTTTTTACGTACAGTTCTCTGTTCGATGCGCTTTTCATAATCGCTACCTTGTACGATGCGATGCACATATACGCCAGGAACATGGATGTCGTTTGGATTCAGTTCACCGGCTTCCACCAATTCTTCCACTTCTGCGATCGTTACTTTACCAGCCATGGCCATCATTGGATTAAAGTTGCGTGCCGTATCTTTAAAAATTAAGTTACCGTGCTTATCGCCCTTCCAGGCTTTTACGATAGCAAAATCAGCATCAAAGGCATATTCCATCAAATAGGTTTTACCATTGAACACACGGATTTCTTTGCCTTCAGCCACTTCCGTTCCCACGCCTGCAGGCGTGTAGAACGCTGGAATGCCCGCGCCTGCGGCGCGGCATCGCTCTGCCAAAGTACCCTGTGGAATGAGTTCCACTTCCAATTCCCCACTCAACAACTGACGCTCAAACTCCGCATTCTCCCCCACATATGAGCTTATCATCTTCTTCACCTGCCGCCCTTGCAACATTAACCCGATACCAAAATCATCCACCCCCGCATTGTTGCTGATACACGTCAAACCCTTCACCCCCTTCTTCACCAAAGCCGAAATTGAATTCTCGGGAATCCCGCACAAACCAAATCCCCCCAACATCAATACCGCACCATCCTCAATGTCGTGAATGGCCGCCTCGGCAGAAGCATATACTTTTCTCATAATTGCAAATTTACTGAACCTCTAGCTGAGCCGACAAACCTTTTTCGCACAAAGCCGTGCAAATAGGCTCCATGTCCTCATAACTCCCCGATTTAACGGCGTATTTCCCATTGTTATGGATAATCCAAGCACACTGTTCGGCCTGTAATCGCGTGTGACCACAATACTTGATCAAATTCGCTATCACCCAGTCAAACGTATTCACTTCGTCATTGTAAACCACAATCGTCCACCCCTTATCCAACAACGCTTCAACGTCTTCTTGGGGATTGTAAATGGGATTCGATGTCGACAATTTCATGGATTACTTTTGTTTTCTAACCAATATCCGCGACTTCGTTTCCTCACCAGCCATCAAACGCCTGATATTCTTCCGATGCGTGTAAACAATCAGGATTCCTACAGAAACACTAAAAACAATCAAGCTCACATCACGATATCCAAACACTTGTAAAAATAAAACGGGAATAGACAGCCCCGCCATCAATGATCCCACACTTACATAGCCCGTAACGATATTCACCACCACAAACACCAACAGCGCCAATCCCGCCACCCTTGGATCCAAAGCAATGATGACCCCAAACAAGGTGGCCACACCCTTCCCTCCTTTGAATTTTGCAAAAATTGGCAACATATGTCCAACCACCGACAGCACTCCAAAAGCCACTGGAAAAAAGCCTGTCATCTGCGACGATTGCGTACCCTGTTCGGCGAAATAGTACCCCATTTGATAAGCCAACATTACAGAAAGAAACCCTTTGATGATATCCATCAGCAATACCACCGTACCAGGTCCTTTCCCTAAAACGCGAAAAACATTCGTTGCGCCGGCATTTCCGCTGCCATGCTCGCGCACATCAATCCCATAAAATTTGCGTCCCACCCAAATAGCACTGGGAATCGATCCTATCAAATAGGCCATCAACGCGCAAACGATTTCAATCCACATTGTATGAAAATATTCAATCAGAATTCAAACGAAACTGAGTTCAAATTTAATGCAAATGTTGCATTGCGCCTTAAGGCTTTACCAATTTCACAGTTGTGCGCTGCTCACCGGCACGAATTTCTACCCAGTATAAGCCCGATGATAGTCCGCCAACGAACAATTGCTGTCCGCCACCCACAATCTCAGACATGGGCACAAACTGTTGTTTGCCTTGAATATCGTACACCGTAACGGCATCAATCTGCTTAACCATCATGGGCTCAACAACAAATATTGAGGTTGCTGGGTTGGGATATGCTTTTACCCAAGCATCTACTGCCAAGGATTTCAATGCACTCGCAGGAGGCATTTCGAAATTCTCTTCCCCATCTGCACAATTGCCTGGACTTCCTTGTGCGGCATTGTAGCCCAGACCACGTCGTGCGAACACTTTCCATATCAAGCCTGCGTTGGCACCGCCATTTCTATTTTCATCGGCCATCAAAATCGCATCGCGCGCATCTGTAAAACCCGGGCCGCAAGGTTGCAACTTCATCGCATCGAATACCAATAAAACAGCCATGTTGTTACCGCCTTTTCCATTGTAAAGATCCTCATCAAATCCATATTTACCCACAAACTCCCAATACATGTCCCACAGCATCGCACACCAAATCTCACCGGTGTAATGCACCTCTGTTTGGATGCCATTCGCCGCCTTCGCCAAGTTGCCATAGGTATGGGGATTCACAGTCATGTTGGTTGAATAAGGATAGTTGCGAATGCCTCCACCGGTTTGGGTTTCACCAATCAACCAGTTTCCAACGCCACGGGCTTGAGAGCCCACATCGCCCTTTTTCGCCGTAAACGCCAATCCCACAAAATCACTCCATCCCTCACCCATTTGTTCGGCATTCGACAAACCGTTAGAATTCGAAGGTCCGCAGGTTAAACGATTCGAAATACCATGCGTGTATTCGTGGGCAATAACCCCCAAATCAAGATCGCTATCGGTTTTCTTGGCAAACGCAGAACTATCGTAAAAAGTAACATTCAAATTGGTATCGGCCAACAGCGCACGCAATTCATTGGCATTACTCAACTTGACAAAAATCACAGGAATGGTTATTTTGCTCGCTTGCGTAGTGTTATCGGTGGCCATGGTGATGACTTGATCCGCCGAAGAAGTATCTAGCAAAATCACGGCTGTTGCACCGTACGATTGGGCGCGAAACACTTTCTGTACAAACGTACATCCCCCGCGAACCACCGCTGCGATATTCCCGCTGATTGCCGGTCCGTTCGATAAATTGGTACAGCATTTATTGGTGGCTGCGGCCACGTTGTCTTTCACCAAAACCAGTTTCCCAGAAACGGGCACCGCGGTGATTTTCTTACCCCAGTTGCCATCGGTAATACCCACGCCATATTTCATGCCAGCGCCATAATTCACCACCAAATTGGCTTTTACACTCACACCATCCCATATAAACATTTGCATGCGGGGTGCTGAACCATCCGGAGGTGTAGCAAAGTTGGCGTTGTTGGTTCCACTGCCATCCTGTGCATCGGCGTTCACGGCGTCCGAACCAAATCCTTTGTTATCATAGTTCTTGGTTTGAAAATTCCCCGATTCTTCATCAAAACCATAGTGGTGCGACAAATCATGCATCAGGTTGTTGGCCACAAACAAGTTGTTGATGGCAAAATCGCGGTAATTTACCGGATCAATTTCATTTTTGCTGTAGGTAAAGTCGAAGGCCAATGAAGTTCCGCCGCTGGGACTGTAGCCTGCTTGGTTATTGGCATCAGCATCTTCTGAAGCAAACACATTGTTCCCGCGGGTAATGGTATATTCTGCACCCGCCGCGCCGTTCACATCATGCCATCCATAGGGCGATGCTTGGGCGTCTGCCGGACTTGTGAGCGTTGAAGGATTGCCGTAAAGCGGGCTTTCTGTAGGAAATGCGTAGGCTTTGTATGTGGCACCATCTCCTCTGCGTTGGAGCGATTTACCCTGACCATTTAAAACCATGGAACGGATTTGCTGAGATTGTTCAACCATTCCCGCTGTGTGTATGGAATGTGATTCCTGGGGAGATTGTTCGAAGGATGCGGGTGCGCAGTGGACGGTCCAGCTGTGTTTTTGAAGCACTGTACCTTGCGCATCGATCCAAAGATTCACCCAATCGGAGGTTATGGGCTGATAGAAAACAAAATATTTCGCGGCGATGAGGTTCCCGTTTGCATCCGGCCAAGCCACAGTTTGTGCGTAGAAATTGCCTTCAGCAAAACGGGTATTGGCTTTCATGGTTTCCCATGTTACGCTTTGTGGAAGATCGGTGGGTGCTGCAAAAGCTGTTTTCAGGGCGATATCGCCGAGGATTTGGGTATTGAGCGATGAGAAATCACCTTGGAGTTTATCCGTTGCATGAGCCACGGCGCGCGAATTTGCGTAAAACAAGTTGCCATTGGATTTGAAATGCAGACCCACAACGCCATTCACGACGGGGATGCCCGACAGGGTTTGAAGCACATAGGCATGGGTTTCTCCCGTAGGATCTTTCACAAGGTCCTGAATTACGGCATCTTTTAAATCATCCGCGGTTAATCCCCATTTGCCTTGAGCAGCCAGTGTCTTGGCTTGATTGATGGCTTGTGTTGGGGTAATTCCGGTAAAAGTATTTTGGGCGGAAAGGTTTGCGCAACCCGATCCCAATAAGATGAACAGCAACGCCGAAGCAATTTTGTTTTTCATGAACATGCAAGATATCGGTTTGGGATGGGTTGCGCAAAATTTTAGCACAAAAAAGCCCCGCGATAGCGGGGCTTTTTTGATATTCTTCAACAATTAAGGTTAACAGTACTTAAACATACTGCCGCCGTAAATGGCATTCTCACCAAGTTCTTCTTCGATGCGAAGCAACTGATTATACTTCGCCATACGATCAGAACGAGATGCACTACCCGTTTTAATCTGTCCACTGTTCATTGCAACAGCCAAATCGGCGATGGTACTATCTTCTGTTTCACCACTGCGGTGGCTAATCACGTTTGAGTAACTGTGACGTGTGGCCAATTGAATGGCATTCAAAGTTTCGGTCAATGTTCCAATCTGGTTCACTTTGATCAAAATAGAATTGGCTATACCTTCATTGATACCGCGTTGCAAGCGATCCACATTGGTTACAAACAAATCATCGCCCACCAACTGAACCTTGCTTCCAACTGCATCGGTCAACTTCTTCCAGCTAGCCCAATCGTCTTCGGCACATCCGTCTTCAATTGAAACAATGGGATATTTCTTGCACCATTCAGCCCAATAGTTCACCATTTCGTC
>DBCP01000110.1:2661-12898 GCA_002293105.1 Bacteroidetes bacterium UBA955 | reverse complement strand
CCAGTACTGGATTCGAACCAGCACGACCTTACGATCACCACCCCCTCAAGATGGCGTGTCTACCAATTTCACCAACTGGGCAATTATCCCCCCCTCTTACAAAATTGGTGCCCAGAACAGGACTCGAACCTGCACACCTCGCGGCGCTGCCACCTGAAAGCAGTGCGTCTACCAATTTCGCCATCTGGGCATTGCAAAGAACGGGGGTGCAAATATACAAAAAATCGCAGACTTTCTCAATGAAACAGCCCGCCAAACTCCCAAATTACAGGATCAACATCGCATCGCCATAACACAAAAAGCGATACCCCTCTTTCATCGCCTCTTGGTATACTTCCGTCATGAACTTATGGTCCGTATACGCACATGCCATCATAAACAAAGGCGACTCTGGCTGATGCAAATTTGTAATGAACGCATTGGCAATATGAAACTTCTGGGGAGGAAACAAAAACTTATCCGTCCAACCCTCACTTGGATTCAACGTGCTTCTCGAACTTACACTGCTTTCCAATGCCCGCATCACACTACCACCCACCGCCACAACACGTTTTTTATTGGTAATGGCATTGTTCACAGCATCACAAGCCGATGGCTCAATGCGATAGTATTCACTGTCCATCTTGTGCTTGGTCAAATCCTCAACCTCTACCTCCCTGAACGCACCCAAACCCAAATGCAATGTTATCTCGGAAAACTGAATGCCTTTGATATCCATGCGCATCTGCAATTCACGGGTGATATGCAATTGAGCCGCTGGAGCAGCCACTGCACCGACATTCTTGGCGAACAAACTCTGATACCAAGCTTCATCCTCTTCCTTTACAGGGCGGGTGATATATTTTGGAATGGGCGTCTCACCCAACTTCTTGATCACATTGGCAAACTCCTCATCCGTACCATCAAACAAAAAGCGAATGGTTCTTCCACGACTGGTTGTATTGTCTACCACTTCAGCCACCAAATCATCATCGCCGAAATACAACTTGTTGCCCACACGAATCTTACGCGCTGGATCTACCAACACATCCCACAAACGCAATTCATGGTTCAATTCACGCAACAAAAACACCTCGATTTGCGCACCGGTCTTCTCTTTCTGACCGTACATACGGGCTGTAAATACTTTCGTGTTGTTTATCACGAACACATCATCCTCATCAAAAATATCCAAGATATCCTTGAAACTGCGGTGCTCAATCCTCCGTTCCTTGCTGTGAACAACCAACAAACGACTGTCGTGACGTGTAGCCAATGGCTCCTGAGCGATGAACTCCTCAGGCAAATCGAACTTAAATTGAGATAATTTCATTTTTGCAGTTTGTACCCAAATTGGGGCTGCAAATATAATTAGTTTTTGGCAAAACCCGGTGCGACCACCAAGTCCTTCGTTCCGTGACCATAATCATAGAAACCGCGACCACTCTTTACGCCCAAATCACCAGCGGTTACCATGTTTACCAACAACGGACAAGGCGCGTATTTTGGATTGCCAAAACCATCGTGCAACACGCGCAAAATCGCCAAGCAAACATCCAAACCAATGAAATCGGCCAACTGCAACGGACCCATCGGATGTGCCATTCCCAGCTTCATAATCGTGTCAATCTCCTCAACACCCGCCACACCCTCGTGCAACGAACCAATTGCCTCATTGATCATTGGCATCAACACGCGATTGGCAATAAATCCGGGATAATCCTGCGTCAAAGCCGGTACTTTACCCAACGATTTGCTCAAAGCGATGATATCCTCAGTGACTTTCTTATCGGTCTTGAAACCCTCAATCACCTCAACCAACTTCATCACCGGCACAGGGTTCATGAAGTGCATACCAATTACCTTTTCAGGACGCGCGGTTACCGACCCAATCTTCGATATTGAAATGCTTGATGTATTGCTCGCCAACACGCAATGCGGTGGGGTTAATGCATCCAACTGACGGAAAATATTCAATTTGATTTCTACGTTCTCAGTTGCAGCCTCTACCACCAAATCAGCATTGGCAACGCCATCCGACAATTGAGTGTAGCATTTAATGTTAGACAAACTGGCCAATTTTTGCTCTTCAGTCAACGACCCCTTGGCAACCTGACGGTCCATGTTTTTGGTGATTGTAGCCATCGCCTTGTCAAGCATTTCCTGCTTAACGTCAATCAAATTCACCGCATAACCACACTGGGCAAAAACGTGGGCGATACCATTTCCCATGGTGCCACCGCCAATTACTGCAATTTGTTTCATCTAGGTGCAAAGGTACGAAATCCCGCACATTTTGCACAAAAACACCGGATTCACATGATATCCCACATTTCTAACACATCCCCGTAATACCTTTGCAAATCCAATTTCCACGCTTCCATGCACAACAGCCAATCCCATCCCAGCAACACATTTCCCAACCTTCTCTTGGCATCCAAATCACCACGCCGACATCAACTCCTCCGCGATGCAGGTTTTCAATTCGATTATATCGCCATCGAGGCCGATGAGGATTTTCCACCCACACTGTCGCCCGAAGAAATTTGTCAGTTCCTCGCCAAACACAAGTCCATGCACCACCATGAATCCATTGGTGAAAACGTTCTTGTTACTGCGGATACAATTGTATACATCAACGGCCAAGTATTGAATAAGCCCCAATCCGTTGATGATGCCCACGCCATGCTTCACTCCCTAAGCAACGAAACCCACAGCGTATTTACCGGGGTTTGTCTGCGCAGCGATGCGAAAATCCATACGTTCTGCGACCGCACCGATGTAACCTTTCATCCACTGAGCGATGAGCAAATTACTTACTACGTGGAGCATTACAAACCGTTCGACAAAGCCGGATCCTACGGTGTACAAGATTGGATGGGGTATGTGGGCGTGAAGGGAATCCAAGGGTGTTTTTACAACGTCATGGGATTCCCCGTAGCCAAATTTTATCGCGAACTCGCCGCGTTCTGTCAGGGCTGAACCAAGCAGCCACCAACCACAATTATTTCACCATCAAGGGCAATGTGCCCATCATCAACGCGCGTTCCGCATTGATCAAACCACCCGTTCTGCTCAAGGTTGGGAAAGCCACCTTGGTCTTCTTCGTACCGGGCAATACCACCTTTCCAGGAACCAACTCAACAGACGCTTCCATGATCATCTTCACGTCCTTTGCAGTCAATGAAGGGTTTCTGCTCCATACCAAAGCACAAACACCCGCGCACACCGGCGAAGCCATACTTGTTCCATTGAAATAAGCATATCCATTGTTGGGGATGGTACTGTAAATACTCTGTCCGGGTGCAAACACATCCACATTGTTTTGACCATAATTACTAAAAACCGTGGCCAATTTTTTCTTCAATGGCTGAGACGCGCCCACTTCAATCCAGTTATTCGCCACCACATCGCCACCCAAAGAATCATTGGGATAGTTGGGCGTTACATCGTTGTCCTGTGAACTATTTCCCGCTGCGTGTACCAACAACACATTGTGATCCTGTGCATACAAAATGGCCTCATTCACAACGTCTTTATCCCACTTGTAACCCTTACCAAAACTCATATTGATGATGTTAGCACCATTGTCAACCGCATAACGAATGCCGTTGGCAACGTCTTTGTCGCGCTCATCACCATCAGGCACCACACGAATGGCCATAATTTTCACATTGTCTGCCACACCATCCAAACCAATGCCATTGCCACGAGTCGCAGCGATGATACCCGACACATGGGAACCGTGCGATGCATCTGGTCCAGCCACATTGTTGTTGCCATAACCAAATTCACGAGAATCGTTGTAATCATCACCCACAATCTCCCGAGGGTTGTAGTCCAAATTGTATTGATACTTCACCTGGGCTTCCATTGATGCAATGGTCTGTTTTAAGTCCTCCAAAACCGGCCATACTCCATGATTTTTCTCAACCACTTTGGCAATCAAATTACGCAATTTAATTTCCGATGAATCTACATTCAATGCCATAAAATCACTACCAGTTGGATTGGGCTTGCCTGTCATCTCGATATACTTGAGCATAGAAGATTGAATTTTAATGTAGAAATTATATTGTTCCTGTCCCGACACTATAGTATTCTCAATGTCCACCTTCATCTCCTGATATGAAGCATAATCTGGATTACTATTCACCTCTTCTGCAGTTACATTTTTAAACTGCTCCTTGTATTTCATGTACAAACGCACTTTTTCCAAATGATCAAACTGCACCATTCTGCCATCTTTGCCACCAATGAAATTCCAACCCACAGTATCATCAACATATCCGTTGCGATCATCGTCGATATTGTTGAAAGGAATCTCTCCTTTATTGTGCCAAATCACATCCTTCAAATCGGGATGAGCGATGTCTACACCCCCATCTATCACCGCTACTACGATGGTCTTTGATGGCAACTTTGCCGCCTCACTGGCATATGCCTTGTCCAAGGAGATACCCATGTTTTTCTTGGTGGGCGCTGCATGATACCAATGTTTGTCGGGCTGTTTCTGTCCGAAAGCCTGTGCTCCCAACGCCAAACCCAAAAAGAGTATAATCGTTTTTTTCATATTGCTGTTTCTATGTTGTTGTGTTACCGTACGCGTTTGCAAAATACCAAAATGCTCACTGCCTTAAAAGGAATATTCGTTGTATGACTATTAAAAACCCACTTGCGCAGGAAATTCTTCAATGGCTTCCACTTGATCACATCCATCGGTGCCATAATGTATTCCACCTTTTCTATCTCAAACCCATGTTGTTCCAACAAGGAGCAAATGCGCTTTTTGGTATAAATCCGCGCATGCGCCCATCGCTCATGCAATGGCCTAGGCAACCAACTGAAAAATGGCACGCGATTCCATGGCAATAAAGGCAAATTGGCGCCGTGGGTCTCAAAAATCCACCACTTGTTGGGTACCGAAATCGCTGCAACACCCCCAATCTTCAAACTCTTAGCATAATTGGCAACCCCCGCCTCTGACGGCAAATGCTCTATCACTTCAAAACTAATCAATCTATCCGCGGCAGGTTCATATGGCCTCGCCATAATATCCCAAACACCAAATTCCGCGTTGTGAGCATCTTGTTTCGCTTTCAACCCTTCAAATTCTTGTTGGTGTACCGCAGCGTACTCCAACCCCGTCACAGATTGAAAATGCTTGGCCATCGGCACGGCTGTATTGCCATTCCCACAGCCAATCTCTACCAAATCCAAAGTTTGAGAAATAAATCCCGAATATGCCTCCACCAAAGCGATACGACGTTCAACCAACAAGTCATCGGTATCCGCGGGTTTCCCCAAATAATGTTCGGCCTCAAACAATGCCTTGTCTACCCTGGATGTATTACTCATTTATCTTTAATCATAAATCACGCGGTCAACAAACCCGCATTCTTTCGTTTACCCAACAAATTCAAATTAAATAGCAATCGTCGAAACAGTATCCAACCATGCGCAAATAAATTAGGAACGGCACCATAATGTTTGGTTAACACATCATATCGCTCTTTCCAAGCCTTCTTTGTATGCTGATAACTACTCCCACCTGTTTCGAAATTGCTCAAAACCGATTCAATCCTCAGCGATTGTCCATTCATTGACTTTAATGCCGCTATTATCCAATCCACATCCGCTGCCAATCTGTATTGTTCGTCATATTTCCCTGCGATACTTCGCTTGACCAATATGCTTTGATGACAAACATTCATGCCGAATCGGAAGCTGTTTTTATTCAATTTTTTCGGAAATGGTTGGGGCTTGAGCTGAGATATTAAGCCAATAGACATGCCCTCTTGATCAATAAACATCGTGTCACCAAATACCACATCTGGCAAAACACCTGCATGGTTTTTTTCAAATCCACGAACTGCAGCAACCACCACTTTCACAACACTATCATCGTGCAAGGCATCGCCCGCATTCACGAACCAAACATACTGGCCTTGGGCTTTTCCCAAACCTTTGTTCATGGCATCGTAAATACCTCCGTCTTTTTCAGAAACCAAGACATCAATATCAGCCGATATGCCTTTTAAAAATTCAGCAGACCCATCCGTACTTCCCCCATCTATGACGATCCATTCAAACGCCTTCCTTTCCGTTTGTGCCAAAATAGATTCCACTGTTCGTCTCAAACCCACCCCATGATTATAGTGAATGGTAATGATCGATATCAGGGGCTGATCTTGCAAAGCAGATTTACTTTTTATTTGAATTGACCTTACGATGAATGCTTGTTAGCCATGGATAGTGAACAGCTTTTCAGAATAATGACCTTTTCAGCATGGATAGAATGACGGGTTCTCAAAAGAGAATTAACCTTCCAGTTCGTCTTTCTTTAACATCAACTGCACAAGACTACCACCTACTAGCAACAAAATCAAAGCAGATGAGGCCCATTCAATGTTCACCATCATACTGCGATCCGCAGGTTGATACACCCAAGTTACGGCATGTTTTCCTGCAGGGATTTCCAAACCACGCAACACATAATTGACACGCAAGGCTTTGGCCTCTTTACCGTCAACAAATGCCTTCCATGCCCCGTTCTTCTCATTGTAGTAAATTTCACTAAACACCGCCAATCCCGCTTGGTTGTTATTGCTTTCATAGGCAATGCTGTCGTTGCTGTAGAACAATCGCGTCACAGCTGCCGTTGAATCTGTCGCAAAATTCCGGGCGCCCAAAGCAAACCCCGCTGTGGCTCCCGCCTTGTAATCTCCCCCCTCAATCACCGCATGTTTACGCAAATTCAAGGTGTTAATCATGTTCAAGGCCTCCTTCGCCGTGGCCGCTTCATCCACAGAATCTATAAACCAAGCATGTCCCAAAGCCGTCGTCCGTGGCACCACAATCTCTGATTTTCCATCCTGTGAAATACCCATAATGAAACCACAATTCAACATATCCAACGCATGGTTGTTCATGATATCGCCAGATCCGGTTGGACTTGAGGAACCAATGCAATACGACATTACATCCTGATACCTGCTCATTTTGGCTGGGTGATAACCACCTACGTTGCGGTGAAAAGCACCCGCACGGTTATCATTGAAAGCGCCATTGATACCACCGCGATAATCAAATACCCGCTTACCATCTTTGTTGTTGGCGATAATCTGATTATCAATCACAGAAGGCAGCACGGCCTCTTCGGTTTCTTTATCTTCCCAGTTATCGTCGGTTAGGTAGCGCTTGCTAATGCCAATCATGTCAAAACCCACCAACAAAATCATCACAGCACCAGCAACAAGGGTACTGGCTTGTTTTTTCAATGCCAAATAAACCAAGCCAATCAATGCCACAATGAATAAAATACTCCTAAAGATGTCATCCCAAACCAATCCGCTACGCAGATCTTTGATTTTGTTCACGGTTTCCATGCCACCTTGCTCAGCAATCCGTTTGTCGGTCTCAGGCGATGAGAAATCTGTTGACATGGTCAACAAAACAACTGCACCAACCATTACTCCTGCCAAAATCAACGTGTTTTTGAAAACCTTTTTTTGCGCCACTTCACTCAATCCATCGCCTTGTACCAAAACAATAAAGCGATACAATCCCAAAATACCAATCATTGGAACAACCACTTGTGCTATCACCAATGCCATCATCGGCGTACGGAACTTGTTGTAGTAAGGCAGGCTATCGAACAAAAACTCATTGATAAAAAAGTGTCTTCCCCAACCCAAAATCACCGAAACCAAAAAAGTTACTAAGCCAAAAATAGCCCAATTGTAATTGAGTTGTGCATCAGAATCCAGCGGTTTGTCTTTCTTCCAAACGAACGCCAACATCAACCCAAACACAAATAAGAATACCAGAGAAGCACCCAAGTACACCGGACCGCTGGTGAACTGCAAATCACCGAAATACAATGGCAATCGCGTATCGCCAAAATCCGCATCGCTCACAAGCTCGTTGGAACTACCCCCTTTAAAACCGGGAACCAACAGCGTAAAAGTCTCATCAATTCCATAGCTCCAAGAGAAGGCATAATCCATATCCAAACCCTTTTTGCCCACTTGTGCGCCTTTCGCGCCAGTAGCCTCAGCCACCGCTGAACCCCCACGCATGGTTGCCTTGGCATAATCGTTGGTATCAGCCAATTTTCCCACACATGTCAAAACTGCCAAGCCCATCGCCACAGTGGCAATGCCCGAAGACAGCAGCATATGTTTAAAATCCTTAGAACGAATGGCAGAAACCAACTCAACCAAAAAGTATAAGCCCACCATGATGCCCGCGTAATAGGCAATTTGATAGTGGAAATAGTTGACAACCATCCCGAAGAACAAGGCTGTTACGGCTGCTCCCAACAGATATCTTCGCTGGCTGAGTAGCGCCAAACCACCAATTACACCTGGCATGGCACCCATCGCCAAAACCTTCGTAATGTGTCCGGCTTCATAACTCGATATACTAAACGTCATGAAGGCATATCCAATTGCTCCTGCCGCGGCCAACCACCGGTCAACCTTAACCGATAGTAGCAATACAAACATGCTCAACATCGCCACAAACAGGAAATTGAACGGTGACTTAACCAGACCGAAAAGTTCAATTACTTTGTATTTCAACAACAAACTGCCCTGCTCGATACCCGTAATCAAACTGCCCGGCATACCAGAAAACAATCGGTCGTTCCACTGTGGCAGAGTACCGGTGGTTTCTTTCACCTGCTCCGCGGCATAACGCATCAAGCGAACCTGTTGCATATCGCCTTGTTTCAGGACCATTCCTTCCGAGGGTGGTGCCAAATACCAAAGGGTGATAAACCAAAATCCAATCACAAATAGCAGAAATAACCCTGCTTGTTTCAAAAAATGTTTGTTCAAATTCATGAGTTTGTAGGGCGAATTTCAACAATTTCCTCGTAAACCCCGTTACCCCATGGTAAAAATTGCAAATCCACAAAAGAGTCCGAGTTTTTTTTTCGAAGATTGTGAGCGCCCAAATGAAGATTGTACCTTTGGAAAACCATGCAGCGAGATACCCAAGTTTTTGACCTTATTCAACTCGAACTAGAGCGACAACAACTCGGCATTGAACTCATTGCCAGTGAGAATTTTGTGAGTCGGCAAGTCCTGGAGGCAACAGGTTCTGTGCTTGCGAATAAATATGCGGAAGGACTTCCAGGCAAGCGTTATTATGGTGGTTGTGAGGTTGTAGACAAAGTGGAACAGCTAGCCATCGATCGATTGAAGGAGCTATTTGGATGTGCATGGGCAAATGTTCAACCCCATTCGGGCGCTCAGGCCAATGCAGCGGTGATGTTGGGTGTCCTAAAACCTGGAGATAAAATTCTTGGGTTTGACCTGAGCCACGGCGGACATTTAACCCATGGAAGCACAGTGAACTTCTCGGGTAAACTCTATACCCCAAGCTTTTACGGTGTATCCAAAGAAACCGGCCTCATTGATTGGGATACTGTTGCTGAAATCGCCAGAAAAGAACAACCAAAACTTCTTATTTGTGGTGCAAGTAGCTACAGCCGCGATTGGGATTACGCAAAACTCCGCCGCATTGCTGATGAGGTAGGTGCTTTGTTATTGGCCGATATTTCTCACCCTTCTGGCCTCATCGCCAAGGGCTTTCTCAATAACCCCATTCCCCACTGTCATATCGTTACTTCAACCACCCACAAAACCCTTCGCGGACCCCGTGGTGGCGTAATTATGATGGGTACAGACTTCCCCAATCCTTGGGGTTTAACTACACCCAAAGGGGATATTAAAATGATGAGTGCTATTCTCGATGGTGCCGTCTTCCCGGGTACCCAAGGCGGTCCATTAGAACACGTCATCGCCGCCAAAGCCGTTGCATTTGGAGAAGCACTCACTGATGAGTTCGCTGAATATTGCAAACATGTCATGAGCAATGCCCAAGCCCTCGCCAAAGCCATGGTAGAAAGAGGTTATTCAGTTATTTCCGGCGGTACAGAGAATCACATGATGCTCATTGATCTGCGGTCTAAGAGCGATATACTTACAGGCAAAATGGCCGAGGATACCTTGGTAAAGTGTCACATCACCATCAACAAAAACGCCGTGCCATTTGAGACCAGGAGCCCATTTGTTACCTCAGGTATCCGTCTTGGCACTCCGGCTATTACCTCGCGCGGACTCAAAGCAGACCAAATGCCATTAATCGCTGAATTGATTGATACTGCGCTCACACACTACGCCAATGATGCAGTTTTGGGAGAAGTCAAAATCCGGGTCATGGATTTAATGAAGGGATTCCCTTTGTA
>DBCP01000110.1:0-2566 GCA_002293105.1 Bacteroidetes bacterium UBA955 | reverse complement strand
ACAGAAGATTTTTTCTCGATAAATCGCGCTTTGAACTCATCATGGAAGAGATAAAAGCCGACAGCAATTACATAGGCGACACCAGCAATCATTAGTCCCAAAAATCCTTCAAGTTGAATCCCCAATTTAACCAATCCGAAGCAAAATATACCCCCGAGGATTGTCAAAAACACCCCATCTGCCTGCTTCCATTGCCAAATATAACCTCCTAAACGATGGGTTTTCAAAATGCAAGAGAAGGCAAAGACCCACTGGGTAAGCAGGCAACCCACGGCGGCGGCCAATGCGCCTGCCTTCGGAATCTCAATATAGTTGAACGCCACATTGATGATTACACAAACCATTGCGAGTTGGGCCAACCAGCGCATCTGACCCGCCGCCGTCACGTAAGTACCGAAAACGTGTACCAACGACATCGGAATAAAAGCGAGCATCAACACCTTGAAAATCATCGATACATTCAAAATTTCCGGGGAATACACCATAGACCGCAGGACCTCCACACCACCCGACTCAGTCACAGCGCCTAACTGCAGCTGTCCATGATACAGCCAATTCATCAAAAAATCGCCGTAAAACCATGCTGCACTTGCAACGCCCACTGATACCATGAAAACCAATCGAAAACCTAGTCCCATAATGGGATGATTGTCTTCTCCTGCCGATAATCGCTTGCTCAACAATGGCAGTAGTTGGGTGCTCAACAAGGTGCTAAAAATTAAGGCTGCATCCAATAAGCGATACCCTTTGGCATACACACCAATCTCGCGATATCCCGCCTGCGCAGCCCACTTCAACCCATCCACCCCGGGCAAATCAGACAGCGCCGCACCCGCATATCGCTGTATCATCTGCACATCGATCCGCGTAAACAAACTCATCGCCAAAGCCATCACCCCAAACCAAACCACTTCCTTACCCCAATCACCGAGCGATTTTTGGGTGCTATCATTCTGCGCGATTTCTGTTTCACGGGCCGACTTACCTCCCCAAAACACCAGCACCAGTCCCAATAGCAGCGCCATCGCATAGCCGAAAAATTGGGCCAACTGAAACATCAATACCCCGCCCTCACTGGCAAACATCGCCGGTGTGTATACCCGCAACATCCAAGAACATATCGCCAATGCCACCACCCGGTCTACCACACTCAGCCAACTGTCCGACACAAACCGTTGCTTGCCCTGCAACACAGATCGCAGCATCAAAACCACTGAGGCCAATACTTGGTTCAACAATGCGTACAACAAAAATTCTCCTTGAATCCCCGTTTGCACCTGAGCCACCGCGAGGACCAAAACCACATACACCATCCCCAATCCCAACCGCAATAAAAACATTCTTTTGGGGTGGGCCAACCGTCCGTGAGCTGCAATTTCCCGCGATACATAACTGTTTAACCCGGCATCCAATAGCACCGCGAATAAGAGTACCAAATTGAAATGCAACGTGTAAACACCGTACCACGAATCGCCCATCCGAAGCTGAATCTCGCGCTCAATCCATAAAATCCAAAGTGGTTTCACCAGCCAATTCAACAGCTGTAACCACAACAAATTTTTTACAAAAGCAGCACGCATCGCATCGCGAAGGTAAGAATTAAACAAACAGACCTCGCTATCTTTGCACCGTGCACGACCTCGAACCGCATTTCGCCTGGATCAACTTGTACTCCGCTGCTGCCGACGAGCGATCACCCTTTTTCAATCGGGAATACAACGAATTCTATTTCGATAAAACTGTTTACAACTATTATATCCACCCACAGTGGGACCATTTTGGGTCGAATACCCTATACATCAAAATCCTGTTTGCCGACTACCAAGAAGGATTTGCCATCATTGAAATGATGGGGGAATGGAACGATGCGCTCTATAACGACATCATGCAACTCAAGCGCGAGGTGTTGGAGATTTTGACACAGGAGGGCATCAACAAATTCATTTTGATCGGCGAAAATGTGCTCAATTTCCACGCATCAGACGATTCCTACTACGAAGAGTGGTTTCAGGATGTAGAAGACGGCTGGATCGCGATGCTCAACTTCCGCAGCCACGTAGTCGACGAATTCCGCCGCGAACGCATCGATTATTACCTCAATTTCGGGGGAGAACTTGATGAAGTGGCTTGGCGTACATTGGGACCCAGACCACTATTCGCACTGATCGATGGCGTGCTGAGCCGACGGTTAAACTAACTGCGCAAACAACCCGTTGATGTACAAACCGTCGACCAAGTAGCTTTAACGATCAAATAATTCGCCATCCCTGTAATAGCTGTTTTTGGGCTCTAGCTTGTATGTCAAAATTCTCACAAAGTCAATCAATATCCAAATTGACAATAGTCCTATTATCCATTCAGCAAATAATAACCCTACAACACCAATGACACATTGAATCAAACCTATAGAAGTGTATCCCAAATAGAACCTGTGAATTCCAAGCACTCCCAATACAAAACACAAGATCAATGACAAGCCCCAACCCTTACCGTCGCGTGGATCACCTTTTGATGGGCTGTTTTTAACCGCTACTTGTTTAGACAATTTCGGTTTGATGATCGATGG
>DBCP01000070.1:3227-6393 GCA_002293105.1 Bacteroidetes bacterium UBA955 | reverse complement strand
GCGGACGTGGGCTTGGGCTTGGACTGAAAGTTGGGCGCCGGCATACCGTCCACCGCCAGAAAGGTTGGTGGCGCGCCACACCGCTCCGGCGGGGACCCACAGGATGGGAAAATCGAGTTCGCGGTAGTAGGTAGTAAATTCTGCGGTGAGATTAAATACGGTTTGGCGGAAGTTTGTAGGACCGGTTTTCAAGAGAAAGCCCATTTCGGCGCCCCATCCTTTTTCGGATTTGAGGGGGGATAGTGCGGCGCCACTGACCCAGAAGAGGTCGTTGAGGGTGGGCCTGCGGAAAGAGGAATGCACGTTGGACTTCCAGGCCAGCCTTCGGCTGGCCTGGAACTGGAGCGAAATTCCGGCCGTGGGCATGCGCTCGTTCCATTCGTAACGCGCATTGCCCACGGCCGACCATTTTCTACCCGACCAATACACACCCAAAAGAGACGCCGGCAAAGCCCGATTCGCCCACCCCAAATAGTATTCCGTCTGCGCCCGCTGGTACTGAAAATCTGTACCCAACAAAAAACGCAAACTGCGGTGCGTATAATACAACTCGTTCTGATAATGCAATGTCTTACCCCGACTCAAACTGCCCAATGAATCCTGTGGCGAACTGTAATAATCAATCTGATCCATCACGCCACCCAAACGCTGTAACAATGTAATTCCTCGCTTGAACGAAACCTGATGCTCAACCAGACCACGCAAATTCACATCCAACTGCTTGCCCAATGGTTGCAACGAGCCCATCGCCAAGCCCAACTGTCGCGACATCCCAGCCCACTCCAACACAGTGCGCAATTGACTTCGGCCCGTCTTCATTCCGCCTACCATACGCATCATCTCTTGCCTGCGCAAAGCATTCTCCATTCTCCGTTTGGGAATCTCTAAACCCAAATCGTGAAATACATAGGCGTTTTCATGATAGAAATGGGCGGTATTGACCGACAAAAACCGTCGTTTACCCACCAAATTGACTTCTGCTGCGATGTTTCGTTCACCAAACGATCCCATCGTGGCCATCGCTTTGGACCTACTGTGGTATTCTTCTCGAGCATCCCCGTCTAAAAAGTGCAACCCATTCCGCATGAATAGCGTACCACCCATGCTTCCACTGCCCACCACCGCCGAATTGCCACCCTCCACCAAAAACATCTCGCCACATCCCCAACTCATCAAAGTATTGAAATCGCTCATACCCAACATCGGGTTATTGATAGGCAATCCGTTCCAATTGATCTGGGTTTGATTGGCATCCGCGCCCCTGCGAGAAATTGTGCTACTGCCAGTTACGCCGTATTGTTTAAAGAAAACCCCTGCATCTTGCATCACGGAAGTCAACAGTTGGTCATTGTCGCCCGAAGGCATTTCCCTCACCACCCGTCCAATGGTGGCGAAATCCAACCGTTGGGCACGAATAAACACTGTATCGCAAGGCCTTTCCTCAGAAAAAGCCACACGCTGAAGGGTATCGCCCTCCGACGTGAAAGAACCAACAGCTCCCAATAACGATATCCAGCCCAGTGCTAACATGGTATTTCTTGGGCACGAAATCAGGAATAAGGTGAGCAAAAAAGGGAAACCCTTCTGTCCTCGCCGCGCCTTTTTTCCCGAAAGCGTGCAATGGTGTTATTAGGCAGGTCTTCTGACTTCTCCTTCTTGGGCGCCTTCCCATCTTACGACAGTGGCGTTAGAGGCCCAAAAAATGCGTCAATCATTGATTGACTTGGAGTTACAGCTGCGGGTACAGTCTCGGTTTTACACCGAAGTTCCCTTTTCATCAATGTGGATTAGCCATCCATCATTGAACCTAGCAACACAACAAAACTACTATTTTGTCTAAGAGATTCCACCCTCAGGTGGACATTTTGTGTAAATTTATTTTTTCTTCTTCAGCTTATCGCCGTCGTTCAAGGTCTTGGCCACCGACATACTTGGGCCCGACACCACTTCATCACCCACTTTTAAACCGCCCAAAACTTCGTAAAAATCCAAATCCTGCACACCCGTTTTCACTTCCACCGCTTTGGCTTTGCCACCATTGTACAAGAAAACCCAGGTTTGAACATCCGATTTGCTCTCAGCCACCTTGCCATCTTTGGAAGCGCCCATTGGATTTCTTGTTGTCACCGCGGCAATTGGCACAGAAACCACACCCGTTTTGGTCTTTGTTTTCACGTCTACGCTGGCCGTCATCCCCGGTAAAAATGGAAATTCACCCTCCGCCGTTAAATCTTGATAACTCGATGGCACCAAACGGATTTTCACCACAAAATTGGTCACCTGATCACTCATGTTCTGCGCTGCATTGAACACCGCCGAATTGGCAATCTCTGTAACCACACCGCGAAAAATACGACCGTCGTACGCATCCACCTTTACGTCGGCACTATCGCCACGGTGAATTCTCACAATGTCATTTTCATTCACATTCACCTGCACTTCCATCATGTGCATGTTAGAAATCCGCATAATTTCGGTTCCTGCCATTTGCGCGGTTCCTACCACTCGCTCCCCTTTTTCAGAGGTCAAATGCGTAACTATACCTGATGCCGGCGCATATATACTGGTCCTTCCCAAATTGCGCTTGCCTTCTTCCAATCGCGCGGCTACACTTTGTACGTTGTACTTACTGCCCAACACCGACTTGCCGGCCGCCTCAAAATCCGCTTTGGCCACTTCGTATTGCAATTGGGCATTTTCCCATTCTTGATCGCTGATCACCTTTTGATCATACAATTTCTTCTGACGCTTGTAATTCAATCCCGCCTGATCAAAAGACGATTTTGCCTTGATACTCTGGGCCTCTGCACCTGCCAACGCCGCACGAGCATTGTCCAAATTGGCCTTCAACTGCGACATTGCTGTTTCGTACAATTCTGGATTGATGCGCAACAACAACTGTCCTTTGGTCACACTATCCCCCTCGTGCACCATCATATCGATGATTTCACCGCTTACATCGGCACTGATTTTCACCTCACTCTCGGGTTGAATTTTGCCCGTTACACTCACAATTTCTGTGATGGTGCGCGATTCTACCTTGGCAGTTTCCACTTCCAAATCTTTTTTACCGCCTTTCATCACCATAGCCACTACGATGAGCACGACCAATGCGGCGAGAGAAATCCAGAGTATGCGTTTTTTTGTCATTCGGTTGTTGTTGTTG
>DBCP01000070.1:181-3139 GCA_002293105.1 Bacteroidetes bacterium UBA955 | reverse complement strand
GGCGATAGGTAAAATTCCAGTACCAGCCTGCGGAAAGCCCGCTCATACTTGGAAGAAATAAAGTTCTGATAAGCGGTTTGCGCGTTGGCATAAGCCACTTGATATTCAAAGTACGAAGCCGCACCTGCATCCAAACGCTGCTTTACATATTGTTCATTTTGCTTTTGCAGCTCATGACTTTCTTTGTTGGCCGCGTATCGCTTTTCGGCATTTTGATAATTATTGAAAGCCGACAACACCTCGTTTTGTACATTCTGTTCGATGCGATCTAAGTTCAATTTCGCCCGCAGAACTGCAACATCGGCTGATTTAACCTGATTTTGGCGCTGCATGCCGGAATAGATGGGCACATTCAAATTCACTCCCAAAGACTGACCGAAGTTGTTTTTTACCTGCTCTCCAAAAGCAATGGTACTCATTTGGTACTCGAAACTTGGCGCTTCCACGATTTCGTTTGATCCTTGTACCCTGCCGATTGGTGAAAACCCATTCAAGCTAACCCCATCCACATTTTTCGCATTGTCAGAATACACGGTACTTACACTACCTCCAACGCTCAAGGTTGGCAGCAATGCTCCTTTAGCGGCACGCCATCCATATTCTGCCGCCATCACCCTGTATTTGGCCGCGCGGTAATCAGGACGACGGTATAAGATTGAATCCACCAATTGTTGGGCCGAGAACCCAAAAGGGGATTCGATGCTTCCCAACGATTCTGTGGCAGGTTCAAATGATTGTTGCTGTGGTAAGCGAATCAACTGTTTTAGGTTTTGCAAGGCCACATTTTTGTTGTTCTGGGCTGATGTTAGCGTTGCTAAATCATTGGCATGTTGCGCTTTCAAAGCCAACAACACCCCGCGATTGCTACCACCCGCATCGTACATCAATTGTCCGCGATCGAGTTGAGCCTTGCTGGCATTGGCCGCGTTTTGAGCTGCAGCTTCCGCTTCTGTAGCTTGTAAACACTGAACATATGCCCCTGACACTTGAAGAATAATGGAGAGCTGAACAGATTGCAAATCGGCTTCTGAGGCCATCCAGTTCTGTTTGGCTTGTTTGAAATTGTATTGGGTTTGTCCGCCACCATACAACAAAACCGAACCCTGCAGCTGAAAATTGTTTGAGCTGATGGTCGATTGCACAAACTGGTTGGTGAATCGGTCGATGCTTCGCCCCGATTGATAAAATTGTCCGGCTGAGCCACTAAAATCCGGCGCAAACCCGCTTTTGGCTTGGTTCATGGTCAATTCTGCCTGCGACTCAGACAGCATCGAAAGTTGCACATCGATGTTTTGTTTGAGGGCTTGTTCGATACACTGCTCCAAGGTATAACGCACCGATTGACCTTGCAGCGGGGCGATTCCACTGAGAGCGAGCAAGCCTGCGGCAATCCACTGATTCATAACTGCAAAGATAATGATAATGATGCGGCCCTGCGGGCCGCATCGACCTACACCCTGCACCAACCGACAAAATACGTCTCCCCGAACCCCCATAACCCATTGAAACGAGCCATAATTCACGACCAACCAAATGTCGCATTGATTGTTACATCTATCAAATCAAACCAAACCTTGTCAACAAAGGCAACAGATACACCCTAATTTTGTCCATAGTTCTCAAACCATGAAATACATCAAATTCCTATTCTTACTGTTGAGCATCGCCGTAGTGAGCGAGGTTGTCTCGTACACCAGCGGAGCGAGTCCGGCATACACGGGAGCCATCTCAGAAGGCAATTGCACCAGCTGTCATTCATCCTACAGTTTGGTTACCTCAGGAAACCAGTGGAATCGCATCCGCATGCGAAGCAATATTCCTAGCACAGGATATCTCCCCGATTCTACCTACACCATCACCATTACATACGCAGAATCAGGGATATCCAAATTTGGATTCCAACTCACCGCGCTGGACACCACAAATGCCGCGGCAGGCACCTTTTCAACCGCCGACAACCGCACCAGCACGAGTTCTACCAGTGTAAGCGGAAAAACGCGCTACTATATCGGACAAACCACTACCGGATCGGCCAGGGTTGCCACCGACAGTACTGCATGGTCATTCAAATGGAAAGCCCCATCGACCAACGTGGGCAAAGTAAAATTATACACCACCGTCAATGCGACCAACGACAACAGTAGCTCCAGTGGTGATTACATCTACAAAAAGGATTTCACCATTACGCCATCTACCCTTTTGCCAGTAGCATCGGCCAAGGTTGCAGACCCTGTTTCATGCACCAACGGCACCAAGTTCGCTGGCAGCGCCACAAATTCGCCCTCGTCGTTCTTGTGGGAAGAAAAACCCACCACCGGGGCCAATACCCGCTTATCTACGGCTCAAAACCCTACGCTCGTACTCACGGCTGGCAAACACACTATCCTATTCACTGCCACCAATGCGTATGGCAAATCCAATACGGTTACGCTAAACATCGTAACTTATTCTTCCCCCCCAAAGGCAAGCACCACACCCAAGGGAACTAGCACCATTTGCGGAGGAGATTCATTAAAAGTCACCGTTGCTGGCTTAAACACCACCTTGTACAAACAAAAGTGGATCCACAACAACAGCACCAAAACCACGATTTTCCTCAAAGACACCGGCTCTTACTTCAATTTGGCCACGAGTTTGGAAGGCTGCTCAACCCTCACCGACCCCATTAAGATTTTGGTTAACCCCAAGCCCACTGTCAACGTGAGCCTGTTACTATCAATGGCCTACTGCGTCAACAGCAAAGTGACCTGGAAAGCCCAATTGAACAAAGGCGATTCCATTTCCACCATCGGGGCCACGGGACCATATTCCGGCGATACCCTCATTACCACCATCGCGAAATTATCCAATCCCAGAGAACGCTTTTGGGTTAAAGGGAGCAACGGTTGTGTGAGTGTACCGCTCTCTTTGAGTTACAGCGTGGTGGATTCGTCATTCGCACCCCAACTGTCTGGCATC
>DBCP01000070.1:0-122 GCA_002293105.1 Bacteroidetes bacterium UBA955 | reverse complement strand
CAATACAGTTGCAGCAAGGATTCCGGAAAAACATGGACAAACAGCGGCAACAATGGCTTAGATACGCAATTTGCGGTAGCTACACCATCAGACAAATCACCCGTTTCGCTATGGGTTCGATA
>DBCP01000128.1:2266-2556 GCA_002293105.1 Bacteroidetes bacterium UBA955 | reverse complement strand
GCAAAATCGCGTACATTGGTGGCTTTGTAGTGCCAAGTTTTGGTTTGAACGGTATCGCGGTTTTGCTCACGGTATTTGGCCTCTTCAAGGGTAACAATTTCTGTTGGTTCCAATACGGTAGTGGCCGATGGAACCGGCGTTTTCAATACCTGATTCCATCGCTGCATTTGGGCAGTGGTAAGCACATCGCCATAGTTCTGACATTCCCCGGTTGCCGCAATCACGTGATCGGCTGGAACCGTCATTTTCACATCGAAATTGCCAAAAATCAAACTAAACTCTCCTCTACC
>DBCP01000128.1:334-2190 GCA_002293105.1 Bacteroidetes bacterium UBA955 | reverse complement strand
GGATACCACTGCGATATCGTAAAAATATGGTTCCCGTCTTTGGGAAAGTATTCGTAACCACCCCTACCCCCAATTTTCATGCGTTCAGGGATTTTATAATTCCATTTTACTTTGAATACATATTTCTGTTTGCTGACCAAGACCTTTGGCAAATCCACACGCATCATGGTTTGGTTGATGGTGTACGGCAACGCATTTCCAGCCGCATCGGTCACACTCAGAATATTCACGCCATAACCCGCCAAACGAGCCTTTACATCCATGCCATCAATCTGTCCTGGGGTTAACGGCAAACTCTTTCCGCTTTCATTGAAGTTATTGTTCTCGCCATTGGGATTGTGCTCATTTTCGTCCAACTGCAGCCACAGATACGTTAATCCATCAGGAGAGTTATTGAAATACGTGATGGTTTCCTCGCCGTGCAAGTATTGCTTCTTCTCATCCAATGTTGCTTGAATTTGGTAATCGGCCCGCTGTTGCCAGTATTCATGTCCGGGCGCACCAGAAGCCGTACGATAGGTATTTGCATCGGGAAGAATTGTACCCAATTGTTCAAATTTATTGCCATGATTAGACGTTGGGTTGTTCTGAAGATTCTGGGCGATGCTAGGCGCGGTGGCTACAACGAAGAGGGCGGTTGAGGCCAACAAACTTTTCACGTGGTTCGATTTACAGGGGTTCATCACAAATGTCGAAGTCAACAAAAATAAGGAAATCCCCCCAAATGCCGACAAAGTTGGGCCTAGGGCTCTTCATTACTTCTAAAATTGGACGATTACAGCATCATCAATCGTGACACCAACATCCAAAGCGACAGCAACAGAACAGGCGATGCCAAGAGGACAATGCGCTTGTTCTGATTGATATTTAGAATTTTATCCATGGCGGTAGTGACCGACAAAACCGCCAAAATGATGAGTATTTGCCCGAGTTCCAAGCCCACATGGAATGAAAAAAGCGGAAATGCGATGGATGATTCACTGCCCAACATCGAACGGAGAAAATTGGAAAACCCGAGTCCGTGAATGAGACCGAAAGCCAACACAGTAGGCAGAACCGACTTTTCGGTCAATACGTATTTTCCAGGTTTCAGCAGGGGCCACAAATGCTGAATGCACGAGAAGGCAATGGTAACGGGAATCATCGTCTCGATCCAAGATGAGGGCAATCGAACAACATTTAACACACTCAATGCCAATGAGATCGCATGTCCAATGGTGAACGCCGACACCAACCAAACCCATCGTTTATCTCCAAAGGTAAAGACGCAGCACAGCGCCAGCAGGAACAGCATGTGATCATACCCTTGCCAATCGAGGATGTGCAACAGGCCCATTTCCAACCAAAATGTAAAATCTTCCAAGTGTTGAGTAACTTTGAGTCGTGCAAAGAAACGAAAAGTTTGGGTTGAACGAGGGATTTGTTGGGTTGAACTCACTAGCGGAGACACCCTCGAGTCGTCGGATTTTTGTGCAGCGATATCGCTTTGCCGTCCATTGTTTACTCGCCCTTTGTTTTGTAGTAATAACCGCTATGCACCCCTATTTTGTTGGGGTTACAGAAATTAAAATCGAACCCAAATCCAAGCACATGAGTGTTAGTTGCAAGTTGTTCGTGGATGATGTGCAAGAGGCCATTTTTCAACAAACGGGACAGAAAATCAACCTATCGGCGAAGAGACCCCAAGACCAATTGCTATTAAAAAACTACCTATTATCGAAATTGAAGATCCATTGGGGCAATACCCATTTGCCTTTGACGATGTTGGGCTATGACATTGAGGAAGAGGGCGTTTGGTGTTATTTTGAATCGAGCATTCGGGGCAAAGGGAAAAGTCTGGTCGTTTGCAATCGCGC
>DBCP01000128.1:0-224 GCA_002293105.1 Bacteroidetes bacterium UBA955 | reverse complement strand
GACTGTCATACCTTTGGTATGCAATAAATTGACGCACTTTTTGATGACCTGTTGATGATTTCCTTGTTTTGAGGTCATCACCGCGTCAAAAACAACCAATTTTCACCTAAAAAGCAACGACAGGACAACGTTTTGTGGAACTTTTTGGTCTATTTTTGAAATATCAATTTACTATGAAAAAACTCATACAATTTTTGGCGTTGGTTTTCATTGGAACAATCTCG
>DBCP01000112.1:361-3038 GCA_002293105.1 Bacteroidetes bacterium UBA955 | reverse complement strand
TGTTGCGCCATGGGAGTGGATGTTATTGGCGTTGGTGGTTTGTGTGGCTGTGGGTCTGGTTGCTGGTTTGTACCCAGCTCAAAAGGCTTCGAAATTGGATCCCATTGAGGCGCTACGCTTCGATTGATGGGTTCGAAGCCGGTTTTGGGCTTCTTATTTTTCTCTTTCAAGCCGACAAAAAGTAGTGGTTGAGAATTGTTTTGATTCGCGCGAATCGGGGTAACTGATAAAATCATCGTTACTGGATTCTAGCGTTATTTGGTTGGAGCTAAGTTGTTTGATTTTGAAGATGCCTCCTACAAAAATAACACCTAACCCTTTGTTTTTAAAATCGGAAATGTCAATCGTGTATTTACGTTTTGCTGTTTTTTGCCATGACCAGAACCCGGAGGTTGTACTTTCGATCCAATAACTCGTGAAGTTTGAGCGCTCTGTATAGTTCAGGGTTCCGTCAGATTTGAATTCAATATTAGCTAAGCCCTCAAAAGGAATCTGACTCGCTGGGTTGTTACGCCAAGATATTGTACGAATTGCTTTATTGTCTTTAAAAGTGGTTATTGTGACTGATGTATCAGCACTGAATCCACCAGGGAGAATGACAATTTCTGTTTCTGAAATGTTGCACTCTACGATTTTCCATTTGCCAACGAGTCGTTGGTTGCGACTTCTAAAGGAGATAACGGGATCGTCACTGCCTTTCTTGCAGCCGGTTGTGGGCATCAATAAGAGTGCAATCAATAACAGCAGCCATGTATGTTTCATTCATGCAATTACGAAATTTTTACGTTAATTCCTGCTGTTTGGATTTGGATTTGTGAAGGGAAGTTACTTCGCAATGGGGAGTAGGTTATTAAACAACAAGAGGGAGGCAATGCCTCCCTCTTGTTTACTGGGTATTTGAAAAATTTTCTATCGGACAGAACCGAAAATGATTACATAAAAGGAATCTTGCAAACCGTTGCTTTCAACAATTTACCGCGCACTTCGACGTAGATTTCAGAACCCGCAGCGGCGAATTCGCTCTTCACGTAGCCCAAGCCAATCGCTTTGTTTAAGCTAGGACTCATGGTACCGCTGGTTACTTCGCCAATGACCGCGCCACTGGCATCGCACAATGGGTAGTGCTGACGGGGAATGCCTTTATCTACCAATTCAAATCCTACCAATTTCTTGGTGGGCTTGTTGTCTTTGATGGCCTTGTGGTGCTCGCTCATCATAAACGGATGGTTGAATTTCGTAATCCATCCCAAACCGGCTTCGATCGGAGAAGTTTCGTCGTTGATGTCGTTTCCGTACAAGCAAAAACCTTTCTCCAAACGCAAAGTGTCTCTGGCACCCAAACCAATCGGCTTGATACCAAATTCTGCGCCCGCTTCAAATACTTTGTCCCACAGAGCACGCGCATCGGCATTCTTCACATACAATTCAAATCCACCTGCGCCGGTATAGCCCGTGCATGAAATGATCAACTGCAAGCCCGCCAATTCGCCTTCTACGAAATGGTAGTAAGGGATATCAGAAAGGTTCACGGCTGTGAGTTTTTGCAAGGCTTCGGTGGCTTTTGGACCTTGTATCGCCAACAAGCTGTATTCTGGGCTCACATCGGTGATGGTAGCGCCGTAGTTTTTGTTTTGTTCATGAATCCAAGCCAAATCTTTGTCGATGTTGCCAGCATTGATTACCAACAGATATTTCTCTGCATTGAAGCGATAAACGAGCAAATCATCTACGATTCCGCCTGTTGCGTTGGGCATACAAGAGTATTGTACACGGCCATCGTACAGGGTGCTGACATCGTTGGTGGTGATAAATTCAATCAAGTCGTAGGCTTTTGGGCCTTCAATCCAGACTTCACCCATGTGACTCACATCAAAAACACCCATGGCATTGCGCACGCAATTGTGTTCTTGAATGAGGTTGTCGTAAAGCACGGGCATGTTAAACCCTGCGAAAGGGACCATTTTTGCACCCAAAGAAGTGTGAAGATCTGAGAGGGCGGTTGATTTTAAAGCTTGGTTGTCTGACATGGAAATGATTTTTACAAATATAATGAAAAAGCCCCGAATTCGGGGCTTTTTCATTGGTTGATGGGATGGGGGCGAGGCGGAGCCGAGCCCTCATTTGCGGCGGGAATCCGCCGCTCACATGCGTGCGTTTACAATACTTTGTAGGGAAAAGTTACTTCTACATCGGTGTCGCCCACAGCACAAGTACCGTTTTTGGTACCAGGTTGATGCTTCAATCGAACAACCACCACCCCAAAATCCTTGCCCATGGGCTTCCATTCGGTGGATAATCCAATGGGTAGGTTGTTTTTGTCTTTGTCTGTGGCGCTGATCAACAAACCCGCGGGCGGCATGGTGAGGCTTGAAATTTCATAACATACAAAATGATCGTGCGCTTCGTTTTTTACCTCCAAAGTGATGTCTTCTTTGGTGCCGTTTTGCTCGTTCCAAAATTCGAGGGTTCCCACATAGGCATTGCCACCGGGGGTGATTTGTCCCAACTTGATGGTGTCAGGCAATACAGGGGCATTTCCACCTGGACCGTCGAGATCTTGCCAGGTGTGCACCATGGGTGTTCCGCCGGCCACGCTGAGCGATAACTTGACGGTTGTGATGAGTTCGCCTTCGTCTTCCTGTTCGCTACATGCGCTGAAAGTAATGGCAGAAAAAAG
>DBCP01000112.1:0-292 GCA_002293105.1 Bacteroidetes bacterium UBA955 | reverse complement strand
GTTTTTGATTGTGTTTTTCATGGTGTTTGATTTTAAAATTTGTTTGTTTTTATTTGATGTTTTTTGATGAATTGTTTGAATGGCGATGCTCATCGTGCAGCATGCCTTCATGTTTGTGTTCTTGGTGATGGTGTACATCGTACAGCCATTTGATGCCCACGTTCATGCCGGATTGATTGGTGAAATACCGGAATCGATCCATGTAATCGCGATAGGCTTTGTTGCCCAAATTCTCGCCGTAAATCACCCAATGCGCGTGCTGGTCATGTCCTTTCGTATTCAACTGCAATTG
>DBCP01000068.1:2277-2724 GCA_002293105.1 Bacteroidetes bacterium UBA955 | reverse complement strand
TGTTTCATGGCTCGGCGGCAACATAGAACCACCAGCCTTTTGAATCAAGAACTCCCGTCCACTTCCATCAACGCGTGTGATTGTATCTTGTATACCCACACCATCAGTACACGGCTCCAACAAGACACACCCTGCCCCATCTCCAAACAATACACAAGTATTTCTATCGGTATAGTCTGTAATGGCACTCATTTTATCGGCGCCAACAATCAAAACTTTCTTGTGTGCACCCGTTTCAATAAAACGCGATCCAGTGACCAAGGCGAACAAGAAACCACTACAAGCAGCCCCTAAGTCATAACCCCAAGCATTCACTGCACCAATTTTATCCGCGATTACATTGGCCGTTGCAGGAAATACGTAATCTCCTGTAACAGTAGCACAAATAATCAATTCGATTTCCGCCGGATCTACCCCTTTCTTTTTCAACATCGGTAATATCGCACC
>DBCP01000068.1:319-2235 GCA_002293105.1 Bacteroidetes bacterium UBA955 | reverse complement strand
GGCTCATCCAAAATATGTCTTTCAACGATGCCGGTACGCGTACGAATCCACTCATCGTTGGTATCCACCATTTTTTCCAAATCAGCGTTGGACAGAATTTTGGGAGGTACATAACCTCCAACAGCGGTAATGGCAGCGGTTATTTTCATGATTGATTGGCTGTTTCAGCTTGAGAAGCAATGAAGCGACTCATTGCTTTTTGAATTTTACTAGTTAGTTGAGATTGAACGGTTTCTTGGGCCAACTCAATCATTTTCACAAATGTTTCGGCTTTTGTAATACCATGTCCAACAATTACAGGCGCATTTACACCCAACACCATGGAACCCCCATAATGTTTAAAGTTAAATTGATCCAAGTAGTCGTCTTGTACCCCGCGCTTTACCAATCGGTAATAAATACCCTCGCAGAGTTTAATGATCACATTTCCGCTAAAACCATCGCATACCACAACATCGGCGTGATCACCGAAGATATCGCGACCTTCTACATTCCCAACAAAATGAATGCCTTGGGTTTGGGAAAGTAACTGGTGAGTAGCTTTGGTTAAAAGATTTCCCTTTTCACTTTCTTCCCCGATGTTCAGAAGCCCAATTTTGGGTGAATCAATTTTGTACATCATTGAATAAAGAAGATTCCCCAATAAGGCGAACTTCTCCAGGTGCTCAGGTTTACAATCCGCATTCGCCCCTACATCCAACAACAAACCCGGACGGTTATCTACCCGAGGTATTGCAGCGGTAAGACAAGGACGATCACAGCCATCGACCAATTTTAAGTATTGAATAGAACCCACCAACATTGCACCGGTGTTTCCCGCACTTAAAAATGCGTCAATTTTATGGTTGGCCAATTGCAAGAACCCCTGCGCAATACTTGAGTTTGGCTTTGACACCAACGCTTTCACGGGGTGCTCTGCCATTTCAATCACATCAGGAGTATCGACAATTTCAAATTGAGTGATATCGATACCTTCCGAACTACATACTTCTTCTATGGCTGATTTTGAACCAAACAAAACCAACTCAACATCTGCCATTACAGAAGCTGCGAGAGAGGCACCCTTGACGGCCTCTAATGGGGCATAATCCCCACCCATGGCGTCAATACCAATTCTCATTGTTAACTATCGTTGCGACCCTTCATTACCTTCTGGCCGCGGTACATTCCAGTTTCCAAGTTAACTCTGTGGTACAATGATACATCGCCAGTAACTGGATCTGCAATCATTGGACGCACTTCAATTTTGTCATGTGTACGACGTTTGTCGCGACGGGTTTTCGATATTTTTCGTTTAGGATGTGCCATTTCCTTATTATAGGTTTTTTAGTTGTTTCAATTTTTCCCAACGCGGATCTACAACTTCATCCATTGTCGATTCACTGTTGAGCGTTTCTAGTTTTTGTATCATTACCTCATCACAAGGTTTGGTTTCCATCTCGTCACAGTTCCGAATCATTGGCAACGCCAACAAACTCGTCTCATAGACTGGTTGTGAAATACTTAATTTGAACTCATGCGGACGTAAGTAGATCAACTCTACTCCTTCATCCTCATGGTCTGTATCAGCTTCTTCTTGACTATCGAGCTTTACGATCAACAAATATTTTGTTGTGATCGACATTGGCAATGACACCAAACAACGGTGACAATCGACTGTCATGCTCCCACTGATATCCAAACGAACATGCATCCAATTGACGTTTTTATCAACTTCAACCAGAATCTGTACATCTGCATTCTGTACTTCTGTACTCCCCAATGATTCAAAGAACGTACCGTCAACCCGAAAGTCTAAGTTGTGTTTGCCATCTTTTAATTTAACAAACTCAATGAAAAGATCTTCCGCCTTGTCGTACATCGTTACTAAAACGAACGGCAAAAATACGCTTTTTTTAAGGAAAATCAAAGCGAAA
>DBCP01000068.1:0-212 GCA_002293105.1 Bacteroidetes bacterium UBA955 | reverse complement strand
AGGATATAATCAAAAGATCAATACTCCCACAAATCGTGTTCGAAAATGAACAAGTCATTCTTTATCTCTTCAGCACGCAACAACGAAGCCAATCCATCTTGCTTAAATTCAGACTTCTGGTTGATGTATCTATCGTCCCACTCAGAAGTTTTAACGATATAACTATCGAACAACCTGTGGTGATTGATGTGCTGATCCCAGTTCAAACGCAT
>DBCP01000115.1:6233-7416 GCA_002293105.1 Bacteroidetes bacterium UBA955 | reverse complement strand
CCGGCGTAGCCGGGCCTCGTCTGCTATAACTAACCTATGAACAATAAAACTACTTCAAATTAAAATTCTTCAACACATACAACGTTCTTTTACGCCATACAGGGTGAGAATTGTACTTACCGTATAAGTACTGAACCATTTCTTGGCTGTTCGGCTCGCGGTGAAAACGACGCTTGTAAGCCCTTTCCATGCCATTCAAATACATCCCAAAATCCACCATGCAATCATACCAACTAGCAAATGTTGCATAGTTTGATTTGGTTGCACCCAACGACATCGTCTTGCGGGCTCTTGGCTGACGCATTCCTGTGAGATTGAAATCGCGACGGGCATAAATACTGTTATCACCGTCATTGCCACTCTCAACAATTTTTACTGCAATGAATAATTTGGCCCATTTACCGATGGCCTTTTTGCCTACAGTATACATGTTTTGTACAGTAGGGATCTTTTTAAGCGATAGAGACAATGTATCGTAATACAATGAATCCTTTTCAACAACCACTGAAGTATCCGATGTTTTGATGTTGGATACCGGTACAACAACCTCGGTGCCGAATGCCGACTTACCTACCGCTGCTGCAGTCAAAAAAAGTAGCACCAGGGTTGGAATCGCTATTTTGTTTTTGAACATACCGGCTAGTATGCAAACGGCGTGCCAAAAACTTAATTAACTACAAATCAATCAATTAGCATCAAATACGACTCACACTATTGCCCAATTTGGCTGCAATTTGACGTTTAATTTCATTCAATTCCGTCAAAAATTCCATCATTAACTCGAAAGATTCACTATCGCTACCCTCTTGTTTGATCATTTCAAGGTGATTTTCAATCATTGCATCCACCTTTTTACGACGCAAATGCAAAAACATATTGACAATCTGTTCTTTGTAAGCGGTTGCTTCGTCCTTCACATCAATGTAATTGTCTTTGTAAGCCGGACTCAACGTATGTCCATCCGCCATCACACCTGCTGCCCAAGCCGCAATTTCTGTATCCATATGATGGATAAAATGTTGTGGTCCTGGCCAACCACCCGATTGTTCAATTTCTGTCGCCAATTTTTTGGCCAACGCATCCTCCATCGCCAAATTGGGATCGCCTTGCATTTCAGCCCATACAAAATCAAATACCCGCTCTTCTGCAGAGGAAAATTCATTCTCACCATACAACAGCAACA
>DBCP01000115.1:0-6164 GCA_002293105.1 Bacteroidetes bacterium UBA955 | reverse complement strand
GCTCAGCGACTTCGCCCTCTGGATGATATGCAACCCCAGAAGCATCGATGGCCGCTGAAACTTCCTTTACAAAATCCTGTCGCTCTTTTAACTGCTGCTGCTTAAGCAACACAGACAATTCTTGCAACAGTGTGGCTTGATCAATATCGCAAATCGAGGCCAATTGCTGCGACAGCGCTGATCGCTTCAACGGATCAGAAATCAAAGCAACGGTTCTCAGAATATCTCTCACCGCATCTGATTTGCGCAATGGATCGTTTTGGGTATCGCTGATCAACAATTTCGCTTTGAAAAAGATGAATGTCTCCTCATTGCTATTCAGGTAATCCAAAAATGCTTCCCCACCCAATGCTTGGCAGTAGGAATCCGGATCCTGTCCTTCCGGCAAGGGCACCACCCGCACATTGAGTCCTTCTTGCAACAACAAATCAATTCCGCGAATAGAGGCCTTGATGCCTGCCATATCGCCATCGTACACCACCGTTACGTTGTTGGTGAACCGTTTGAGTAATTTAATTTGTCCGGGCGTTAAAGCAGTTCCCGAACTCGCCACCGCGTTCTCGATACCGGATTGATGCAAAGTAATGACGTCGGTATACCCTTCGGTCATGTAGACTTTATCGAGCTTTTTCATGGCATTTTTGGCCTGATACAAGCCGAAAAGCACGTCGCTCTTTTTGTAAAGTTCTGTTTCTGGTGAGTTTACATATTTGGGCGATGGGTCCGTCGAACTCATTTTTCGCCCTGCAAAACCAATCACTTTGCCCGTAACCGCGAAGATGCTGAACATCACCCTGTATCGAAACAAATCGTAGTGAGAACCATTGTCGCGCTGCTTCAACAAACCGGCTTTCACCATCACCTCGGCATTATAACCTTTACTGTGACTGACATGGGCGAGGGCCTCCCAACTTTCGGGACTGTATCCCAAACCCCATTTCTTGATGGTATCTACGGTAAACCCGCGCTCTTTGAAATAGGGCAAACCAATGGATTTCCCCTCATCAGAATCAAACAGCTGATCCACAAAAAACTGCTGCGCAAAATCTACGGCTGCCTGAAGTGATTCCTTTTGTCGCTGTTGCTCCTGATAAACGTCTTGGTTTTCAGATGTGGTCTCCATCAAATCCACCCCATAACGCTTGGCCAAATTTCTCGCGGCTTCCACGAAACTCAAATTCTCAACATCCATGAGAAACTGGATGGCATTACCACCCTTCTGACAGCCAAAACACTTGTAAATTCCAATGGTTGGGGTTACAACAAAGGAGGGCGTTTTTTCGTCGTGGAATGGACAGCAACCCTTGTATCGGGAGCCGGAGCGTTTGAGCGAAACATAATCGCCAACCACATCCTCGATGGATACGGTGTTCAACAATTGGTCTAAGGAACTTTGGACGATCATGAAGTGAAATTTTGTATGGTTCAAACTATTATTGAAACCATTAGATTTGCAAAGTACTCTAACTGAACCAATAATTCCAACATGGATATCAAGAATCACATAAAGCAGCGTGCAGGCGAACTTTTGCCGGAGTTGATTCGCGTTCGCAGACACATTCACGAAAACCCTGAACTGTCATTCCAAGAATTTGAAACAGCAGCCTTCGTAGAATCTGAGCTACAGGCCTTGGGTTTGAAAACGCAGCGATTGGCGAATACGGGTGTGGTAGCCATCATTGAAGGCAAAAATCCAAGCAAAAAAGTGGTGGGTTTACGCGCCGATATGGATGCTTTACCCATTGTTGAGGTATCAGATGGTCGCGAGTACCGCAGTAAAAAAGAGGGTGTAATGCACGCCTGTGGACACGACGTTCACACAACCAGTTTGTTAGGGGCGGCCAAATTGCTGACTGAATTGAAGGATCAATTTGAAGGAAGTGTAAAATTGGTATTTCAACCAGGCGAAGAAAAACTGCCCGGAGGAGCATCGTTGATGATCGCCGATGGCGTGTTGGAAAACCCAAAAATAGACGTGATGATTGGCCAGCATGTGATGCCCGGCATTGAAACGGGAAAAACAGGATTTAGGGCGGGTCTTTACATGGCGAGCACCGACGAAATTTATATCAAGGTCATTGGAAAAGGCGGACATGGTGCGATGCCCCACTTCAACATTGATCCGGTTTTAATAAGTGCCCACATGATTGTAGCCTTGCAACAGGTGGTATCTCGCGCAGCCAACCCTGCCATCCCTTCTGTGTTGTCATTCGGAAAAGTCATCGCAGCCGGGGCTACCAATGTAATTCCCAACGAAGTAATCATTGAAGGCACCTTCCGTACGTTGGACGAACAATGGAGAAGCCAAGCCCACGAAAAAATGACCCAAATTGCCAAAGGTGTGGTGGAAGGCATGGGTGGAAAGTTGGAGATCGACATCCGTCGGGGTTATCCCTTCCTAAAAAACCACGAAACGCTCACCAACCGCTTACAGGGAGAGGCCAAAGATTATTTGGGCGAAACGCAGGTAGAAGATTTGGGTATTTGGATGGCTGCCGAAGATTTTTCGTATTTCTCACAAGCCGTTCCTAGCTGTTTTTATCGCTTAGGAACCAAAAATGAGGCAAAAAACACAGGGTTTAGTGTGCACCACCCCAGCTTTGACGTGGATGAAGACGCGCTAGAACAAGGTTGCGGATTGTTGGCCTATTTGGCCATCAGCGAATTGAACAACCCGGCTTAACCCCCGATTGTATATTTTAAATTCTCTACCGCTGCATCCCAAATGGCGGCCGTATTGTCTTCGTCACCTGCATTCACATATTCGGTAATGACCAAGTCAATATCCCCCGTGATGGCATCCTGAGCGATGCGAAATTCCATGAATTCTTCGGCATCCGCTGCATCTGTCATTTTGAAACGCACATATTTTCCGTTGACCGACTTTACCAAAACCGCATTGGCCTCTGTACCGTCATCCCATTTGAATTTATATTTATCGCCATTTTGAACGCCGACGTGATCGGCAAACCAACTTTGCAAACCCGATGGGTTCGAAATATATTGGTAAAGGATGTTGGCAGAAGACCGCATCGGGTATTCAAGTTCCAATTTATTTCGCGTAGGTTGAGTCGTGGCCATAAGTATTCAAAATCAGAGAGTAATATTCTCTTGACGCAAAAAAAACAATTTATCGTTAATATCAAAATGTTTCAGGGTTGTGAAGTAATTATCTTTGTGTGATTCATGTTGCGACAACCCTACTTTTTGTTCACTGGCCTAGTACTCATTTTGGGTTGGTCCGCTGTGGCGTTGGGTTTCAACATGTCGTTTACCTGGTGGGTTCATCAATTGGGCAACAATTCCTTCGATGATTTTTTTATCCACTTTTCTGCATTGGCGGAATGGGCGTTGATTTTAGCTGCCGCCAGCATCGCCCTCATTCGGGATTGGAAAAGGGGTTTATGGATGGGTTTGGCGTTGGGTATTCAAGCCTTGTTGGTTGCTGGCATCAAATCGGCACTGAATGCACCCCGCCCCATAGAGATCAATGCTCAGCTCGTTCGCCTTATACCGCATTTGGAAATACATCATTGGCAAGCGTTTCCTTCAGGACATACCGCGGTGGGATTTTTTACCATGGGTTGGTTGGCACTGAACTACCCAGACAAATACAACCACAAGCGAATGGTTGCGGCCATTTTGGCCATTTTGGCCATTGGCATTGGATATTCACGAATGTACCTAGCCCAACATTCATTGATCGATGTTTGTGCCGGGGGTAGCCTCGCATTAATTCTACTAACACTGTCAGACCACTTCGGACGAAAATTGAACATCCATGAATAAGGCGAGTATCCATTTAATCATCACGGCAATCGCCATTCTTGTATTCCTGCCGGGTTTGGGTGTAACGCCCCTATTTGATTGGGACGAACTCAATTTCGCCGAATCGGCGCGAGAGATGTGGCTCACGAAGAACTTTTATTACGTGCAAGTGGGGTTTGAGCCTTTTTGGGAAAAACCGCCCCTCTTCATCTGGCTGCAATCCGCATTTTTGGGCTTGTTCGGTGACCATACCTTCGTTTATCGCCTACCCAATGCACTGGCTGGCATCGTCACAGTAAACCTGGCTTATCACATCGGCTATTACTTAGGACGAAGAACATTGGGGGTGTTTTGGGCATTGGCGATGGCATTCACCTTTGCTCCCATGCTCTATTTCAAATTGGGTATCATTGATCCTGTCTTCAATTTGTTTATTTTCCTGGCAGTGTGGCATTGGTACCGCATCACCCGATGTGAATCAGAAGAAAGCCGTCCGCATTGGCACTATTTCTTGGTGGGTGTTTTTATTGGATTGGCAGTATTGACCAAAGGACAGGTAGCATTGTTGTTGTTGGGGATCGTTGTTCTGCTGATTACGGCCTATCGCGGACGATGGCAAGACATTTTTTCCGCAAGGATCTTCATTGCGATGCTCGGCTGCTTGCTCATTGTAGGCACTTGGATTTTACAGGTATACAACCACTTAGGGCCGCAGTTTTTTGCTTCGTTTATCGAATATCAATTGGAGTTGGTGAAAGGACAAATCCCATGGCACAACCAACCTTGGTTTTACCATGTAGTTGTGTTGCTTTTTTTGTGTTTCCCAGCAGCTGCTCTAGCCTTGCCCTACCTTTTTCAGCGGGGCGAGGAAGATTTTGGGTTGGAAAGTTGGCACACCGTAATGCGCACCCTATTTTGGGTGGTCTTGGTGATTTTTAGCATCGTAACAACCAAAATTATCCATTACAGCAGTCTTTGCTGGTTCCCCCTAACCTATTTCGCGGGCTATCACACCTATCTCATACATACCAACCGGGGACAAAACCATTGGAGTCAGAAAGTTACCCTATTCATCACAGCACTTGGTTTACTTACTGTGATGCTACTACTGCCATTGGTATTCGGAAGAACGGAGCTGCCCCATTGGGCCACGCCCCATCTCGATGCCTACACCAAAGGATTGTTTGATGGCCAAGAGCCATGGTCTTTCACGGCACTCATCCCAGCAATGTTGATGATTCTACTGGTATTTCCTTGGTTAATCAAGAACTTCCTCCACAATCAATGGCATCCCGGAAAGCTATTTATTGGTGTATCGGCAGTGGCATTGAGCAGCTATTTCTTTTTGCTACCACCCGCTGAGCGATTGTTACAGAAAGAACTAACGCAAACTGTGGTTCGAGAAACTGAGCCGAAGAATCAAATCGTTGAGACGCATGGTTTTCGTTCATATGCACTATACTTTCACGGCAAAACGCAGCCGGAAAATATGCAAGGTGTTTGGCTGACCGATACCTTTGTTTTACGCAGAAGTCAGCACAATCCTTACCCTCTTCAGGAAGCGAAACGCGTTTGGATCAAAGATGCCAATCACCATGAAAACGCCCGTTTGATAACCAAATCTACCTATGTTGCCGATCGCTATTTCCGGTATCAATTCAACCTCATCGACAGTCAAGGTGCCTACTTCGTTTGGCAACGTCGATAACATTTGCATCTAAAAAAAATCCCTTATATTGCGAGTAAAGCAAACTCCGTGGCATGGTTATGAAAGAAAAAAGCGTCAGTATAATTGTATCAGAATGGGAATACGGAGCTGGGAAATTGGGTAGCAGCAAAGGGCCTAGCCAGATAGTACAATCGTATAAAAATCAAGGACATACAATCAACGAAGCGACAATCTCTAATAACTATTCGCCTTCAAATACACCCCATCAACACACCGATATTGAGCAGTCCTTTGGTGTTCGTTCCAATTTGAAAAATGGAGAGGCTCTATTGGCTCACCAATCGGCGTTCGCCAAGAAAGTCGCCCACCAACTAAGTCTTGGCCATCGTTGTTTACTACTCACAGCCGACCACAGCAATGGCATTGGCGGGGTAAGCGGATTATGCACAGACAGAGATGCCAAATTGGTTGGCGTTATATGGATTGATGCCCATTACGACCTGCATTCGCCATATACTACTCCATCGGGCAATAGCCATGGCATGGCCGTAAACGCATTGATTGACGACAACAATACCGAGCAAGAAGAACAAGCCATAACACCCGTGGAAGCGAACCTATGGGAAAGCATCAAAGGGATCAAAGGCATGGGGAATGCGGTTCCGCCAGAAAATCTGGTATTCATTGGGGTAAGAGATTTCGAAGCCGCAGAAGCAGCACTGATTGA
>DBCP01000134.1 GCA_002293105.1 Bacteroidetes bacterium UBA955 | reverse complement strand
GCTTGTGAGGAAGTGGTGGAGCGCATCAAAAAGGAATTGCCCATTTGGGGGAAAGAGCTATTGACAAACGAAGACCATCAGTGGAAGGAAAATCGATCATGATTCACATTACACACAAGTCGAATACGTTGAGAAAGGCCATTGCAGAAGCAGTGGTGAAAACATCGTCACAAGCCACCATAGAGGCAGTGCGAAATCGCGCGGTGCCCAAGGGAGATGTGCTCGAATTTGCTCGGGTTGCGGGGTTGTTCGCTGTGAAAAAAACGGCGGATATGATACCAGATTGTCATCCCATGCCAGTGGAGTTTACATCGGTGAGTTATGAGTTGGTTGAGTGCGAGATTCGGATTCGAATGGAGGTTCATACGGTGTACAAAACGGGGGTAGAAGTGGAGGCGATGCACGGTGTTTCGGTAGTGGCACTTACCTTATACGATATGCTGAAACCGATTGACAAGCATATAGAAATTGCGCACATTCGGTTGGTATCGAAAACGGGCGGGAAAACGGATGCCCAGAAATTGGTTCTTAATCAAATTTGTGCAACCAAAAGTGCCCAAGTGGTGGTATGTAGCGATTCGGTCTTCCATGGGGATGCCGAAGACAAAGCCGGGGCGATGGTGGCCGAGCGATTGAAAGCGGCGGGGTTGGATGTGATGCCAGTTATTGTGGTGGCCGATGAAATTGCCGATATTCAATCGTGTTTGTTGGAGCATGCGCCCAAGGTAGATGTACTGTTGTTTGTGGGTGGCACGGGGCTGTCGCACCGCGATGTTACACCAGAGGCAGTGAAACCTATGCTGACCCGTGAAATTGAGGGGGTGATGGAGACGGCGCGACAGTATGGACAAGATCGTATGCCTTTTGCGATGCTCTCAAGGGGCGTTGCAGGGATGGTTAACGATACCTTGGTGATGACGCTGCCCGGATCAACCAAGGGGGCTCAAGAGACACTGGATGCGGTTTTTCCGGCAGTAATGCACGTGTTTGCCGTGAAGGACGGACAAAAACATTCTTAATTTTAGATTCTCATTCAGGGCGATGCCAACGATGAGCGTCAACAAGCCTTAGTATGGTGATACATACGTTGACTTTTTCTGGTTTGGCTTCTTTTTGTAATCGCCACGTTTCCAGGCTTCTAGGAATTGTACCCAAGCGCCCGGACTAAAATAGTTTTGCGGTGGTGCTTGTTTGTAGTAATACAATTGGTTTGCTCTGGATTGTGCAAGCAGACTTTGGCTCATATTGGGGTCGGCGGGACGCAAACGTTGCTCATCTTTCAACGCTTCGGCTTCTAAGTTTTGACGGGCCCGTTCATAGGCGTCGTCTGGGATCTCTTTGCTCACAAACTCGTTTTCGAACAATGACTTCAACGGCAGCGCACGAATAAAAATGGCGGCCATTTGAAAGGTGTCTTGGGTCATCAATTTGATGATGCTGTAGCGGTTGCCATGCAAGGTATCTGGTACCACATGCCAGGAGGGTTCCTGTTCTACTTGTTGGAAAAGAATGGTATCGCCCTTTCTAACCACAACGTCGAAATGACCCATGTAATCGGTAAAGCCAATCAATCCTCGCTTGGGGGTGCGTATGTTGACAAACGGGATGGGTTTTAGGCTGTCTGATGTGAGAACCAATCCTGTAAAGAGGATGTACGGGTTGTTTTGTTTACCAGGCTGGGCCTTCAACGGATTTAGGCTGCCGCAAATCGCCAAAAGCAAAACCAATACCCAACGAAGTCTCATGAATTCAAAGGTAATTAAAAACTGCACATGGCGTTACAGTGGTATCAACCATCCCATGAGTATCATCAATAAGACGATGAATGGCGTGGGAATCCGCTTGGTGCACAACAAAGTCAGCGTAAGTGCGAAAACCCCAATTTGCAAATAGGTGTGCTGATTGAACGTAGTGAATTGCTGCCAATAGTAGTAATTGATAAGGAGCGCAGCGGTGAGAATGAAGCCCACAGCTGCGGCAAAAATGCCATCCAGGGCCAAGCGTATGGAGCGATGCGATTGCAATCGATCCCACAGTGGATAGGCGAAAAAGACCATGAGGGTTCCGGGCATGAATACGGCAATCAGGCCTATTAAACAGCCCATCAACTGGTAAAAGGCGTTGTATCCAAAGGATTTCATGGCTACAGAATTCACATACACCATGAAGTTGAAATTGGGTCCCGGAAGCGCTTGTAGCAGGCCTAAACCATTGTTGAATTCTTGGGACGTGAGGCGATGATGGTAGACCACATATTGCTCGTGACTCATGGCCGCAAGGGTGTTACCGCCGCCAAAACTTAGTGCACCGATGCGATAGGTGTTTTCGAACAGCACAAAGGGCTGCGCAAGTTTTAAGTATTCAGCGTTTTGGTTGAGCAACAAGCCCAATCCACCCACTACAACGAAGATGATTCCAAAAGCAGTAAGGTTTCGCCATTTGATGGGTTTGGGTTTGGAAATGGCAATTGTGGGCAGTTCGTAGGTATTGAATCTCGCGCTGATGATTCCGGCCAAGATCATGCCCAATGGGAAAAGCAAGGGCGTGTTGGTGAGGAATCCCAGTATGCCAAATCCCAAAAATAAACTGTAATTCAAGGTAGATTTGCGAATCCAAGGAGCCATGGAAATAACTGAATAGGCCAAAAACGCGGCTACCATGGGTTGCATGAACTGTAAATGTGCTGCGCCGAGAAATTTGGGTGATAAAGCAATGATGCTCATCAAAATTGCCCCGGGCAATGCCCAAGCTACCAAGCCCAATAGCGCCAGCATCGGTCCTCCCAATTTGAGTCCCAAAACGGTGATCGTTTGGGTGGTTGATGGTCCCGGAAGCAAACTGCAAAAAGCGTTCACATCCTTCAGCGTGTCTTGATCGAAGAACCTGTGCTTGTCAACCAACCTCCGCTTGAACTGAGGGATATGCATTTGAGGTCCGCCAAATGCCGTGAGCCCCAGCCAAAAAACCGAACGCAAAAATTTGATATGCCTCGCCTTTGTTATCTTTGTAGAATGCTGTTGAGACATGAATTGGTTCGCTTGGTAAGCAAAGTTGCGAAAAATTTGGGTATTTGTTGGGTATTTGTCACCTTTTTTGCGGTGGGCTGTGGAGATTCAACGAATGGAGAATCAGAAAAACAAGCTATTATGCTACAATACAGTGATTCGCTGTGGCAAGAACACAAATTGGTGACCTCGTTGTTTCGTTTCAAATTGGATGTAATCAAAGAGCGAAAAACGGATATGAAAGCGGCCTTGCAGCAGCTGAAATTTGTAGAGGCGTCTTCGTTGAGTGAAGAGCAAGAATCACAAGTTGTGAAATACGAGGCGGTGTATCGGGTCTATCGTGATATCGTGGAAACCTACACCAACACAGTGTTAAGGGCTGAGGAGTTGTTCTACGCGATCAAAGGACTGGAAAAGCAAGTGAAGGCGGGCAATTACGGCACTGGGAGCGATGCTGAGCAGTTGAATCAATTCAAAAAGGAATTTCAATCTTTGAAACTAAAGTTGGATACCTTGCTCGTGGATGCGGAATTCATTGAACACCAACTGTCGGCCGTGGAGCCAGCCTATCAGAGTGCGGCGCCCAAAGTGGAGGCGTTATTGCCGAAAAACGAACTGTAAAATCGCTCAAAAACGTGGTCTATGGCATCGGCGGTTGGATGCATGTGGTCCTCTTTGTAATACTTCCAATCGTTGAGTTCTTCCCGCACAATTTCATAGGCTGGGAAATAGTGTACGTTCGGTGCGGCGGATTCCAATACTTCATGCAATGCGCTGATAAGGGTCGATTTTGATCGTAAATTTTCTAGAATGCCATCACGCAAGTGCTTGACAGGGCTCACAGTGAAAACGATGTGGGCGTTGGGGTTGATCTGTTTTATGGTGGTGATGATGCCTTGGATGTGTGTCTTAATGTCTGACTGTTTACTGATCAATTTTAAGAAGTCTTGCTGCGGTAATTTGTGGCAATTACCCACGAATTGTTGGGTTGGGATGTGTTGGTAAATCCAGGCGGTGCCTAAGGTGACACAAAAAAGATCGGCTTTGGTGGCTTGTTCATGAGCGCGATGCGCGGCTTCAAATACTTGGTTGATCAAACTGGGTTCATTGGTGTGCTGAAACCGGTTGGCATGAAACAAGCTGTGGAAGACGCCCTGGTGTTGGTATGTGTTCTCTCTATGAAACGCTGCGTCAAATGTGGTTTTGTTATTGGAATTGGCGATGAGCTGCCAATTTCTCCAAAGGGGGAATGGGTGGAAAATGACCCCAAAAGGATTGGAAATGGATGTGTGTTGCTTTTCGATGAGGCGTAAATGCATTTCCTCCCCAAAGCAAGATCCCATAAAAAATATAGATGCTTCGGTGGAAAGTTCTAAGCGTTTTTTGCTTTCAACCTGTCTGCGATCCTTTGGGGTTTGTAAATGCGAATTCACACTGCAAACCAAAGGCTTTTTATTGAATTTGGCGTTAGGTTGGTAGGTTGTTAAACAAATTTGTAGTCGCTGTCCTTATTTTTGTTGGTATGAGATTTTTGTTTCTGTCGTTCGCACTGTTGTTGAATACCCTGGCTCAGGCACAATTGAGCGGAAATTATACCATTGGCGGCGCCACCGCCGCCACAAATTATGCCACTTGGTCTGATTTTACTTCGGCCATTTCAAGCAATGGGGTATCGGGCAATGTATCAGTTAAGGTGATGTCTGACCTCACCATTACAGCAGCCGTAGAATTAAAACAAAACAGCAGCAATCCAACATCGTCGAGCAAGAAAATCAGCATCGATGGGAATGGGAAAAAGCTCACAGGGTCGCTCATTTATGAGGTATTGTACTTGAATGGAATCGATTTTGTTGAAATCCAAAATCTGACCGTTGTTAACAGCACCACGGCGAGTACCGGGATTTGTGTGAGATTGGCGAACGGCGCCGATGACAATGTGTTGAGCAGCTGTGCGTTGGAGTTTTCGAATATCGCGAGTTCTGGCAGTCCGTCTGCTGCTTATTTGGCTTTTGCCACTTCTCAAAGCAATGTGTTGACCATCAGTTCATCGAACAATGGCGTGAGAAATACGATCAAGAACTGTACGATGACCACCACGGCGACCAACAGTCCGGGTCCATTGTATGCCATCGTTGACCAACAGGGTTCGGCGACGTATTCAGGAACGGGTACAGAGAATGCGATATCCGGAAATGTGATAAAGAACTTTTTCAAGACGGCGATTTTGTTGCAATACGTGAACGGTGAGGTGGTGTCTGGAAACGATATCAGCAGAAGTGCAGTGGGAGGGTCGGCACCGGTGGATACGGTTGTTACCGGTATTCGCATCACCAACGGTGCTTGTACCAATGCATCGATTCAATTGGTGAATAACGCAATCCATGATTTGCCTTATTCGGGGGCAGGGTCTGGCAGCACCACCAATTACATTAGTCGTTTTTGGGGAATTGCTTGTGGTGCTGTATCGGGGAAGTCTACCTATCCTGTAGTGTTCTCTGGAAATGGATTCAAGCGCATTGCAGTATTGAACAACTTTGTGGGGATTGAAATGGCGAAAGGACAGTATTTTCTGGTGAAGAAAAACGAGATGAATCGCCTTTTGGCGGATAAATCAGGAAACTCGTACGGGTTGAATATCCAAACGATCTCTGATTTGGATGTAGTTGGCAACGTGGTGCGCAGCTGTCAGTTTGGGTCGAATAGTGGTGGTGGAAGGGTCATGTTTTTTGGCGATTGCGGTAATGCGGGATATAGTTGGAATCGCATTGAAGACAATGTGTTGGACTCGAACAAAGCCGGAGATCAGTTGGTTTGTTTGGCTGTATATGACGATGGAGACTGGCAGATAAACCGAAATAAAATTTTATTAAATCAGACCACATCAACCAAGAGCAGTTTCAACGGGGTGTATTTGTGGTTTCTGCACGATGTGGTTTTTAATTCGAATTTGATTGCCCGCAACGAAGGCTATAATCAAACCGATAATTTTTACGTGGTGAATTATAACACAGGGTATAAGACCGAGGTACGCCAGAATACCGTTTACAGTAGGCCGAGTAGTTTGTCGACCCACGTGGGTTTGGGGTATTACTTGGAGGATGAGTCGGAGGTGACGTTTGTGGGGAATGTTTTGGATATGCGGGGTGATGATTTTGGTTATGGGATCAATGTTTGGTCATCGACCAAAATGAAAGAATTGAATCACAATACATGTTTTGTGCGATTTGCGGGTGGAGAACAGTGGGGTGTAGAATCGAATTATTATAGCAGTTGGAGCGATTATAAAGCAGGGGGTACAGCCGGCAGCGGTGAGTATTTTGGAAACCCGGGTTGGGTAGATGTGGCAAAAAATGATTTTCGGTCAGCGATTTTCGAAAACCAAAACAATGTACCTACCGTTGCCAACAACGACATGGATGTATCCGGTGTTAAGCGGTCTACGGTAAAATCTGATCGAGGCAGTACGGAGAGTGTGATGGATTTGGCGGCGGTGAAGACCACGTTTAGCATCGCATCGCAAATTTGTTCAGGGTATGAGGGCAAGGTAAATATCACGGTGAAGAACAATTACACCGATACGGCTTCAAAATTTAATGTGGCTTATTCATTGAATGGTGTTGCGACCAGACAGTGGGTGAGTAGCAAAATCTTGCCGAAGGATTCTCTGAGCATTGATTTTACTGTGCCATTGAAGATTTCGGCGGCTGGAAATGCCGTGATTCAGATTTTTGTTGAAGGGTTTGATGATTTGCGTAAGAACGATACGTTGACATTTAAGACGTTTGTAAAGCCGGCCCCTGGCGGTGGGTATTATGAGTTTTCAGCCAAGACGCAAACGGGGAACAATCCGGTCTATCAGCGCGGAAAACCCTTGGATGTGACTGTATTGGATGTGCCGGTCATTTATGATATCAAAGCACCTAGGTTGTATACGAATGCCCAATATGGCAGTGGTAGTACGAGTAAGTGGAATGCCAGTGTCTCGGCGATTTCGCCGAGCGGTCGCGCCGTGACGGGTGCAACCCTCACGGCGCCGACCGCTTCGGCTGACCTCGAACTGCAATTCAAAACCAGTGATGCTGGATTGGAAGACAGCCTGATAACCATCCTACTGAAAATTTCGGACCTCAGCAATGGGTGTGATACAGTGTTGAAGCGACAGGTATTCATCTATCCGGCGGTAACGACAGATTTTACCTTGCCTAACAAAGTTTGTATCGGTGATACCGTGAAATTTGTCAATACCTCCAAATACAAATCGGGGTACGTAGAAAACTGGTGGAGCTATGGCACAGGTGATCCCAACGATACCTCCAACCTCGTAGACGGTGAATTCATTTTTAAGAAAGCGGGAACCTACACCGTGAAACTCCGTGGAACCACCAATCCCCATGGTTTCGTGTTTGAAAAATCCATGGCCGTAGTGGTGAATGCCATTCCGAAAGCTACGTTTACCCGACAAAATGCCTGTGTGGGTGAATCTGTGAAATTTGTCAATCAAACCACCCCTACAACGGCCAAAATGTATTGGGATTTTGGGGATGGAAAAGGCTTCGTGCTCAACAATTCCACCAATATTTCCCTCAATTACGGCGCAGCCGGTACCTATGTGGTTACCCTCAAAGCAGATATATCTGGCTGTGAAGCCACCGAAACCCAAAAAGTGTATCAATTTGTGGTACCCAAAGCATCCTTCAATACTTTGAGTGGTCGGTGCAACGGTGATGCCTTTACCTTTCAAAACAACAGCAGCATCGCCACGGGTAACATTGGAAGTAAATGGTACTTCAACCACCCCGATAGCAGTAGCAATGATCTAAATCCCAGTTACGTTTTCAATACATCCGGTAGTAAATCAGTGAAGTTGGTGGTTAAGTCGGAATTTGGTTGCAAAGACTCACAAACCCGCACTGTAACGGTGTTTGAATCGCCCAAAGTAGCTTTCAAATACGATGCGGCCTGTATTCGTACATCTACCCAATTTACCAACGAAACCCCCGCCGTAGCTGGGGCAGTCGCTAACTATTCTTGGAATTTCGGCGATGGCAAAACAGCCACGGCATCTTCTCCATTACACGGTTGGACATCCCTCGGCAAAAAGCAGGTTGTGTTTATAGTGAAGCTCGACAATGGATGTACTGATTCCACCACGGCTTTGTTGGATATCTTGATGCAGCCAACGGCTGATTTTACGGCTGCTCCAGTGTGTTCTGGTGAGGAATTGTCGTTCCTAAACAAAAGCACAACCGCCTCAGGGACCATGTCCTATGAATGGGAATTTGGTGATAATTCTAATTCCACCTTAGAAAGTCCCAAAAAGCGATACACAGTTAAACAAACTACAGCCTACAACGTAACGTTGGTGGTGCGATTGAAAGATGGATGCGCAGATTCGGTGACCAAAGCCGTGACCATCCAAGAGCTGCCTAGAACATGTGATTTTATGGCTTCGCCCGATTATCAATTTGCCTTCTTCGGCCTGGCGCTAGAGCCGGTGGATGATGTGCAGGTGGCGGGTGGACAGGCGGGCATTGATTACACTTGGACGGTCGCTGGATTGGGTATCAAGAATTCCAAAGACGTGAATGCCAAGGTGAACTATGATTTGCAACAGGATGGTGTGTATACGGTTACTGTGAAATCGGTGGTAAGGACCACGGGCTGCGAATGCAGTAAAACCAAACAGGTTGTTATGGATCGTGCTTCTGTGCAAGCCACGGATATTACAACTTTGCAAGTATATCCCAATCCTACCATTGATCTTCTGTGGGTGAGAATACCTTCAGGGATGCGTGCTACAGAGTACTGCATTCGCAATGCCATGGGCGCCCTGGTTGCGCAAGGTGCGGTCAGGGAGCAGTCACTAAGCGCAGTGGATTTGCCACAACTTTCGGCAGGTCTATATACCCTTGAGTTGTTGGGTGATCAAGGCAAGAAAGAAGCCAAATTTGTGGTGGCGGATCATCGTTAACAACTCAGAATTCATGAAATCGCTCAAAGAAAAAGAAAATCTGCATGTGGTGTTTTGGTTGGTGAAAGACTTTGCTTGGCTCATGCACTTCCGCGAATTGGGTATGGCGATGGCGCTACCAACCATAGCCCTCTCAATTTGGATTACTTGGAAGAGCTTCCGGTCTTCGGTGGCTGATTTTTATCACAATCTAGCCATCAGTTGTTGGATTTTCGGCAATGCCATTTGGATGACAGGGGAATTCTATTTCAACGATGAAATCCGGGGTGTGGCGATGCCTTTTTTTGGTGCAGGTTTGGTGGTGGTTGCTTACTATTACAGCTGGATTAAAGCGCGTACTCCCAAGTGGGGCGAAGACTAAAACAAAAAGGCCCCTATGCAAGAGGCCCCTTCGCTAACTATAACCCATGAACAACTACACTACCGTTGATGGCAAATGTAGAACTGTTTAAATTGAGACTCGCTCAGCGTGGATTTGATGGTTTCCAATGCTTTGCGATAATTTACTGATAGCATAGACAAGTTTTTATTTGCATTTCGTTGCCTGCTAAATGCAGCGATAAAATCTTGTTGGTATTGATCCATTTTTTGCTGAAACGATTGGTTGTCAATGTTTCCGTGCTGTAATGAGTCGATATCGGATGCGATTCTTTCTTTGTACACAGATTTCAGGTCGACGAACAACTGATATTCATCGTTGAGAATCGGTTTTTGCAAGGCTGCGTAATCGATTAGCGTTTTTTCTAATGCTACGGATTGCTGTGCATTGAGGTTTAAGTTTGTTAGACATCTCCCAAAACCACGCTCTTTTAAAAATTCGCTATTGCATTCTTTTTTCCAAGGTTCCATTTGAGCGTTTGTATCCAGACTCGACAATGATTTAAGGTGGTTCTCATTCACAAAATAATCGGCACTCAGAGCCAAATTTTCTATGCTAATTGCGGCCGCGGTGAGGTCGATACTGCTCTGAATTTTCTTGGTTTCCGATTCCGCCTGAGTAACGAGTGCTGTGATTTTGTCTGTAGCACTGACCGGCGCAATGGTGTTATCGCGACAACTCCCCAATGCAATGATCGCGATGGTGGCAAGGACGGAAGGGTAGATGGACTTTTTCATTTCAGAAATCACAGACCCATAAACACCAAATTGAATCATTACCCCCAATAAAATCGAAACAATGAGTGCGAAAGCGCGAAATATCACGGAGATAGGTTGGGAAGGATTCAATGAGATCAACGCATTGGGGTGGGTAGGGGGTTTGCCCAACATCGATTACCTTTGCAGTTCAACGCCAAATCAATGGATACAACAGTGTACGTCCCGAAGAACAAGGTTAGGGTGGTTACCGCCGCCAGCTTGTTCGATGGTCACGATGCCGCAATCAACGTAATGCGCCGCATCATTCAGTCAACCGGTTGTGAAGTGATTCACTTGGGTCACGATCGCAGTGTGCAGGAGGTGGTGGAAACCGCCATTCAGGAGGATGCCAACGCCATTGCAATGACTAGCTACCAAGGCGGTCACAACGAGTACTTCAAATACATGTATGATTTGTTGAAGGAAAGGGGTGCCGAGCACATCAAGATTTTTGGTGGTGGTGGCGGTGTGATTTTGCCTGAAGAGATCAAAGAACTCATGGATTATGGCATCACAAGGATATATGCTCCCGACGATGGCCGTGCGATGGGTTTACAAGGCATGATCAATGATTTGGTGATGCAGGCCGATTA
>DBCP01000132.1 GCA_002293105.1 Bacteroidetes bacterium UBA955 | reverse complement strand
TCCCGCACCATTGCCGACCTCGAAGATGCCAACAACATCGAAAAACATCACATCGCCGAGGCGATTCAATACCGAAACTTGGATAGAAACTGGGGGCTCGGTTAACACTTTTGCTGCCAATGCCAAGCATCTTTCATCATGGTCGATAAATCGCGCTTTGCCGACCATCCCAATACATTGTTCACTTTATTGGTATCGGCCCACACAGCAACAACATCGCCCGCTCTGCGATCGCCTATGGCATAATTCACTTTTTCGTCAGTTGCAGATTCAAAAGCGGCAATTACCTCTAATACAGAATAACCAACACCAGTTCCTATGTTAAAAACCTCAAAGTTCTCGGATGATGGATCTCCTTCTTGTGATGCGATAATTCGATTTGGATTAAACAATCGATCGATGGCGGCCACATGCGCTTCTGCCAAGTCCATGACATGAATATAATCACGGATACAGGTACCATCTGACGTGGGATAATCACCCCCATAAACCGTTAACTTCTCGCGGATGCCGGCAACTGTTTGGGTTAGGTATGGAATCAAATTGTTAGGGACGCCCAATGGCAATTCACCGATTTTCGCAGATGGATGGGCACCCACCGGATTGAAATATCTTAAACACTGAACCTCACACCATGAATTGTCTTTCAAAATAACCTCCGCCATTTGTTTGGTAGCCCCATACGGACTTGCCGCCGGTCTAGTTGGTGTGCTCTCTTTTACAGGAACTGCCTCGGGCTCCCCGTATACAGTGCAACTACTGCTAAATACCATCTTCGAACAGCCCATACCTTTCATCACTTCCAATAGGCTAATAAGGCCAACAACATTGTTTTGATAATACATCAAAGGTTTTTCCACGCTTTCACCTACCGCTTTATGCGCCGCAAAATGAATTACCGCCGATGGATTATATTCATTGAACAAGCCCGACATTAGTTGAACATCGTTCACATCGCCTTGGATATAAATTGGTCGATAACCCAATAAATCTTCGAGTGCGTCTAATACTTCTATCCTAGAGTTGTGGAGATTGTCAACGATAATCGGAGTATATCCCGCTTCATTCAAACACAACACCGTATGGGATCCTATAAATCCCAAACCTCCGGTGACCAAGATATTTTGCTTTGTTGTCATTTAATAACTTCTTGTACTAACCCATTTATCAATCGATATTCCTTGCCAGAGCCTGAACACGTAGCTAAGCCCTTATCGTCAAAAATCAATTTATCACCGTGGGCACTCATCCAACCTTGTTGCTTTGCTGGTACACCTACTACAAGGGCAAAGGGTGCCACATCTGATGCCACCACGGCTCCCGCTCCAACAAACGCATATTCACCCAGCGTTACCCCGCACACAATCGTTGCGTTTGCCCCAATTGTTACTCCTTTTTCTAGTCTAGTTTGTTTAAACTCCGCCCTTCGCACCACAGAAGACCTTGGATTAATCACATTGGTAAATACTGCACTTGGGCCTATAAAACAATGGTCAGATACAATAACACCGCTGTACAAGGATACATTGTTCTGAATCTTTACACCTTCGCCAATGACCACATTGTTATCAATGAATACATTTTGCCCAAGATTACAATTTTCACCCAGTTGAGCTTTGGCAGATATGTGACAAAAATGCCAAATTTTGGTGCCCTTACCAATTACAGCACCCTCATCCACAACGGCTGTTGGATGAACTGTAATGTTTGATTCGGCGTTGTTCAAAGACATATTAGATCAAAGGTACTGATTCCGTTGGGGCCTTTACAAATCTATTTGCGAGTGTAAACCACTTTTGATTGAACAATTAAAAACAAAAGTGCCCCGGCTGATTCTCAGCCGGGGCACCACAGAGTATTTTTTCGATTAATGAATACCCATTAATCCCAAAACCAAATAACAGAGTCCAGCAACCAACGCACTGATTGGAATAGTGATAATCCAAGCAATCAACAAACTTCTCGTTACACCCCAACGCACTGCACTCAAACGCTTGGTTGCTCCAACACCTATAATCGCCCCAGTAATTGTATGGGTCGTACTTACAGGAATACCCATTTGTTCTGTCATAAACAAGGTCATTGCACCTGCAGTTTCAGCGCTCACACCTTCCAACGGTGTTACCTTGGTGATTTTTGTACCCATTGTCTTGATGATTTTCCAACCTCCGCTCAATGTACCAAAACCAATAGCTGCATAACAAGCCAATGGAACCCAATTCGGCAACTCTTTAAAGTCCGACATATGACCACCGGCAATCAACGCAGCACCTATGATACCCATAACCTTTTGTGCGTCGTTTCCGCCGTGACCTACACTGAAGGCAGCACTTGAAAGCAATTGCAACTTCTTAAACATGTTGGCCATTCTATTGGCTGTTGGTGTTTTAATCACTTCACAATAGATGTAGCTCAAAATGAAGATGAAAATTACAGCGTAAATACACATCAATAAGAAACGGTTGTCGGCACGATCCAGCTCTTTCGACAAGTCCTTTTGGATGTTTATGTCAAAACCCTTTACAAATTTGTCGTAGTCTCCAATCGCTGTAACACCCAAAACCAATGCTACTGCATGCGCCGTAGAATCAGGACCAACCACAGAATAGTTCTTGAATATCGGTTTGCACTCTTCCAACACTGCCTCAATCTCTTCAACCCTGGGCTTTTTAGCATCGTCATAAAACGCGGCTTTTTTCGCCAAATCCAACTTCAATTTTTTTGATACGAGATCTTTTAATTTGCCTTCAATCAAATAATCCAATTCTACTTGTTGAGAAATATTTGCTGCAACAACAGTGGCACCTTTTTCATCAAAATCAGCCAAAAGCACCTTACTAGTATTGAAATTAGCAACCGCCTTTTCGTACTTCTTTTGAACTTTTTCGTCTTCCGGTTTCTTAGCGAGTTCCTTCTTGTATTTGTCTACCTTGTAGAATTTAGCTAAGTTATCTTCCAACTTGGTCCCACGAAAAGAACCAAAGAGAAACCATAACGCTGTACTTGACAACAAAATCAAGGCCAATTTTCCATAGATATTACGGCGAATAGTCACTAAGGTGATAAAGATTGAAATCACCATACCAATCAATGGTGCCAACAAAATAAAATACACTGTTTTTGAGATTTTGTCAAACTCTACTACCTCACCAAATGGTACCCATCCCTTGATAAAATAAGCATGGGCCAACGCTGCTCCTGCAAAACCACCAATCAGTGTATGACTAGAAGAACTCGGAATGCCATACCACCATGTCAACAAATTCCAAAAAATCGCTGCCACCAAACCCGCCAAAATTACTGGTAGGGTTATGTAATTGTCGATGACCGTTTTTGCAATGGTATTTGCTACAGCGTGATCTTTGAAGATAAAGAACGCAACAAAATTGAATAGCGCCGCCCACAATACTGCCTGTAATGGTGTTAACACCTTCGTGCTGACTACCGTAGCAATAGAATTGGCCGCGTCGTGAAAACCATTGATGTAGTCAAACACCAATGCCAACACTATGATTACAATTACTAGCGTGGACATTTGCTATCGTATAAAATGGTTACGCGTATTTTACAATGATGGTTTCAATCACATTGCCCACATCCTCACACTTGTCGGTTGCAACCTCCATTACGGTGTACACCTCTCTTTTACGAATCAATTCCTTGAAATCATTCTCCACTTCGAACAAATTCTTGATGCTCATGTCGAATACGTTGTCTGCATGATTTTCAAAACTATTGATTTTCACCAAGCTCTCCATGATTTTCTCAGGACGCTTTAACTCGCGCAATTGCATTACGGCCTTTCCAACCTCAGCAGCACTTTGCATGATAATTTCCGCCAAACTCTGAATGCCTTGTTCGTGGGGATTCACTCCATGAAACTGCATTTTCTTGCAAGAAGCATGAATGTAATCCGCAACATCGTCCATTGCCGTGGCCAAATAGTGTATGTCTTCACGATCAAATGGTGTAATGAAATTCTTCCCCAATTCTGTAAAGATATTGTGGGTCAACTCATCATTTTTGTGCTCGTAATCTTCAATCTGTTTGCTAATGGCCAACCTATTATTTGGATCGGTTTCATAAACAAACTGATGTAACAAAACACCCATTTCAGTAATGTTTGCGGCTGTTTGTTCAAACAAACTGTAAAATACCTTGTCTTTGGGTAGGAAAACGCTGAGGATATTGTTTAATGCCATGATGTTTTATTTATCGCAACAAATTTACCATCAGCCCAAACACAAAATTTCCCTTAATCCATATTTAACACAAAGTTAACATTGGGCATTTTTGTACATCGTTTGGATTTGATTTGTTAATGCCAAAATCTGTATTTCTAAATTTCGGTATTCAGAAGAAGAGATTATTCCCATTTCCTCCACGGCTTGTAAGTAGCTCATCAGTCGTAAACAGCGGTTATACGCATCATAAATTTCCTGCTGTGTGTTCATCGGGCCGCCCTGGCTGACCTGTTTTGCCGTCTTCATCATTTCTTCACCCAGTGCCATAAATTCGGATTGTGACATTCTGTTCGCCATCTCCAAAGTATAATAACCGAGTTCCCAAGCCCTATCGCTGTAATTTTCCTTTTCCATAACTGCAAGTTCTGTACGAGAATATTTAGTAGTCGGATGGTTGTCGGATATATCCGATTATATCCGATTAAATATCAAACGCAGAGGGGCGGCCTAACGGCCGCCCCTCTGCGTTTGAATCGTTTCGGTGCGACAATCAAT
>DBCP01000165.1:11619-16638 GCA_002293105.1 Bacteroidetes bacterium UBA955 | reverse complement strand
CGACAAATCAATTTTAGCCAATGGTAGAAACCTGACCAATATTGGCATTTTTCGCAGATACCTGAGTTTGTACATCCAACAACACCACAAAGTCAACAAGCAATTGACCATGATGGTAAGGCAGCTGCCGCCCACAGACAAAGGGTTGCCTTTGGAAATCTATTGCTTCACACTCGACAAACAATGGGTGGATCACGAAACCATCGCGGCTGATATTTTTGATCATGTCCTAGCCACCGTGCCGAGCTTTAACCTCGAAATTTTCGAAGGTCCCACCGGAAAGGATTTCCAAGGAAGCTTCAGTGCTGCCTAATTGGGTTTTTCGTATCTTTGGTACATGCTGATTCGTGTGCCCAAATGGCTCCTTCTGTGTGTTTCTGCGTTGCTCCTAAGCCAAGGCAACAAAGTAGTCGATAACCTCTTTGAGTACTCCAAAAACATTGAGATTTTTACCGCACTGTACAAAGAACTCGGCGCTACCTACGTAGACGAGGTGGAACCCGGCAAACTCATGAAAACCGGCATCGATGCGATGCTCAAATCCCTAGACCCCTACACCAACTTCTTCTCTGAATACCAAGCGGAGGAAGCCCTCATGGAGCGACAGGGTCAATACGGTGGCGTTGGCTGTAGAATCACCATACGTAATCATTACCCAACCGTAGATCACATCGAGGAGGGTTATGCATTTGACATCGCCGACGTGCGATTGGGCGATCAAATCACCCAAATCAACGGCCTTAATCTCAAAGATAAATCCACCGAGGAACTCCTTACCATGGTGCGCGGAGCGCCCAACACCAAATTTGAATTGGGTTTGATTCGCAACGGAAAAACCCTCACCAAAACCATCACCCGAATGGCCATCAAAACCGCGTCGGTGTCGTATAGCGGGCTATTTCAAGAAAATATCGCCTACGTAAAACTGGAAGAATTCGAACAAAATGCCTGCGACGAAATAGAAGCATCGCTCAAAAAAATGATGGAAAAAACCACCCTGCAAGGTGTGATTCTTGACCTGCGCGATAACGGGGGCGGGCTCCTCGCAGAAGCCGTGAAAATTGTGGGACTCTTCGTGGGCGAAAACAAATCCGTGGTTACCTTGAAAGGCCAAAATGTCAATGGCCCAAAAAACTGGTTCACCCCCAACAAAGCCCTGCTGCCCAACACCCCTTTGGTGGTCCTTATCAACGAGCGATCCGCTTCGGCCTCAGAAGTCGTGAGTGGCAGTCTGCAAGATATGGACCGCGCCGTGGTGATGGGACAAACCAGCTTTGGAAAAGGACTCGTACAGAATTATGTTAGCCTTCCCTATCGCACCCAAATGAAATTGACAACCGCTAAGTATTATACGCCTAGCGGAAGATGCATACAGCGACTCAATTACCAAGAGCGGGGTTCAGACGGACAGGCAACGGTATTGACGCAAGAAAAAAAGAGGGCTTTTCAAACCCAAAATGGTCGGAAAGTATTTGAGGGCGGCGGAATCGACCCAGACAAATACCTCGATCCCTATCAAGGACTGGCCGTGTACAAATGGCTTGAAAAAGAGCTCATTCTGTTCGATTGGGCCAACGACATATACAACGCACAACCCGATACGATCTTCTCACCCATCACGGATGCTCAGTACAACCAATTTGTATCCTTCGCGATTCAAAAAAGTCAGGCCGCCATGCAAGCCAAATGGCAAAAAGCCATGGCCAGTGTTTACAGCGATACGGCCTTTATCAAAAAAACAGGTGGGTTTCAAGTCAACCAAACGCAAGTGCAAAGTCATTTGAAAGCAGAATTGATGGCCAACAAAACCACCGTCATCCAAGTACTGAACAAGGAGATCATGATGCGAAAATTGAAGAAAACGGATTTTTTCAAAACGTGGTTGACCTTTGATCCCGAAACAAAAGATGCCGCCGCGATGTTAAGGAATGTTCCAACATACCAAAGAATATTGAAGCCCTAATCATCAATATTCCCCAATACATGGATCTCTTTACCCAACAAATACTGCCCTTTCTTTTGTTGCTGCTCTGCGGATCTGTGGGTGGTTTCTTGGCAGGGTTGCTCGGCGTTGGGGGAGGTATGTTATTCATACCGGTCATCAATGAGTACCTATCAAACTATCCGCTAACCACAGACGAATTGGTTAAATACACCCTCGCAAATTCCATTGCTTTGGTCTTTATGTCGGGCGTTTCGGGCATTTTCCGACAGAAAAAAATGGGTACATGGGATTGGAAACAGAGTCTGTACATCGGCATCCCAGGTGCCATAAGTTCCTTGGCGATGTCCATGGCCATTGAACAAGGCGATTGGTACAGTAAAACCCGATTTCAAACCGTTTTCTTGGGATTCCTTTTGTTGAGTATCGGCAACATGATTTGGGGTAAAACAGCCCTAAAAACAACAGAAAACTTGACAAATGAAGCCAAAACATCGCCTTTTTTGCCCATTTTGGTGGGAATCATCGCAGGTTGTGTGGTTTCTTTGAGTGGCCTCGGCGGCGGAATCATCATGGTGCCCTTGTTCAGGATGTTGCTGAAGAAACCCATGCATCAAGCCACGTCACTATCACTGAGTATTGTGCCAATACTGGCTATTTCATCGCTCCTTCAATACGGATTAAACGCCCCTGCAGCGAGCATCAACCCTTTTCAATGGGGCTATCTTCTCGGTATATTGTTACTCCCAATGCTGCTTGGGGTGATGTTTTTCTCATCTTTCGGACAGAAAACGGCGCCCCGTGTACCCGTTCTTTGGCTCCGCGTTATATTTGCAGTACTTTCCAGTATCATCCTGATTAAAACCCTCATAGAAATCAATTCATGAAACGCCATTGGCTCCTCCTGATAAGTGCACTTGCCTGCCAAATTACTTGGGCTCAAAACAACGAACCCACTGATCGCCCTAGCCGATTAAAAAAAGACATTTCTTACTTGGCTTCAGATGAACTCAAAGGCCGACAAACGGGCTCTCCTGAGGAAGCGATGAGCGCGAATTATATCGCCCAAGAATTCACGAAGGCCAAATTGGTGCCACAAACACAGGTATTCCCAATCATCCAACTCCGGATGGCCACCAACAAATGTATGTTGGGTGTGAGCGCGCCAGGCATGGATACAGTGGTAATGAAGTTTACCCTTTTCAAGGACTATTACCCCCTATCACAAAGCAGCAATGACGCCAATGTTCGTGCTGCATGGTACGATTGCGGATATGGCTTGGTTTCTGAAAAACTACAGCGCGACGATTATGGAACGGCCGATATCAAAGGCAAAATTGCATTGATTCGCCTGGGTTACCCTGGCATGGAAGAAAACCCCCACGCCCCCATTGCAGAAGTATCAGACATACCCACAAAAATTGCCGAGGCCACCAAAAGAGGGGCCATTGGAATCATCTTCATCAAACCCTTCGAGAAATTCACATCGCCTTCAGGCAACCTCAAACGCAATGAAAAAACATTGGAAATTCCAGTGTTTTATTGCAACCAAACAGGCGTTTTCCCGCAGGCACCGATAACCATGGTGAGCAATGTTCGCGTTTTCACAGCCGATGCCCACAACGTCTATGCCTTCAGAAATAACCACAAGAAAAACACCGTTGTTGTTTGTGCCCACCACGATCATATCGGTATCAATGAGTACGAAAACAGCCGTCACACTGGGCCGGCCGAAATCCACAACGGCGCCGATGACAATGCTTCAGGCGTAGCGGCGATGTTGGAAATGGCAAGAACACTCAAAGGCAAGAAATACAAAAAGAACAACTATCTGTTTATCGCTTTTAGCGGTGAAGAATTGGGCCTATTGGGATCCAAACATTTCGTACAAAATCCGCCAGCATTTTTGGGTCAAACCAGCCAAAAACTGGGTAAGATCAACTACGTCATCAACATCGATATGTTGGGGAGAATTGATACCACCAAAAAAGTACTCACCCTCAATGGTGTAGGTACATCGCCAGAGTTTGAGAAATCCATTTCATTGATCACTACCGATACCAACCAATTGAAAATCACCACCACGAAAAGTGGTTTAGGCCCCAGCGATCACGCCTCTTTTTATCTTGAAAACATCCCTGTTGTGCACTTTTTCAGCGGACAGCACGAAGACTATCACAAACCCTCCGATGACGAAGCCCTCATCAACTACCAAGGGATGGCTAACAGCCTCAGCGTGCTTGAGCAACTCATCGTTTTAAACAACAAAAAAGGCAAATTGCCCTTCACCAAAACCCAAGATGCCCAAATGGGTCGCACCAAATTCAAAATCACCCTCGGCGTGATGCCCGATTACAGTTACAGCGGCAAAGGCATGCGCATCGATGGGGTATCCGAAGGCAAACCTGCACAGAAAGCCGGACTTCAAAAGGGTGATATTATTCAAAAACTGGGCGATTTCGACGTCAATGGCGTAGAGGATTACATGGTAGGTTTGGGTAAATTAACCGCCGATAAGCCAACCACTGTAATTGTACTGCGCGGTGCTGAAACCCTAACTTTTCCCATCCAATTTCAATAAATTCCATGAAAATTACAGAACATATCGAATCGGCTCAAAGCACCCTTTTTTCCTTCGAAATATTGCCCCCGTTAAAAGGTGCTAGCTTCAATGAATTGCTGGCAGGTATGGATCCACTCATGGAATTCAAACCCTCGTTCATTGATGTAACCTATCACCGGGAAGATTATGTATTGAAGAAGCGTGCCGATGGCACCTACGACCGCATATCTACCAAAAAAAGACCCGGTACCGTTGCCATTTGCGCAGCCTTGCAAAACCACTATAAAATTGATGCAGTACCCCACTTGATTTGTGGTGGATTTTCAAAAGAAGATACCGAAAACGCCCTTATTGAATTGAGTTTCTTGGGCATCGACAACATCTTGGCTTTGCGGGGCGATAACCGCAAAGGAGATACCAATTTCGAGCCCGAAAAAAACGGCAACAAAAACGCACTCGACCTCATTCACCAAATACAAAACATGAATGCGGGTATTTATTTGGACGAGGAAAT
>DBCP01000165.1:8141-11548 GCA_002293105.1 Bacteroidetes bacterium UBA955 | reverse complement strand
GCGGATGCACCCAACATGGAATCCGACCTTCGTTACCTCAAACGGAAAGTAGATGCAGGCGCAGAATTCTTGGTTACCCAGATGTTCTTCGACAACCAACATTACTTTGACTTCGTAGACAAATGCAGGGCCGCCGGAATCAATGTGCCCATTATTCCCGGCATCAAACCCATCACAACGCGCAAACAATTGTATGTATTGCCCAAAATATTCCACATGGATATCCCTTTCGCACTATCAAACGAAATTGACCAGTGCAAAGACGATAAGCTTATCGCGGAAATTGGGGTGCAATGGGCCATCGCACAGTGCAAAGACCTAATGGCAAAGGGTGCGCCCGTGTTGCATTTTTATACCATGGGTAAAAGTACCCAAACCAAAAAAATCTGCGAAGCCATCTTCTAACCATGCAGGGAACCGTCACCAAATCCACCGGCAGTTGGTACCAAGTACTAACCGATGATGGAAAGGTGTGGATGGCGCGGACCCGAGGGAAATTGCGTTTGAACGACCTCGATACCAGCAACCCCGTGGCCGTGGGCGATCGTGTGGAAATGCAAGCCGATGCCAATTACCCTGATACCGCCTCCATCTCAAAAGTGGAGAACCGAAACAATTACCTCATTCGTAGGTCGAATAAACTGAGCTCGCGCCGACAAATCCTGGCCACCAACCTCGATGGTGCAGCCCTAATTGCCAGCTTATTCGCACCCAGAACCTCCCTGGGTTTTATTGATCGTTTTATCCTCACATGTGAAGCATATCAAGTACCCGCAGCGGTTTTCTTCAATAAAATGGACCTCTTGGGCAATAATGCTGCCGGTTTTTTGGCCGATATCCAACACATTTACCGCAATGCCAATATCACATTGATGATGGGCTCTGCAAAAAACCCTGAAACACTCAATCCCTTTGCCAATATGCTTACAGGTAAGCGCTGGTTACTGGCGGGACATAGTGGCGTGGGTAAAAGCACACTGCTCAATGCCGTTTTCCCCGAAGCCAACGCCCGCGTAGGGAGAATTTCCAATCACCACGACAAAGGTCGCCACACAACTACATTCGCCGAAATGTTCACCCTGTCTGATGGCACCCAAATTATCGATACCCCTGGAATTCGCGATTTTGGTGTGGTTGATTTTGAACCCCATGAAATCTGTCAGTATTTCCCAGAAATGCGTCCCTACTTGAACGCGTGTAAATTCAACGATTGTCAGCATACCCATGAGCCTGAATGCGCCGTACTTGCCGCAGTGAGGGCTGGCGATATCGCTGAAGAACGGTACCTCAGTTACTTGGGAATCCTCAATAACGAAGATATCTTTGAATAACCCAGACCCCATGTTCAAAACACATTCAGCCACTTCAATCATGCCAAACAAAGCTTTTACTTCTGCCTTGGGATTGTTGTTGTTGTTCATTGCTTCATGGTTAATGGGATGCCGTGCCGAACGATTTTATAACGAAAAAAACACGCTGGCCTTTAGCCAAGATACAGTGTGGTTTGATACGGTCTTCACGCGCAAGCCTGGTTCCACCTATCCGATTTCTGTGACCAAAATTGTTTCCATCAAAAACCCCGAAAATCTGCCCGTTAAAGCCAATTTCACACTAGCTGGCGGCGCGCAATCCCAGTTTCGTGTTTCCATAGACGGGGAATCGGGCATTGAATTTCGCGGTATTGAAATCGGCGCCAAAGACTCTGTTTTCATCTTTGTGCAATGCAAACTCGAGCCCAATAATACAACGCTACCCGTGATTGTGCTCGATTCGCTACAATCTGAAATCAATGGTGAATTCAAGAACACCAAACTCGCGGCATACGGGTGGGACGCCAATTACTACCACGATACCATCTTTGATCAGAACATCACTTGGACCGATAACGGCAAACCCTATGTCATTGTAGGCTACATGGGCGTTACACAGGGTACAACCATGACCATGAACCCTGGTGTTCAAGTATTTGCGAGCGCACAAAGTAGTATTTACATTGGGGGCACCCTGAATATCAATGGCAATGCCAGCAAACGCGTGAGTATTCGTGGCGATAAACCCGTATGGGAAACCCAATTCCTCGCCAACCAATGGGGTGGTATTCACTTCCTAGTAGGTAGTACAAACAACAACATTCAGTACGCTGACATCACCAATGCCACCATCGGTGTGAGGGTAGATTCTCTGCCGGTGAATGGCAACGACAATTTGGTCATGAACAGTACCCGTATTCAATACTGCGGACAAGCCTGCATGCTTGGAATTACAGCCCATATCAAAGCCATGAATTGTCTTTTTGCCGATGCAGGATCCTATACGTTTCTGGGTTTGCTCGGTGGAAATTACAACTTCAATCACTGCACATTCGCTGAATACTCAGGCATATCTGCGCGGAACGATGGTCATTTCGCAGTAACCAACACCCTCAGAAATGGCAATGGAACCCTGCTAAAGCATGCACCTTTATCGTGTGCGATGAACAATTCCATCGTGTTTGGATACAATAAGGAAGAACTTGAAATTGATCAAACCAACCTATCGCCGTTTGTGTTTGATCTCGAAAACAACCTGCTCAAATCGCAAAACCCCAATAGCATTCTCACAAAACCCAATACATTAAACAAAGACCCCAAATTTGTGGATACCGATCGGGGCAATTATCACATTGATTCCACTTCAGCTGCCTATAAAAAAGCGGCCACTTTTGGTACGCCGGTTACAACAGACATCTTGGGCAAAACCCGAAAATCACTACCCGATTTGGGCTGCTACGAAAAGCTCCCGTAATTCACTTTTAGCGTACTTGTAAATCCATTCACTGCAATTGGACAAGCACCAATCTATGTGCATCCTTCGAGGTCACTTTCGACGGGATTTGAAGAATCGCTTCATTACATCGCTACATTGTTCACCCATCACACCGCCTAAGGTTTCTGTTTTACCCAATAATTTGGGATCCAAACGGCTAAAGCCAAATTTTGGCTCCGATGCACCCCAAACAACCCGGCCCAACCGAGCCCATTGAATCGCCCCGGCACACATCAGACATGGCTCAATGGTCACGTATAGCGTACAGCTATCCAGGTACTTGCCGTTCACCGCATTTGATGCCGCCGTCACCGCCAACATCTCCGCATGCGCCGTTACATCTTGCAATCGCTCCGTTTGGTTGTATCCCTTGCCAATGATTTTATTTTCATGTACCACAATCGCCCCGATGGGAACCTCCTCATCATCGAAGGCCTGTAAGGCCAATTCAAGGGCCTTTGCCATGAAGTACTCATCCGTAAAAACATCCATTACAATCGCAAATAAATTTCCTCCACAAACCTACATTTTTTATGGAACTTTGTTACTGTAATCATGCGCGTAGGAATAGTTTGTTATCCCACCTTTGGTGGAAGTGGTGT
>DBCP01000165.1:5299-8002 GCA_002293105.1 Bacteroidetes bacterium UBA955 | reverse complement strand
GAGGTAAACATCGCTAAGTACCCACTGTTCGAGTATGCACCCTATGAAACTGCCCTCGCTGGCAAAATGGTTGATATCGTTCAATCGGCCCACCTCGATGTGCTGCACGTGCATTACGCCATACCCCACGCTTCCGCCGCATTGCTTGCCAAACAAATTCTGGCGCAGAAAGGCATCCACATACCGGTAGTTACAACCTTACACGGAACCGACATCACCCTCGTTGGCAGGGAAGTTACCTATGAACACGTGGTTAGTTGGAGCATCAATCAATCCGATGCCGTAACCGCCGTTTCAAACAAACTGAAAGAGGAAACCCTCCAACATTTTGATATCAACAGACCCATCGATGTCATTCCAAACTTCATTGACTTCAACCGATTCAATAAAAAGCCCCGCGAGCATTTCAAGCAAATGATCGCACCCAATGGCGAAAAAATCATCATCCATACCTCCAACTTCCGCAAAGTAAAACGGGTGGAAGACGTTGTCGCCATCTTTAGTCGCATCATCAAAGAGATTCCCGCCAAATTATTGCTCATCGGCGATGGTCCAGAACGTTCACACATAGAAAAAGTTTGTCGCGAACACAACACCTGCGACTGGGTCACCTTTTTGGGCAAACAAGAGGCCATTGAAGAGATTCTAAGCATTGGCGATTTATTTGTACTCCCCTCTGAATCCGAGAGTTTTGGTTTGGCCGCTTTGGAGGCGATGGCCTGCGAAGTACCCGTCATTAGCACAAATGCTGGTGGTATACCAGAAGTCAATGTCCACGGTGTTACCGGTTTCTTGTCTAATGTTGGCGATGTCGATAGCATGGCACAACATGCCATTACCTTGCTCAAAGACCCCGAAATGCTCAAAACCTTCCGCAAAAACGCTTTACTTCAAGCCCATAATTTCGATTTGAAGACCATCCTTTTGCAATACGAAGCGGTTTACGAGCGCGTGGTCAACCCTCAATAATTTTCTTTCAAAAACTTCAAAGCCAACCCAATTTGGTTTTCAACGGTTTTGGGCGATATGTCCATCAATTCCGCTATTTCCTTGTAGCTCAATTCATGAACACGACTAAATAAAAAAACTTGCTTGCACTTGGTGGGTAACTTATCAATCAGAGCCGTAATCTTTTCACTCGATTCCTTGGCTTCCATTTGATCCAATGCACTAAATTCTTTGCTCGGCACGGGCATTTCTTCGCGCATTTCATCGAACGGCAAGCGATTCCGACTGATCTGGTTCAAACTACGGTTCTTTACCGCACGAAACAAATAACTCTTGAGCGTTTCCAACCCCAACAAATCTTGATGTCGCTCCCAAATGGCGATAAACACATCATTTACTACCTCCTCTGCATCCGGTGTACTCCGGGTAATGGAATAAGCAAACTGCATCAAAGCCGGTCTGTACTTCTTGTAAACTTGTTCAAAAGTGGGCTGTGTGCTCAATGATTTTCGTTTGCGGGACTATGCAAAATAACAACAGGCTCCGCACATTTCACAAGTACCAAACTCAATTGCCTACATCGCTAAGAAATTGGATGTGCATAAGTTCCAATTCCTCGTGGCTGAAGTCGCCCTCAAAATATGCCACCGCCTCATCAATGTTTGCCTCGTCTGTGGTTTTGAAATAAGCCAATACTTCGGCCTGCAATTCATCGTCCAAGAACTGATTCATGAAATAGCGCAGGTTCAATTTTGTGCCTGAATTCACAATCTGCTCCAACTCATGTAACAAATCATCAAATGAAATACCCAACTGTTTAGCAATGTCTGGCAAGTCTACCTTCTTATCGATGTTCAAAATGATGTTAACCCGCTTGGCTGAACGTTCTGAATTTCCCTTGAGAACAATATCTTGGGGACGTTCTATCTGATGTTCTTTGACAAATTCAGCGATATACGAGACAAAGGGCTCGCCAAACTTCTGTGCTTTGTTCTTTCCTACACCATTGATATTGCCCAATTCCTCAATGTTCATGGGGTACTTGATGGCCATATCCTCTAAGCTCGGATCTTGAAAGATCACGTATGGAGGAAGCGATAAATCTTTGGCTACTTTTCTACGCAAATCCTTGAGGTGACCAAACAACTCTTCGTCGCATATGCTCTCAGCTTTGAAGTTCTCAAAGTCTTCATCATTCACGTGATCAAATTCTACATCCACAGCCATCTCATGATATTGAGGCGACTTTACATAAGATTCTCCCGCTTCAGAAATACTCATCAACCCATATTTCTCGATGTTTTTGTTCAAGTAACCGTGCACGATGGCCAAACGCATAAGAGATTTCCAAAACAACTTGTCCCTCTCCTTACCAAAACCAAATTCAGGCAACAAATCATGACCGTAATCACGGATGCTATCGATGCGCTTTCCTACAAAATAATTCACCAAGTGATTCATTCCCAACTCGCTCTTCAAATTGGCGATGGCCTTTAACATCTGCGTCAACACCGCCGTAACCTCTTCTTTGGGTTTTGGATTGGCACAGTTGTCACACATTTTATTGCAATCGGTCTCATTAAATGTCTCGCCAAAATAATGCAACAACAACTTCCGTCTGCAGTGACTGCTCTCGGCAAATGCCGCCGTTTCCGCAATCAATAAACTGCCTATTTCTTGCTCCGCCACGGGTTTGTCCTTCATGAACTTCTCCAGTTTCTCGATATCTGAAGGATTGTAAAACAACAAACAATC
>DBCP01000165.1:0-5197 GCA_002293105.1 Bacteroidetes bacterium UBA955 | reverse complement strand
GGTTTATCGATACCCATTCCAAAAGCGATGGTGGCCACAATCACATTGCAATCCTCCATCAAAAAAGCATCCTGGTGCTGACCCCTTAATTTGGAATCCAACCCCGCATGATAGGGCAATGCTTTGATCCCATTCATGTTTAACATTTCCGAGATTTCCTCCACCTTCTTGCGCGACAAACAATACACGATACCGCTCTTGTTGGGTCGGGCTTTGATGAATGAAATAATCTCTTTATGTACGATGTCTTTCCTACCCTTGGGCCTAACTTGATAGAATAAATTGGATCGATTGAACGAACTCTTGAACAAGTTGGATGACATCATCCCCAGATTCTTCTGAACATCCTGCTGTACTTTGGGTGTAGCCGTAGCTGTCAAGGCCATAACCGGCACATCGTCAATGGATTTCACCATCTGCTTAATCCGTCGGTATTCAGGACGAAAATCATGTCCCCACTCTGAGATACAGTGTGCCTCATCCACCGCCACAAATGATATTTTGACCTGTTTTAACAAGTCGATGGTCTCATCTTTTTTTAATGTCTCGGGTGCTACATACAACAACTTGGTTTCCCCGCTCAACATATCCTCAAACACCTGATTCAGCTCAGATTTTGTAAGAGAGCTATTCAGGAAGTGTGCCAAGGAGCTTTTTTGCGCGAATCCACGGATATTGTCTACCTGGTTTTTCATGAGCGCAATCAACGGAGATATCACAATGGCCGTACCCTCCATCATAACGGCAGGTAGCTGATAACACATTGATTTACCCGCACCCGTTGGCATGATCACAAAGCAATCCTCACCAGCCAAAATACTATTCACAACAGCCTCCTGATTTCCCTTGAAACCATCAAAACCGAAAAACTCCTTCAAAACCTTTCTTGGCTCCAACTTGGGAGCGACCGCCGCAGACTGCATACTTTAGTTAAATGAGGGGGTTATTGTTTGCGCAATTGCCAAAACCATTGTGTGAAGTTACAAAGAAAATTGCAACGCTGCACTGAGAATTGCGATTTTTATAACCGCTCGAAGAATTTTCGGTTAATTTGCAATTAATTCTCATGTCTTCTACAGATAACAACGCCCAACTCATCCAATCTCATGGTCGAGAAGCAATTCGTCGCGAACTACAATCGCTGCAAAACTTGACCGAGTTTATCGACGATCAGTTTGCGGCCGTTGTTGCGTTGCTCCTGCAACAAAAAGGTCGCGCCATTTTCACAGGCATTGGCAAAAGTGCCATTATCGCCCAGAAAATCGTGGCTACCATGAATAGTACCGGACAGCCTGCCTTGTTCATGCACGCGGCCGATGCAATTCACGGCGACCTAGGCATGATACAGCCCCATGACGTGGTTATCGCCATTTCAAAAAGTGGAAATACCCCCGAAATTCAATCCCTGGCGCCCTTGCTCAAACGCAACAACAACCCTTTGGTAGCCATGGTTGGCAACATCCAAAGTCAATTGGCCCTTCAAGCTGATTACATCCTCAACACAACGGTTGACCAGGAGGCCTGTCCAAACAACCTCGCCCCTACAACCAGCACCACAGCCCAATTGTTAATGGGCGATGCCCTGGCCATAGCGCTGATCCAAATGCGGGGATTCAATAGCCACGATTTCTCCAAATACCATCCTGGGGGCGCATTAGGAAAAAAGCTCTATTTGCAATGTGGCAGTATCGCCCAGCAAAATGCCAAGCCCGCTGTTTTACCCAACACGCCCTGGAAAGAAGTCATACTCACCATCACCAAAAATCGATTAGGCGCCACAGCTGTAGTTGATGAAAACCAATGTGTTTTGGGGGTTGTGACCGACGGCGACATCCGAAGGATGCTCGAAAATCACAGCAGTTTTGAACAGCTAACGGCCAATGAAATCATGGGTAAAAATCCCATCACCGTGCCGCATGATGCCATGGCAACCGAAGTCGCCGCGTTGATGCAAGAGAAGAAAATCACCCAAATCCTTGTAACGCAACAGAGTATTTACTTTGGCGTTGTACATTTGCACGACCTTTATAGAGAAGGCATTCTATGAGCCCAAACAAGAACCATTACGTGTTGATCATGGCCGGCGGAATCGGTAGTCGATTCTGGCCTGTGAGCAAGAAGAGTTTCCCTAAGCAATTCATTGATATTATGGGAACGGGCGAATCGCTCATTAAACAGACCTACAACCGTTTTACCCATATGGTGCCCAAAGAGAACATTTATGTGGTTACCAATACCGATTATGTTCCCCTGGTGCAAGCCCACATCCCCGAAATGCACCTCAACCAGATATTGCATGAACCCTTGGCAAAAAATACCGCTCCTTGCATTGCCTTGGCCAACCGTCATATCACACAGCAAAATCCCGATGCGGTTTGTTTGGTTGCTCCCAGCGATCACCTGATTAGCAATGAGATGGCCTTTATCGAGACTGCACAACACGCCATGAACTTCGCTGCCCAGCACGAAGCACTGGTGACATTGGGTATCAAACCCACCCGTCCTGATACCGGCTATGGATACATACAATTCAATCCAGAACTCGACGGCAGTGGCTTACACCGCGTGAAGACCTTTACCGAAAAACCCAGTGAAGAAATCGCCAAGAGCTTCTTGGAAAGCGGTGAATTCCTTTGGAATGCCGGTATTTTCGTGTGGAGCATGAAAGCCATCAACAAGAGTATTGAAAAACACATCCCAGAAATCCACCAGATTTTCGCAGACGTAGATACCCTAAGTGCCAATTACCCTCAACAATTGGAACAGGCCTATTCCCTCACACCCAGCATCAGTATCGACTATGGAGTATTGGAAAAAGAGAGTGAAGTCTTTGTAATGCCGGCAAATTTTGGATGGAACGATCTTGGCACATGGAAAAGTTTGTGGGACGTTTCAGAACGAAATGATAAAAACAACGCCATTATCGGCAAGCATGTTCACGTCTATAATTCTTCTGATAGTTTGATTTTTAATAACTCACAGAAGCTGATTGTGGTGAACGGAATCGATAACATCGTTATTGTTGAATCCGATGAAGTTTTGCTCGTGATGAACAAAGACAAAGAACAAGAATTGAAAACCATTGTGAACGAAATCAAGGATCGTTACAAAGGAAAATTCAATTAGATTTTTTTGCATTTTCATGCCGATTTAATATATTTGTAGTGTTATCGGTTATTTCGATAACGCCAACTGTTACGCGCTTTTATATACCAACATCCTGGCCGCTTTAATCAGCGGCCTTGATTTTTTAACAGGGTATGCCAACCAACACTACGCCCCGCACCAAAGCCTTTATTGCTCTTCATAGCGCGGTGTTTCTGTGGGGGTTCACCGCCATCCTTGGTAAACTCATCTCTTATGGTTCGTTGTACCTGGTTTGGCACCGCATGGCCATCACAGCAGCTATCTATTTGCTGATCCCCGCGGTCTGGAAACAACTTAAATCCCTCTCCCTAAAAACCACCCTAAACTTCGCAGGAATCGGCCTCATCGTTTGCGCCCATTGGATTACCTTTTACGGGTCCATAAAATTGGGAAATTCTGTTTCCATTACCCTCGCCTGCCTTGGGTCCGCCTCCTTTTTCGCAGCCATCATCGAACCCACCATCCTCAGAAAACCCTATTCACTCCGCGATATCCTCATGGGATTGATTGTCATGCTCGGCATCGTCTTGATTTACTTCTCCCTTCCCGTTCAACCCGCCGCCACAGCCGCACAACCCAATTTGTCTTATGGATGGGCCATCATCACGGGTATTGTGAGCGCAGCACTTGCCGCCACCTTCACCACCCTCAATAAAAAACACATTACCACCGCACCCACTTTGGCCATCTCAACCATAGAAATGATGTCGGGTGCCATTTTTCTAAGCCTAATCATCCTGCTTTTCCCCATGGGCGATTACCAAGCATTTCCAACGCTCAACATGGATGCACTCAACCTACAGAACCTGCGCACCGGTCCTTGGGATTTTATTTGGATTGGCCTGCTAGCCCTTCTCTGCACCAACCTCACCTTTTACTTGGGCACCTACGCGCTCAAACAACTCTCTGCGTTTACAGCAAACCTCACAGTGAACCTTGAACCCATCTACGGCATTGTATTGGGTGCGCTGATTTTTAAAGAAAATGAAGATTTGAACCTGTGGTTTTACCTGGGTACCAGTCTCATTTTAGGCGCGATTTTTACGCAAGCCTATCTCTCCTCCAAGGAAAATTAATACGCTTTGGCGAACACAACCCGGCCTTGGCTTGGATTGCCTGTTAACACACAATTTCCTGCCTCAGTTTCCTGATCCAACGGGATACAACGAATGGTGGCTTTGGTCAATTCCTTGATCTTCTCCTCGGTTTCGCCGGTACCATCCCAATGGGCCAATGCAAACCCCTCTTTCACGTTGATTACATCCAAGAATTCATCCCAACTGTTCACCACGTGGGTCTTCTCAGCCCGATATCCTGCAGCACGTTCAAATAAATTGGCTTGAATTTCATCCATCAATCCAAGAATTCTTTCGTGAAGTGAATCCATCGCTACCACAAACTTCTCCTTGGTATCCCTCCGTGCAACTTCCACCGAACCTGATTCCAAATCACGCATACCCACAGCCAATCGCACTGGCACACCCTTCAATTCCCACTCGGCGAATTTGAATCCGGGCTTGTACGTATCCCGATCATCGAACTTTACGGTTAATCCGCTCGCTTTCAACTGGGCCGATAGCGGCTTCATTGCCTCTTTGATTTTCTCCAAATCCTCTTCACTGCGATAAACAGGTACAATCACAACATGGATCGGTGCCAATTTGGGTGGCAATACCAATCCTTCATCATCGCTGTGCGTCATTATCAGTGCTCCCATCAAACGGGTCGAAACCCCCCAACTCGTCGCCCAAACATATTCCAGCTTGCCCTCCTTGCTCTGAAATTTCACATCAAAAGCCTTCGCAAAATTCTGTCCCAAAAAGTGACTCGTTCCCATTTGTAACGCCTTTCCATCTTGCATCATGCCTTCGATACAGTAGGTATCATCGGCACCCGCAAAACGCTCCTTTTCTGATTTGACGCCTTTGATTACAGGCACAGCCATGAAAGTCTCGGCGAATTCCGCATACACTTCCAACATTTTGCGCGCTTCCACCAATGCTTCCTCCTTGGTGGCGTGCGCTGTATGTCCTTCCTGCCACAAAAACTC
>DBCP01000114.1:4107-4264 GCA_002293105.1 Bacteroidetes bacterium UBA955 | reverse complement strand
CTGTGGCTTTGGGTTTGATGCAGAAAAACTGAACCAACAACACCAATCCGCAGAGCAACAAGCCAATGCTTTCCCGCGCCAATTCGTTGTTTGCCGTTTTCATTTCAGTGCCAAAACCTTCCCATTGCGGTGGGAATTGCAAAAAGCTTCCGAGCAT
>DBCP01000114.1:3631-3947 GCA_002293105.1 Bacteroidetes bacterium UBA955 | reverse complement strand
ATGATCCCCCAAAACAGGTTGATGAAATACTTGAGTGCCGTGACTAATTTTTTCATGGATTTGGGATTAGCGAGTGGTGTTTTTCAGGAAAATACAGGCCGGACCGGCAGCGAACTTTTTCACCTGCTCTTGGCTCATGAAACTCTCAGGACCCATCGACAAATTGCCAAAAACCAGGTCTTGGTCGCCATCGCCATCCACGTCGGACGCGTCCATCGTAAGCCATCGCCCCATGTCGTAACCCGGCAACGCATACGGCTTGAAATCCATCTTGTTGTTTTCCAAATACACAGCGGCTTCTTCGTGTTGTGAAAGG
>DBCP01000114.1:1525-3595 GCA_002293105.1 Bacteroidetes bacterium UBA955 | reverse complement strand
TCTTGGTCGCCATCGAGGTCGAAATCGCGCGCCAAAGCCTTGAAGCAACCGTGGATGGGGTAGAAATAGCCTTGTGTTACTTGGTTGTTGCCTTGGTTGAGATAGACGTAAACGCCGTGGTAATCTTTCAAAATCACCGAGTAATCGGCATTGTCGCCGCAGGTATAGACGATATCCAATTTGCCATCGCCATTCATGTCGGCCAGGTCAAAACTGTTGGAGCCATACACCGGCATGGTTTCGAGTAAGGTGGCGGTTTCTTGGTATCCGCTGCCTGTGTTTTTGAAGAAAACGATGCTTTCTTTGTTCTGTGCGAACAGGGTGAGGATGTCTTTTTTACCATCTCCGTCCCAATCAGCGATCCGCGAGCAGATGGCTCCGGGGATGTCGCGAAGCACCTGTTCTTGGCTCTTTTTGTTGGTGTTGTAGGTGTAGGTTTGTCCTTTCAAATGTCCGAAAGCATTGATCAAAATTTGGTTGGATTGGGGGAGGCGGAACGACATTACAGGCCGGGCCACTTCGCTGGCCACCACGCTGCTGTTTTTGGATTGGGGCGAGAAATTGTGGATGCTGCCAATTTTTGCGTTGGTGGGTTGCACAGAACCGATGCAAGTGACCAGCCATTGGTTGGGGTTGGAGAAATCTACCCAGGTGGGTGCCGAAGGGAAATCTTGCGACCAGTTGCGGGTGCCGTTGGTGTTGAACGAGGCCAAGTTGCCTTTTTCGCCAAAGCTCCCCATGATGATTTCGTTTTTGCCGGGTACCATCGAAACAAAGGTGGTCATGGGCATATTGCCCACGGCGGGAAACATGCCATTTTGGTGGTTGAGTTGGAACAAGCCGTTGTCTTTGGCGATGGGATATTTGCGGTTTTGATTAGGCAGGGCATCGGGCGCCAACGTTTGGTAGTAATGGAAAATTTTATCGAGGTCTTCCGGACTGATTGTAGGGGTTGAGGGGTAGATGCTGGCGTCTACATTGGGATCACTTTTTTCATTGAAATAGGTTTCGCCGTTGTGTTCGAAGATGCCCATTTTGGGTGCCATGACTTTGATTACGGCTTCCCAAGTGGTTTTGTCGAGTTTATCGGCGGGTACAAAAGCGTGACAACCACTGCAAGCGGTTTTGACCATGGGTTCATTTTGCAGGGCGATTTTTTGCGCCTCGGGGTCTATGTTGTTGGCTGTGTTTTCGTTACTTCCGCCACAGGCGTTAATTGCGATTAGGGCGATGCACAATCCGGCGATTACAAAGCGACCAAAACGGGGTCGGGGGTCATTTTCGTTCACCTTTGGTGAACGGCGGAAGAGGGAATTTATTGTGTGGGAAGTTCAAATCCGGCGGGTTGGATGCCGGTTTCTTCGAAAAAATGACACAAGTACGACAACATGAATGTATGTCGTTCCGCGGCCAACCTTTTCCCAGTTTCGGTATTCATGCGGTCTTTGAGGAGCAGTAGTTTTTCCCAAAAGTGGTTGAGGCTGGGGTTGCCACCTTTTTTGTATTCTTCTTTGCTCATGTGGGGGTTGGGGGGCAGGGTTGGGTTGAAAATTTCGCTGCCTTTGAATCCGCCATAGTTGAAGGTTCGGGCGATACCGATGGCACCGATGGCATCGAGGCGATCGGCGTCTTGTACCACGGCGAGTTCATTTGAATGAAACTGCGCTTGTTCTTTGCCGCCTTTGAAGGAGATGTTTTCGATGATGCGAACGATGTGGAGAATCTGCTGGGGCGATAGCTGATTGGGGAATGCCGGTTGCGCTTGTGTTTCGAGAAACTGTTTGGCCGTTGCGGGGCCGATGGTTTCGTCGCCGTTGTGAAATTTGGCATCGGCGATATCGTGTAGCAGGGCGGCGAGTTCTACCACTATGGGGTCTACGGATTCGGACTGGGCGATTTTTTTGGCATTGGTATGCACGCGGTGGATGTGCCACCAATCGTGTCCGCCTTCGGCGGCCTCCATCGTACGCTGAACAAAAGACGCTGTAAATGCAATGATATCCACGGTGCCAAAGGTACTTTTTTGCTGCGGAAATTGGATAGGTTGGGTGCATCTCTTTGATATCAGAC
>DBCP01000114.1:0-1407 GCA_002293105.1 Bacteroidetes bacterium UBA955 | reverse complement strand
CAGTACCCTAAAATTTCAGAAAAATGCAGGGTTTTTGGGGAAGAATGCCCGAATCGGCGGTTATTTGTAGCAAGAAATTGAAAGTCTCATGATGGATAGAGAAGAAATACTGAAGCGGATCGACGAGAAATACCGCGCGATAGACCAGAACCCCGATGTGCATTTGGAGGGATTGTCGTGGTCTAACCCCATTACATATTGGGATTATATTTTGCCTGATGCGTTGTTGGGATTGCAGGTGCAGAGAACGGATCAGCCCGATGAGATGGTGTTTATTATGTATCACCAAATCAATGAGTTGCTGTTCAAAATGATTTTGTGGGAGATTGATCAGGTTTCGAAGAAAGAGGTGGTTGAGGCTGCATTTTTCACCGAGAAATTGCGCAGGATCAGTCGGTATTTCGACATGCTATCGAGTTCGTTTTCGATCATGGGCGATGGGATGGAGAAGGAGCAGTATATGAAGTTTCGGAACACGTTGACACCGGCGAGTGGGTTCCAGAGTGCTCAGTATCGGTTGATTGAATTTGCCAGTACGGAGCTGATCAATTTGATCGATTTCCGTTTCCGGGCCACCATCGATAGGAACACTTCATACGAGCATGCTTTTGAGCATTTGTATTGGCAGGCGGCGGGGAAGGATCACACTACGGGCCGGAAAAATGCATTGTTGAGCAACTTTGAAAAGCGCTATAAGGCGGATTTCTTGGGTAAGATGGAGGGGTACAATCAAACGAATTTGTGGACGAAGTTTCAGCAGTTGCCGGAGGATGTGAAGTCGGATGCGGGGTTGGTGGCGGCGATGCGACATTACGATTACACGGTGAATGTGACTTGGGTGATGGCGCATTACCATGCGGCGGGCAAGTATTTGGGCGAGGCGGCGGCTACGGGTGGCAGCGATTGGCGCAAGTATATGCATCCGAAATACCAGCGCAGGGTATTCTTTCCGGGCTTATGGAGTGCTGATGAGCTCGCGAATTGGGGCGAAGGGGTTTAAAACAAATAGCCTTAATTTGCTCGTATGAATAGTGAAACAATTTTTTATGTAGGGATAGCGATTGCGCTTGCGGCGACGTTGTGGGGAAGGGTGATTAGAGAGCGCGGATTGAAGGCGTTGAATGCAGAAGAATTGCACGATTTGATGTCGTCTTTTGCCAAGACTCGCACTTACAGTGTTTTCGTGCTAGTGGGTATCATTGCGATTTATTTGATTTTGGGTGCCACGGGCAGCTTTGAAAAGCTTTGGGCGATGGGTATCAATCCCATGTATGCCTACTTTGGGATGTTGATTGTATATGTATTCGTGACCCAAAGCATGGGTATTTCCCGCATGCGCAAAATGACATTGCCCGCTGCTTACATGAAATCTGTGTACCAAGCCGCTGCTTTGCAAGTCATCGGCAT
>DBCP01000096.1:3878-4004 GCA_002293105.1 Bacteroidetes bacterium UBA955 | reverse complement strand
CCCAAATAATCCGATTTCATGGGGAGGTATTTCAACGCCTCATTGAATGCATATGCACCATCAACCACAACGCGAGAGGTCAAGTTATAAGATTTAACGGGCGGTGTGGGGTTTTGATCCGAGGAA